>JAXHVL010000133.1:0-74671 GCA_034189225.1 Thermodesulfobacteriota bacterium
TCGCCCGATCAGAGTGCGAACACAAGGTTCGCCCCTACAAATGATTCCTCGAGAGTAAGATAGACACGCCGCATCTTGAACTTTTTACTTTGCCGTCGGCAAGCGACTTTTTAAGAGACCATCTTCATTTGGGCGAGCAAAGAAAAGTATGAATGAAAAATGGGTTGGGATAATCCAAATCGAAATCGGGATCGCTATCCCGCTTATTTCACGAGTCGATTTGGGCGCAGCTGCAAGGCGGCCGATATGAAGCTGTAGTAATCTACCGCGAATATGGGCCAACGCCGCAGATGCGGCCAAGGCGGCTCGCCCGAAGGGTGAAATTTTTTGATATTTGCAATTTTGAAATGACTATAAAAAACAACATATGGCGTTGAAATAATGCCATAAAATAATATTAATCAAAAATTTCATGAAATATACGGGCTATCGGGAGCGAAGAGATATGGCGCTTGGACACGAGAAACTGGATGTCTATCGTCTTTCGATAGGCTACGTTGCATGAGTTTACGAGAAGGCCGACAGCCTGAACTCGACCGGATGGCTGCGATGTTCAGCCGTCTCGGCGGAAGAGGCAACCAAGTTCGAGAGGATTAAGCGGCCTACAGCGTCGATTCCGATCCCGATAGCGATTTCGATTCCGAAGAAAGAAAATCCCAACAAACGGATGTACTGGCCCCTCAGCGGTCGGGGGTTTACTGTGCTTTTGTTTTGTTTTACAATGAAATGTATTATTTCATGAATTCAGGATAACCCAGAGGAATGCCTACGTGAAAAACCTGACCCCTTCCCAGAAGGCCCGGTTTGCCATCAGTTCGTTTAAAACCATTGCCAAGGCCATGGCGCTTCGGGGCTTTTATCGCCCGTCCGGCCGAATGGGCCGCCAGCTCGGGGACTATCTGCTGACCCTTAGCCCGGAAATCTACGGCAGCATGAACGATTCCAAAGTGGTGGAGCTCAACGGCCTTGAGTATGTCATCGACCGCCTTCCCTGCGGCATTGACGAGTGCACCCGTATTACTCTCACCGACGAAGACCGTTTCGGGGACCACGTGTTCGAGCGGATTGTGCCCCGCAAGCGACGGCGTGTGTGCTACCGGATCGACGAAAACGAGGTGTGCTTCATTGTCACGCGGGGGTTGAGCGAAATATACGATATTATGACCCATCTTTCGTTTCTGAATATCGAGGCCGGCAAAATCCAGCGGCACATGACCGATGACGACGGCAATATGACCGGGGAATGGCGAAAGCTGGAATCTCATGTCCCGAAAGTCGACGATCTCACGGGACAGGCGCTGGATCAGGCCCTGTGGAATTTGAGCCTGATACTGGGGCGGTCCTACCAGGAGACGCTGCAGACCTACGAAAACCTGGAAAAGGGAAGGGCCGAGGGCAACAGCAACAGCGGCCTTTTCCGTCTGGTTCACAACCTTGGCAAAAGGGTGAGCCGTGAAAAGGAGGCTTCTGAAAATGCCCTGACCGTTTACATGACACCCTCGCTGATGAATGCAATCGCCCATCAGCAACATGGCGAGCAATGGGCCGCCGGTTTAAAGTCCCGGTTACGGGCGCTGGGGCTGGCGGAGCGGCCGCTTCACGTGATCAGTGCCAATCTTCACAGCGTTGTGAACCTGCTTTACGGTCACGCGGCCGCAAAAACCTGCAAGGACCTCGCCGGTAATCAGATTGACGACCTTTATAGCTTTATCGGGTGCATTCGCAATCAAGGGGATACGGTGCTTTCATTTGCCCGGGGACACGGGATGACGCAATACCTCGACGAATCGGGATCTCACATAGATTGCCAGATCATTGATACCGACGGACTCGCAAACCTGCCGCAGCATCAGGATCATGGGCTCGATTTTTCCCGTATTCAAACGGAAAGGCCGGTGCTGCTGGTCATGGACTATGCCTTTGGTGCCCAGGCTTTTGAGGTGATGGACTGTTTGCTGAACCCTGAAGTGGTGGCCGAAGCTGAACCGCCCCTGGCATTGAACATCCGGTCCATTTCGGTGATGGGCAAGGCGGGGATTCTCACCGGCGGCAAGGGGGATGTCATGCTGGCCACGGCCCATGTGATCGAGGGCACCTCGGACAACTACATGTGCTGCAATGACCTGACCGAAGATGATTTTGAACCGGATATTCCCGTGCATACCGGGCCCATGATCACGGTGCTGGGAACTTCGCTTCAGAACAAGGATCTTCTGAACCGGTTTCAGGAAAGCTGGGGCACCATCGGTCTGGAAATGGAAGGCGGCCATTACCAGAAGGCCATCAGCGCCGCCATTATCAAGGGCCATCTGCCGAGTGATATTTGCGTCCGCTATGCCTATTATGCATCGGATAATCCCCTGCAGAGCGGCCAGACCCTGGCTGCCGGTGAAATGGGGCCCGAGGGCATTCGGCCGACTTACATGGTCACCAAGGCGATTCTTCATAAGATTCTGAATTCAGGATGAGACTTCCAAGGAACTTGATCTGCCAATTTATTGTAACCATATCAATTTTATGCAATTTTTTAGTTTATTGCCAGGTTTTTCAGTCTGCCGAAACAACTGAACAGCAACACGTGCCCCGCCCCTTGCAGCGCAGCCGAGCAGGGGCGGTTTTTTCGGAAGACGCGGGCAGACTGTTTGAGCAGACGAGGTTTAATGCATCTGCACAAAATGACAGGCGAGTTTCTGCCCGCGCCGGAAAAAGCGTCCCTGCGAGGGAAGCCGAAGGCCAAGCTGCGGGGCGCCCTTTCTTTTGCATACTTTTCTTTGACGGCTTCGTAAAAAGTCCAATATCTGTGTTGCGCTGCATCTCTCGTCATTGCGGCGTACGCCAAGTACGCCTCATTCCTCGGGATTGATAGGGCTGCGCCGTATCTTGAACTTTTTACTTTGCCGTCCCAAAATTGACTTTTTACGGGACCATCTTCTTTGGGCGAGCAAAGAAAAGTATGAATGAAAAATTGGTTGTTTAAAGTAATCACGATAAAAAAGTCGATCCAAGCGCACGTTCCTTTCTGCAAAAACGCCGCGCGTGGCGCTGGAAGCTTTTTACGAAGCCGTCATTATTTGGTAAATGAAACCGATGGCATTGGAAAGATTGCCCAAAAGTATGTGCGCATGGAATTCGCCCGGGGCCGTTGGGTGATCGAGAGGATAGACGACGCTCATACGCGGCTGACGTACACCATCTGCGCGGACATGGGCGGCAATCTTCCCCAATGGGTGGTGGATGTCTTTCTGGCGGAACGCCCTTACGAAAGGATGAAGAACCTCCGCCAGTTCGTCACCCTGCCCAAGTATCAGCCGTGATTTACTCCGGCCTGATTTACTCCGGCAGCGGCATGGACGCAAAGGCCGGGTAGGTCAGGCTGCCGAAATAGAGGGTGTCGCCGGCCTGTTCAACACTGGTTATGGGATGAAAGCTGTCCGCCCCTTTATGCTGAAGGTTGTGAGTCACTGTTCCGTCCATCCCCAGACCCAGTGCAAAGGCATGGGCCGCGGGCTGGGGCTGAAGCACTTTGGGTATACGCCAGGACATTTTCCGGAGCAAAGGATATTCTGAGATGGCGTCCAACAGGGCGTTGCGGGGCGAGAACAGTGCAACCCAGTATGTATCTCTGCCGTCACATGAGATGCCGTCGGGAATGCCGGGCAGATTGTCAAAGAAAACATCGTGTGTTCCGGCTTTTTCGCTTTTCAGCCAGTAGCGAAGGACATTGTAGCTGCCGGTCTGGGTCACCAGCACGTAATCGCCTTTCGGGCTCACGGCAACGCCGTTGGCAAACTGAAGGCCGTCCATCAGCACAGTGGTGGTGCCGTTGTTAAGGTCATACCGCAAAAGGCGGCCATGTCCACCGTGCTCGAGCACGTCGTCCCGGGCTTTTTCGGCCGGGCCAAACTTGGAAGAAGCGTCGCTGAAATAGATATTGCCGTCTTCGGCCGCATCCACATCATCGGTGAACCCGAAGGCCAGGCCTTCGGCCGATGTGGTCAGCACCGACAGGGTGCCCTCGGAATCCATCAGCAGCAGGCCCTTGTAACCGTCGGCAATGATCAGGTTGCCCGCCGAATCAAAATCAAGGCCAAGGGGCCGGCCGCCGGTATCGGCCAGTTCTTTCGGGTTCTCTCCCTGCGCATCGAATCGCACGATGCGGCCGTCTTCATACCCCACGTAGATGCGGCCCGTGTCATCAACCGCTACATCCTCCGGGCCCGTGCCCACATCCCGTCCATGTATGGTAACCGAGGCAAGTTTGTCGTTGAGCGCATAGCGGCCCTCCAGCTCCGGTGCTTCCGCCGCCTTCCACGCCACCGGATCAATGGGAACGGGCCAGAACAGAAAATAAAGAACCACCGCCACCACAATCGCCACTATGCCTTTGCACATGCGACTGCCTCCTTGGTTTGCGTTTTAATGAGATATTTCAGTAATTCTGATACATTGATTCTTTCTTCATAATCTTCATGTGCTTCATGGTCAGAAAATATGACTTCCAAGGAACTTGTTTTTTTGTGGAAGGCTAAAGCCTTCCGTTACATGAATTGAGGCCATTATCGAATCAGGGGATATTACCTCGGTTTGTGTAGCGGAGGTCTTTAGACCTCCATAAGTTACTTCCTGCAAAAACACCGCGACGGGGTTGGAAGCTATTTACGAAGCCATCGTATGATATCTATAGCAAGTCCTGAATGGTGTGTCAACATGGCGCCGAATTACGCAACACCGCAGCATCACGCCGCTGCCCCCCTTTTTTCTGTGACCTTGCGGCCGTGGGCGGAGAGAATGGTTTTGCGCAGGCGAATGGTGCGGGGGGTGACCTCGATCATCTCGTCATTGCCGATGAACTGGATGGCTTTTTCCAGGGTCATGGGCAATACCGGTGTCAGGACCACGGCGTCGTCTTTGCCCGAGGCCCGCATATTGGTGAGCTGCTTGGTTTTGCAGGGGTTGACGTTCAAATCGTTACCGCGGCTGTGTTCGCCCACAATAACCCCTTCGTATACGTCGTCACCGGGGTTTACAAAAAGCCGGCCCCGGGCTTCCAGGTTAAAAAGGGCAAAGGGCACGGCCCGGCCATGGCGGTCGGACACCAGGCTGCCGGTGAACCGGCCGGGAAAATCCCCCCGGTAAGGCTGATACCCCGCAAAAGATGCGTTCATGATACCTGTGCCGTGGGTGTCGGTGAGAAATTCGTCCCGATACCCGATCAGGGCCCGTGCGGGAATGGAAAACTCAAGCCGCACCCGGTCGTTGTCCTGGTGTTCCATGCGGACCAGCTCGCCCTTTTTTTTGAGCAGCTTTTCGGTCACTGTGCCGCTATATGCGCTTTCACAGTCGATCAGCAGGTTTTCAACAGGTTCAAGTTTTTTACCGTTTTCATACCGAAAGATGACCTGGGGGCGGCCGACACAGAGCTCAAATCCTTCCCTGCGCATGGTCTCGATCAGAATGGCCATCTGAAATTCGCCCCGGCCTTTGACAATAAAGGTTTCTTTGTCGTCGGATGTTTCCACCTGGATGGAGACATTCATGAGGCTTTCCTTGATGAGCCGGGCATGAATTTTACTGGCCTGGACCCACTTGCCCTCTTTTCCGGCAAAGGGCGACGTGTTGTGGGTAAAGTTCATGAAGACCGTGGGCTCGTCCACCGTTATCCGGGGCAGGGGGGTGGGATGGTCCGCCGTGCAGATGGTATCGCCGATGTGAACATCTTCGATGCCGGCCAGGACAATGATGTCCCCGGCTGAGGCTTCGACCGTATCCTTCTGTTCAATACCCCGGTATTCCTGGAGTTTGGAGACTTTCAGGGGAAGTTGGGCCCCGTTTTCCTTGATGCAGACCAAGTCTTTTCTGGACGCCACCGCCCCGTTGACCACCTTGCCGATGGCCAGCCTGCCCAGGTAATCGGAATATCCCAGGTCCGACACCAGCATCTGAAAGGGGGCATCCGGATCGGACACAGGGGCCGGGATTTCATCGACAATCATATCCAGCAGCAGGTGCAGGTTTTCTCCAGTAACAGAGGGGTCGGTCATGGCGATCCCCTGCCGGCCTATGGCGTATACAAGCGGGAATTCAATTTGTTCGTCAGAGGCGCCAAGGTCGATGAGCAGATCGTAGATTTCATCCAGCACTTCCGCGGGCCGGGCATCGCTCCGGTCGATTTTGTTGATGGCCACGATGATTTTAAGGTTTTGCTTCAGGGCCTTGTCCAGCACAAACCGGGTCTGGGGCAGAGGCCCTTCGGAAGCGTCCACCAGCAGAATCGCACCGTCCGCCATGGACAGGGCCCGCTCCACTTCGCCGCCGAAATCGGCATGGCCTGGTGTGTCAATGATGTTGATTTTGGTGTGCCGCCAGTTGATGGAGCAGTTCTTGGCGGCAATGGTGATGCCCCGTTCCCGCTCCAGGTCGATATTGTCCATGAGCCGTTCATCAACGGCCTGCCCCTCACGGAACAGCCCGCTCTGCCTGAACATGGCATCCACCAGCGTGGTCTTGCCATGGTCCACATGGGCGATGATGGCGATGTTTCTTATTGCGGTATTGCGTGTTTCGTTCATGTTGCCTGTTTTACCTTTACATTTAACGGTCGATCCGTGAGCGTCGGTACCTCAGCCCTATTCTTCAGGCCTGATTTTTCAAAAATGATAATGATAAGGTCTAAAAAACCCGCCGTGCCGGCACGGCGGGTTTCTATAAATACTTTTGAAATGACCCTTTTTATATAAACACATCACCATACCAGAAAAATTAAAATTAAGCAAATTCTTTAACAATGCTGTCCTTGTAAAAAGTTTCCAGCGCCATGCGCGGCGTTTTCACAGAAAGTAAAGTACGCTTGGATCGTGTTTTTTACGGTGATTACTTTAAACAACCAATTATTCATTCATAGAAGAAGAAAAGTATGCAAAAGAAAGGGCGCCCCGCAGCTTCGGCTACCCTCGCAGGAACGATTTTTTCGGCGCGGGCAGAAACTCGCCTGTCTTGTCGTGCAGATGCACTAAACCTCGTCTGCTCAGACAATCTGCCCGCTTCTTTCAAAAAAACCGTCCCTGCTCGGCTTCGCTGCAAGGGGCTGGGCACGTGTTGTTGTTTACCGGTTCCCACGCTGGAGCGTGGGAACCAGGGGGAATTATCTATCGCCAAGCCCGCTCTTGTCATTCTTTGCGGGCTTTGCGTCTTTGCGAGAGTCAAAAACAATTGGCCACGAAGGACACGAAGAAATCGTCAAAATCAATTGACATATGCTAGGCGGCTTTGATATAGGTATTTTTTATTCAGTCAATAAAACCTGGTCCTCTGGGCCAGGTCATAGAGTAAAGGCTATGCCGGTAAGGACGAAAGCACGAAATTCGAAATTAGAAATTCGAAACAAATCCGAATACCAAGTGTTCCAATGATCAAAACAGATACCGGAGTGTTCCGGGGCATCAACGCGATGCATTTATCTTCGTGCCCTTCGTGCTCTTCGTGGTAATCAACTCCAGACAATTGAACCACGAAGTTCACGAAGGACACGAAGGGTGAGTTCAGACTGTAAACAATCCCCTTTATAGGGGTAATCAAAGCCGGCCCCTCTGGGGTCGGATGTTTACATACGCACATCCATATATTGCCGCACGGCAGGGGAAGGTCTGCAATGAAACTGCTCAATGGGTCCTTCGATTCCCGTAAATCAAAGGACGTGAAAAAGCTTCAGGACATTCTTGTTTATCTCGGTGGTAAAATCAACGAAACATCCGACGACCGTATGTCCCACAGGCTGGGGGATACCACGGCTATGGCGCTGAAGGATGTGAAAAAGCGCATGTCGCTGCCGGCAAACGACCGGATCAACAAGACCACCATCGAGGCCTTGAACCAGGGCGTTATTGAAAAACGCTTTGCCACGAAGTCCCAGACTGCGAATCTGCACCGGCTGCTGACGCGGGCGGCCCGGATCGCGGATCTGGACATCGACCTGACCGAAGACCGAAACTCCCGGCAACAGGGAGAGGCGACAAGCCGTGCTTTGCGGGCCTTTCAGAAGAAGTACCATCTCAAGCAGACGGGCCGGCTGAACAGGGAAACCCTGGAGCGGCTTGAATCGGTTTCCGCCAGCCGGGTGGCGCCGGTGAAAAAACTGAAAGTCCCGCAGACCGAGCGGCTCATGAAGGTGCGCTATCCCATCCGGCTGAACATGCAGAAGGCAAAGGTGCGGGACCTTCAGCGGGCCCTTTCATGGCTGGGTTATGGGATTGGCAGGAAAGAGGCAGCGGTGCCGTTGTATGGCAAGACCACGCGCAAGGCGGTGATGGCCTTTCAGGCCGAACACGAACTGCCGGTGAGCGGCAACGTTGGGTTTAAGACCGCCCATAAAATCAACGCCCTGATCGAGGCCAACAGCCGAATGGTGTCCTGCAAAGACAAGTACCGGGTGAGGGGCACGGTGCGCAACGAAACATGGGACGGCATCAAGCTGGCCACGGTCCAGGTGTTTGAAAAACAGATGCGTGCCGATATCATGCTGGCGGAACGCAAAACCCTGGGAAACGGGTTTTTTGATGTGCAGTATGCCCCGCCCGTAAATCCCCTTACCGGACAACCCAGGGAAACCTTTCAGCTGCGTATCCGCGTCACCGGGCCGGACAAGACCGTGCTCGGCGAAAAAACCTTTCATGTGACCGGAAAGGTGTTGTGGGCCAACTTCACCCAGGGGGATGCGCCTTACAAGGGAAAGGCCGATTTCCAGGTGCTGGAAAAGGTGCTGACAAAGACCCTGGGGCCGGAAACGCCTATTGCTGCCATCGAAGAGAGCGGTACCCACCGGGATGTCACCTATCTTCGGAAAGACACCGGCCTGGCGGGCGAGGATATCATGAAGATGACCCTGGCCCGGCGGATCGCCGATGCCGTTGACCGGCCGTATCTGACCGCCGAGGTGTTTTACGCCTTTATCCGCCAGAACCAGCCATCCACCATTCCCGGAAATCTGATGCCCGATTACCCCGAAGAATGGGACGAATGGATCGCCATGCTGGTGGAGCGTTGCGCCGACTGTATCCCCCTGCTGGAAGAAGACCTGAAGGCGGATATGCTGGACAATGCCCTGCGGCAGAACATGGTGTCCCGCCAGGTGGCCAGGGACAGGGACCATATCCTGGAAGCCCTGGAAGCGCTGAAGGTTGACCGGGTGATGGAAAAGCCCATGGTTGACGGCAAGGGATCCCTGAAAACCTTGCTGGAAACGTCGAATGTGCCCGCCGGCCGGCATACCGCCGTGGGGGCCTGCTTTGCCCGGTGCCGGGGGTTTACCCCGTCTTTCTGGGGATCTGTTTCGAAGATTTCCGGGATCAGTAACGCAATGGTGGAAGATTTCAAGACCACCGCCGCCCTGGGCAGGATGACCGGCACCTTTGACAGCATGATACTGTTTTTAAAAACCGGGCTGCAGAACGGCGCTTATGCCGCGGTGAGCAGTTTTGCCGCCCTTTCAGAAGACGACTGGCTGTCGACGATTGCGGAAAACGGCAATAAAATACCGTCCTGGGTTGACGGTAAGGGCGCCAAACAGAAACGGCGCGCCTATGCATCATGGCTCAGGCAGAACGCGGAAGCCTTGTTCCCGGCGGTTTCACTGGTGGCCCGGGTGGGCCGCAGCAGTGCCCATGCCCTGGGCAACATCGACGGCATACGGGCGGCCATTGAGGCCAAGCCGGATTTTGATTTAAAGCGCGACCCTTGCGCGCATTTGTTTGCCGATACCGGCGCGGGGCTTTCTGCGCATGAAAAAGCGGCCACAAAGGTATTGCAGCGGGTTCACCGCATTGCTCCCACCGCGGAGACCGGCCGGCAGTTGCTGGAAGGGGGGTATTACAGCGCGGCCCAGGTATACCGGGCCGGTCGGACACCGTTTGTCAACGCCATGGCCCGGCGCGGAATGGCGAAAGCGGACGCGGAACAGGTGTTTGACTCCAGTGCGCATCAGTATGCGGTGGTGCTGACCGCGCTGGGCAAGTTTTACCAGGATTTCTACCTTATGGACCCTGCTTTGATTCTTTCAAGGGCCTATAAAAGCGGTGACCTTGAAGAACTGACAAAGGAGATTCCCGATCTGGAGACGCTGTTCGGTCCCATCGACATCCGGGAGGTGCGGCACTGCGAATCCGTGCTCGGCCCGTCGGCCTATCTCACAGACCTGTTCCGGTTTCTGAACGAAAAAGAGGCCAGGACCGGCGGAAAAACCGTGAAAGACGTGCTGTTCGAACGCCGGCCGGACCTCGGCCATATCAAGCTGAACTGCACCAACACCAATACCCCCCTGCCGTATATTGACCTGGTCTGCGAGATTCTGGAGAACCGGGTCATGGAAGGGGACGGGGTGCTGGATTTCCAATGCACCTGGCCGGCGGCGGACCTGTTAGCGGAACCCCAACATGTCAATGCCGATGCCTATGAGCGGCTGAAACTGGCGGATTTCCCGCTGTTCTGCCATTTCAACCTCTGGCAGGAAGAAACCCGGATATACCTGGCCCACCTGGGCATCCCCCGCCATCATCTGATGAAGACGTTCCTGCTGCCCACGGGATCTGCGGCCGAGCAGACCGCGGATGCGTGCAGCATTGCGGCGGAGTATTTCGGCATCGCGGACCAGGAACAGCAGGTCATCATTACGCCACGGGCAACCAATTACTGGCAGAAGCGGTACTGGAGCAATGATATCCTGGGCGCCAATGTGCCGGTGGACCGGCTGCTGCAGAAATCCGGACTCACCTATCACCAGTTGCTGGAACTGTTGCAATGTGCTTTTATTAACAGTCAGTCGCCTGAGAGCACGGTCCTGTGCCCCATTGACGATTGTGACCTCGGCAATCAGACGGTGGACAATATGTCACTGCCGCGCCTGGACCGGATGAACCGCTTTCTCCGGCTCTGGCGCAGGACCGGCCTTGAGTTGTGGGCCCTGGATTATCTGATTTCCCATCCGGCGGTGGGCGACGGCAATCTGGACGACAATTGTCTGATAAACCTGAAACAGTTTGAGGTGCTGCGCGGGGAGCTGGATCTGGAGGTGGAGGAACTGGCCGCCTTTTTCGGGCCCATCAACACCGCTTGCCGGCCTGCGGCCACCCGTTCCGGCGAATATGAAAAACCCCTTTTTGAAAAGCTGTTTCTCAGCGGGGCCATGGATGCCGGGCTGTACGATGATTTTTTGCAGCTGATGACCACCCCTGCATCGGGCAGCGATGTTTCGCCATACCTGGATCATGCGGCCACCGCCCTTTCCAGCGAAAGGGAGGCCCTTGAGCGGCTCCTTCCCCTTACGGACGGCTATTTCACGGTGGACACGCTGTCGCTGTTCTTCCGGTATGTGACCCTGGCCAGAACATTGAAATGGAAAGTAACGGATTTGTTCCGATACTGCGATCTGGCCGGTATTGCCGATCCGTTTGATGCGTTTGCCACGGTGGCGCGCATTGTCCGGGAGAAGCAGCAGCTGCGGGACGCCGGCGCATCCATGGTGCAGCTTGAATACCTGCTGACCCATGCGCAGGAATCGCCGGCCGGTTGGCGGCAGGAGGTTTATGCCCAGCGGCTTCAGGGGCTTCGGGAGGCCCTTGTCGGCATTCAGGACAAGGTGATAACCGCGGAGCAGGCCGGTGAAGACAGCCTTCGGGTGCTGCTGGCCATGGTGGGGTCGTTTGCCGATACCGGTATACTGGAAACCGCCATGACGGTCATTGCCGGCACCTGGACCGCTTCCCATGCCGAGATCATTGAGTTTATTAAAACCCGTTTCGGCGTGTTCGTGGACAACACGGCAGATGCGGTGGACACCCTGAAATATACGGCACCTGCGACACCGGCGGCGCTCGCGATACGCCGGGCGTATGTTATGGCCGAACTGTTCAACTATCTCAACCGGACGACAGTGAAAGCCTTTATCGCCGATACCTTTGCCCTGGAAAGCAGCCAGGCCCAGGTGCTGCTGGACAGCCTGCATCTGCCTTCTGAAGCGCGGCATCTGTTGTCGGTGTTCCAGGATGAGGAACTTTTTGAACGCGATGCCGACAATGAATATGTATGCGAGCTGACGCCGGAAAATCTGCCGGATTCGTTTGCAGCGCTGTATCTTCTGCACAAGGCCGCCATGGCGTGTACCTGTCTTGATTGCAATACCGATGAACTGGCGTGGCTGGTGGCCAATCCCGCGGCGGGTGACACCATGGACTTCAATGCCCTGCCGATCAAAGAAGGCGCTGCCGCGGTTTCGCTGGACCGTTGGGTGCGGACCTGGCGCTTCCTGGCATTCAAGCGCCGGTTTCCGGAACCGGAACATGCCTCCTTTTTTGATGTGCTGGCCCTTGCTGCATCGCCGTCTTCATCGGCAGAGGCGATCAATGACGCATTGTGCGCCGTTACCGGCTGGGACCCGGCCGACCAGGAACGCCTCCATTATTCTGCCCTGGATTACCGGTGCCCGGATACCTATGAATGGTTTGCCGAATGCCATCACCAGAAAAAAATCACGGCGTCGGATTTTCAGGCCCTGTTTATGCTGGCCCGACGGGATCCGGACGGGGAGGAACAGGAAAAGGCCCGCATGGCCCGGAACATGGCCCAGGCCAAATACAGCCGGGAGCGGTGGCTTGAGATACTCAAGCCCATGATGGATGACCTGCGGGAACAGAAACGCACGGCCCTGACCGCATACCTGGTGGAGCGGTCCCAGCGGGAGCGGGCGGAATCCAGCCCCGAATACTGGATATCAACCGATGATCTTTACGGCTGGTTCCTTATTGATGTGGAGATGTGCGCAGACCAGCTCACCTCCCGGATCAAGCAGGCCATTTTGTCCACCCAGCTGTTTGTGCAGCGGTGTCTGCTGAACCTTGAAAATCGTGAGGTGGAGGTGGCCCAGCCGGATCCGGATGTGGAAAACAACTGGGACCAGTGGAAATGGATGAAAAACTACCGGATATGGGAGGCCAACCGCAAGGTCTTCCTGTTTCCAGAAAACTGGATCGAGCCGGAACTTCGGGACACCAAGTCGCCGTTCTTTGAGGAACTGGAAAGCGATATTTTAAGCAGTGAAATTACCAACGCCAACGTTGAAGCCTCGCTCCAGCGCTATATTCAAAAGCTCGAGGAGGTCTCGCGGCTGGAAATATGCAGTATTTTCCATGAACGCGAAGCCGGGATCAACCGGCTGCACGTGGCTGCCCGGACACGCAGCATGCCGGCCATTTTTTATTACCGGTATTATGATCTGGTCTATTCCCGGTGGTCGCCCTGGGAAAAGATTGAAAATGATATTCAATCCGACCATGTGGTGCCCTGGGTGTACAACCGGAAGCTGCACCTGTTCTGGCTGGTCTTTCATGAAAAGCCGGTCAAGCTGAAAAAGCTTCCGCCGGTAAAACAGAGCGAGACCCCCGTGCAGAATTCCGAACCGGCGAAGATGTTTGAAATCGAGCTGGCATGGTGTGTCCGCCAGCCGGACGGGTGGGACGCGCGGCGCATCTCAAAAAAGAAGCTGATTCATCCCTGGGAGCGGCCCACGTTTTCCTACAATCTCAAGCCGCGGTATAAACGCCGGGACAATTCCCTTTACCTGGATATCTATATTTCCACGTCCAAGTCCTTTAACAACGGGCTGTTTTACGACCAGTTCATCCATGACAAGGTACGGCTGACCGAAGTGCGGTACGACCAGACCCTTCGGCCCTGGCATTCCTCGAGCTTTGTGTTCACCGGCGGCGGGGTGCGGGATGTCCTGCTTCGGGGCATTCCGGGGTATTATTTTGATCCGGACTTCGGCGAAAAAACCAACATGACGTCTTATGAGTATATCAAAAAGAATTTTGACGAGGCGGGTGCGGAGATTTATCCGCTCACGGTGATTTCCGAACAGCTGGCCCTGCCCGCCGGCATGCATTATTCTTATACCCGCATGGCCAACAACCAGGACCAGGAGATCAACGAGGAGAAGCTGAACGTGTTCGGTCCGGACAAGGGCACCAGGACCCTTTTATATGGCGCGGACAGCCCGTTTGAAGCGGTGCTCTGCCAGCAGGGCCTGTCGCCGGTGGACGGGAAAATACGGCCGCTCCTTTATCAGGACCGGCAGCGGGCCTTTTTCTTCCTGCAGGTGCGGGAAGAGAGTTTCTGGAATTATTTTTTTAACGCGGATGACGGGATTTACCAGGCCCGGCCGTTTTATCATCCCTGGGCCGAGGTGTTTCAGCAGGAAATCAACAGGGACGGGGTAGCAGGATTGTTCAGGCGACGCTTGCAGCTGTATCCCGGCCATTATTCCAACCGGTCCGCGTTTTCGTTTGCCGGTCAGTATGCTCCCGCATGGGGGGTGAACGGGGAGGCCGCGGAAACCGAGGCTCTGGATTTTTCCCGGAACGGGGCCTGTGCCATCTATAACTGGGAGCTGTTTTTCCATGCGCCCCTGATGATCGCCTGCCGGCTCAGTCAGAACCAGCGATTTGAAGAGGCCATGCAGTGGTTTCATTATATATTTGACCCCACCAGTACTGACTATTACCCGTCACCGCAACGTTTCTGGATCACCAAACCATTCCACGAAACCAGCGCCGCGGAATACCGGATCCAGCGGATCAAAAATATTATCGAAAACATCGACGACTTCAAGGCCAAGCTCGTTGAGTGGCGGAACCATCCCTTTAAGCCTCACCTGATCGCGGAACACCGGACCGTGGCCTATCAGCGGACCGTTGTCATGAAGTACCTGGACAATCTGATCGCCTGGGGCGACCAGCTCTTTCGTCAGGACACCATGGAATCCATTAATGAAGCCACGCTTCTGTATATTCTGGCCCATGAAATTTTAGGGGCCAGGCCCGTCATCGTGCCGGCCATTGCCCGGGATGAAAAGACCTTTAACGAGCTGGTGGCAGAAGAAGGGCTGGATACCTTCGGCAATACAAGGGTGGAAGTGGGGGCCGAGAATGTGCTGGGCCTGCCCATTGAATATACCCTCTCCGGTTCATCGGTGGAGCCCATGCCGGATCTTGAAATATCCTATTTCGGCCTGCCCCATAACGATAAACTCCTGTCATACTGGGATACGGTGGAAGACCGGTTGTTCAAAATCCGGCACGGCCTGAATATAGAAGGCCTGAAGCGCCAGCTGCCGCTGTTTGAACCGCCCATTGACCCGGGTATGCTGGTAAAAGCCGCGGCCGCGGGCCTTGACCTGGCCACGGTGCTCAATGATCTCAACGCGCCGGCCCCGGCCTACCGGTTTTCGGTGCTTTCGAAAAAAGCCGTTGAGTTCTGCAATGACGTGAAGCGTCTGGGCGATCGCCTGCTGTCAGCCCTTGAGAAAAAGGATGCCGAAGAGCTGGCGGTGCTGCGGTCGGCCAATGCGGTGACGGTGCTTGAAAACATGCGGGAGATAAAGGAACTGCGAATCGAGGCGGCCAGATACGCCATCGAGTCTCTTCGGCGGCAGCAGGATATCTGCCAGATTCGAATCGACCATATTGAGAGCCTGGATGAACAACTGGATGCCGAGGAAAAGGCCGGCGACTGGGGAACGGCGGCCGCGGTATTAAAGGGGTTGAGCAAGGTTTCCAAGGTCGGTGCCATGATTGCCTCCGCCTTTCCCGACGCCAGCGTCGGTGCCAATGGTGCCGGCGGTACGCCGGAAGCCACGGCGAAGAGCGGCGGTTCCAACGTGGAAAAGGGTTTCAAGTATGCGGGCAAAGGATTCGATGCGGCAGCGGAGTTGTGCAAATGGATGCAGGATGACCTGAAATCCGAAGCAAAAAGCGAACGCACCAAGGCCGAACGGGCCTCTAAAATCGCCGAAGAGGAAAAGGCCATTGCCGGGCTGGACAATAAGATTCTGGAGGGCGAAATCCTGGTGCAGATGGCGGAAAAAGACCTGGAAAACTTCGAGACCCAGCTGGCGATTAAGCAGGGCGAGCATGCCTATCTTCAGGAAAAATACACCAATGCCCAGCTTTACCAGTGGATGATCACCCAGATTTCCACGGTTTATTTTCAGGCCTACCAGCTTGCCTATGATATGGCCAAACGGGCGGAAAAGAGCTACCGGCGGGAACTCGGGGTGACCGACACCGGGTTTATCCAGTTTGGCCACTGGGACAGCCTCAAGAAAGGGCTGCTGTCAGCGGACCGGCTGATTCACGATATCCGGCGCATGGAAGCCACCTATCTGGATCAGCACAAGCGGGAGCTGGAACTGACCAAGCACGTGTCCCTGGCCCGTCTGGCACCGGATAAACTGCTGGAGCTGATCATGACCGGCCGATGTTCCCTTGACCTGGCGGAGTGGATGTACAACCTGGACTATCCCGGGCATTACCGGCGACGGATCAAATCGGTGGCGGTGACCATTCAATGCGAGGCCGACCCGTTCACCAACCTCAATTGCGGCCTGAGCCTGGGGAGCAACGAGATTCGGGTCAGTAACCTGGTGGGGTCGGGCTATGCAAGGGAAAACGGTGAAGACCCGCGGTTCCTTGTGCAGCAGGGCTTTGGCGAGTCCATCGCCACCAGCCATGGTGAATGGGATAACGGCCTGTTCCGGCTGAATTTCGAGGACCAACGGTTCCTTCCCTTTGAAGGTGCCGGCGCGGCGGGCACATGGGATATTCACATGCCGCGGGAACACAATGCATTTGATTATACAACCTTGACAGATGTTATCCTGCATATTCATTATACCGCCCGGAACGGCGGAGAGTCGCTGGCCACGGCGGCAAAGGGGCAGCTGGACGATGTGCTGTCCGGCGGCGGTACCCTGCTGATGGGACTGAAACAGTGCTTTCCGGAAACCTGGGAAACCTTTCTCACCCCTGAGTCACTGGGAGCGCCCCAGGTGTTCACCTGCGAGATTCTGCCCGGTCACTATCCCTTCCTGGCGCGAATGGGCGGTATAGAGCTTTCCGGCATGGGCATGGTGGTGTCAGGCCGGCACACGGGCAAATACGCCGCACGGGTGAGCATTCCCGGTCAGCCGGATATTGACTGCGATCTGACCGTTGATCCCGCGCTGAACAATGTGCATTCCAACCCAACGGTATTTGACGGCACCGCGCCGGGAACCGGCACGTTCAGCATCATGGTCCGGCGGGACACGGCCGCGCCAGATGATTTTTCATCCCTGCCGCTGGATGACCTGGAGGATGTTTATCTGCTTTTCCGCTATAAATAAAATAACTTGACTTATCCACGAAAACCGTTAAGATGAAAAAGAAACTCGGGGAAACTTAGCGAATGGTATTGGTCTGAACTAGTGAAAACCACGTATTAAGCCAGTAAGCGAAAGATTCTCGATCCGAAAGGGGCTGCCGGTCTGTAAGGTCTGGGGCCTTTTTCTTTTTCTGGAGGGGATTATGCAGTCACTTGTGGCATCAAGCGTTGCGGGGATTGTTGTTCAGATTATCGGGGCTGTTCTGGCCTTGCTCATATCAGAAGGGATACGGCATACCATCAGAAAGCGGCAGGCAAGGGCAGGGGCGGCGGAAGAACCGGCTGCGGAAGCGGCGGGGCCGGCCCGTTATTATATCGGGTGGTCGGTGACAGGCATCGTCGCGGTCCTGACATTTATCCTTGTGGGGCTGGTGTATAATGCTGTGATGCCGGGTCCTGCTGTTGCCGTGAATTCGCCGGACAATGGTGCGGCCATCGCGGTGTGGCTGGCAGAAGAAGGTTCCGGCGGATTCACGGTGAAGGGCGATTCCAAAAGGGTGACCATGGATCCGAATCTGCGGGTTTGCGTGCTGGTGCATCCGGTTGATCCGTTTGCCGAGGGATGGTGGATACAACCGGCCGTGGTGATGAATTCGGATGGCGCCTGGTCGGGGCAGGCCTGGATCGGGGACCCTGAAAACCCGCCCCATGTGGGTGATGTTGTTGATATCATGGCTGTTGCCGCGTTGCCGGACCGCCTAAGAGGCCATGCAAAGGTTGCCGATCCAATGGACCTGGGGCCTGCGGCGCAGTCCGAATTGGTGGAAGTCCGCATTGGCAGGCTGCTGAAAGCAGGTGAGTGAGCGGGGCATGAAAATAATCTTCGCAGAGCCGCAGGGCACGGTTTGTTTGGTCTATAAAACCTGGTCCTTCGGGCCAGGTCAACGATTTTTCCGCCCCATCTTGAAGCGATCTGCCAAAAATACCCAAATCCAATCGTCAACATGTGGTGGCCGCAAAAATATTGACACACAAGCCCGGCCTTAATATAGTTGGTGTTCGTCCAGAAATTAGATATTTTGGTCGAGTTCAAGGAAGGTGAAAATTTTAACCGGAGGAATACTTTGCGTATTTTGAGGATTAAAATTTGAGCCTGACGCAGAAATCGGGCAAAATAGCAATTTATGGATGGGCACTAGTTGATGACCATAAAAGCGAGTTCAACAGCAGATACCCGGATAATATGGAAAAAGCCCCCCGGGATATTATCCGATTTTTTTTTGAAACCGGGAAACCGATGACAAACAGCAGGGTTGGCATCCATGGTGAATGATAAAAAACAAGGTTTACCCCCGTTGTTCGAGGCGGTGGTGCTGGATATGGATGGGGTGATTACCCGGACCGCGGATGTTCATGCCCGGGCGTGGAAGGTCATGTTCGATGAATTTTTAAAAAAACGGGCAGCCCGGGGCGGCTATGATTTTGCCGGGTTCACGGATGAGGATTACCTGGCTTATGTGGACGGCAAGCCAAGATATGACGGGGTAACGTCTTTTCTTTTGTCCCGCGGCATTGAACTTGATTTCGGCGATCCTTCTGATGCGCCCGGGGAAAAGACCGTCTGCGGACTGGGAAACCGGAAAAACGAGCTTTTTAACAAGCTTTTGGAATCCGACGGAGTGGAGGTGTTTGACACCACGATCGCCTTTATGGAGTCGTTGACAGCCCTGGGCATTAAGCTTGCGGTGGCCACATCCAGCAAAAACTGCCGAAAGGTACTTGAGGCAGCCGGGCTTGCTGATTTTTTCGTCGCGCTCGTAGACGGCGTGGTATCTGCCGAACTCGGGCTCTCCGGAAAGCCTGACCCGGATATTTTTGTGGAAGCCTGCAGGCGGATCGGGGTTGCGCCCGCGCGCGCCGTGGTAGTAGAAGACGCGGTCTCCGGCGTGCAGGCGGGCAGAAACGGCGGCTTCGGCATGGTCCTGGGTGTGGCGCGCCATACCGATCCCCTGGTGCTGATTCAAAACGGGGCGGACCGGGTGGTCCGCGACATGGCGGAAATAACACCGCAGGAGATATACCAGTGGTTTGAAACCGGCCTGGAGGAGGATCAGTGGGGCATCACCTTTCATGATTATGACGCAAAACTCGAAAAAACAAGGGAAACCCTTTTAACCGTCGGCAACGGGTATGTCGGCACCCGCGGGGCCATGGAGGAGTCTTTGTCCGGTCCGGTCAATTACCCCGGCACGTATCTGGCGGGCGTGTTTAACAGAATCACCTCCCAGGTCAGCGGCAAAGAAATAGAAAACGAGGATTTTGTGAACTGCCCCAACTGGCTGCCGGTACATTTCCGCATAGGCGACGGACCGTGGATTGATATCAATGAAACCAATATCGAATCCATCACCCGGCGCCTGGATTTCAAGACCGGCATCCTCCACCGGGACCTTACAATCATTGACCCGGGAGGCAGAAGAACCCGGATCGTCTCAGAACGCCTTGCCAGTATGGACAATCCCCATATCTGCGCCCTCAGCTACACGCTTACGCCCTTGAATTACAATGAAACCGTATCCTTCTGCACGGCAATCGACGGGGAGACAACAAACCAAGGCGTTGAAAGATACCGGGCTCTGGAGCAACAGCATCTTGCGCCGCTTGACCAGCAAGCGCGGGACAATACCCTGATGGTGCGGGTAAAAACCGTCCAGACCGATATCGAAATCGCGACAGCCGCGAAAATATCAGTTCGAGGGATTCAAAAAACCGCATTCGAATACATAGCTGAAAACAGCCGGGCTGAAATCCGGTTTTCCGTCGCCGGTCAACAAGATCTGCCCGTCCGTGTCGACAAGCTTGCCGCAATTTACACCTCCCGGGACGGAAAAATACAAAGTCCGGCAGATCTTGCCCTTGCAGCCATTGAAAAAATCCGGCGCTATGAAGATATTCGTTCTGCCAGCATTGAAAAATGGCTGCATCTGTGGCGGGAAATGGATATCCGTGTCTCAGGCGACAGGTTTAGCCGGAAAATGCTGCGCCTTCACATGTATCACCTTATGTCAACCGCATCGCCCCACAATAAAGACCTGGACGCAGGCATGCCGGCCCGCGGCCTTCACGGAGAGGCTTACCGGGGACACATTTTCTGGGACGAACTGTTTGTGCTGCCCTTTTATGATCTTCATTTTCCGGATATCGCAAAATCCCTTCTCATGTACAGATACCGCCGCTTGGATGCCGCCCGGCAATATGCCCGGCAGAATGGATACAAGGGTGCCATGTTTCCCTGGCAAAGCGGCAGCAGTGGCCGCGAAGAAACCCAGACATTACACGTAAACCCCCTGAGCGGCCAATGGGGCCCGGATCACAGCCGCCTTCAGCGCCACGTCTCCCTGGCGGTTGCCTTTAACATCTGGCAGTATTTCCACATCACCCGTGACCTTGATTTTCTGGAAAATTACGGCGCTGAAATGTTTTTTGAGATATGCCGTTTCTGGGTATCCAAAACCCGCTGGGATGAAGACATCGGCCGCTTTCGTATTAGCGGCGTCATGGGGCCTGACGAATTCCATGAAAAATATCCGGACAAAGACGAAGGCGGTTTAACGGACAACTCCTATACAAACCTGATGGTCCACTGGGCCCTTACCACGGCAAGGGGTCTTTATAACTGCATGCAGGCGCCGGCAGCAAAAGCGCTTTTTAAAAAAATAAACCTGGCTGACAAAGAACTTGGCAATTGGGAACACATTGCCCGGCGCTTACACGTGGTTATCTCAGGTGGGATTCTGGCCCAGTTCGACGGGTATTTTTCCCTGCCTGAGATTGACTGGGACCATTACAGGCAAAAATATAAAGACATCCACCGCCTGGACCGGATTCTAAAAAATGAGGGTAAATCCCCTGACGCCTATAAAATCGCCAAGCAGGCAGACGTCCTGATGCTGTTTTTTAACCTCGGTGAAGATCGGGTCAGGGAAATGCTCCAATCAATGGGCTATGCACCGGTAGACAAACTTTTGGAGAAAAACTTTGATTATTACATAACCCGCACCTCCCACGGATCGACTTTAAGCCGCGTGGTCCACGCTGCCCTGGCAGAATCCCTGGGCCGCAAAGACATCGGCAGACAATTTTACCGCGAATCACTTGCGAGCGACTATATTGACATCCAGGGCGGTACCACAGAAGAAGGCATTCACACCGGTGTCATGGCATCCACTGTGCTCATGGCCATGACAGCTTACGGCGGCCTGAACATAAACAGGGATATACTTTCCATTTCCCCGAACCTGCCAGACACATGGGAGAAAATCGCCTTTGGAATATGGTTTCAAAAAAAGCATTATGAGATTGAAATTACGAAAAAAGAAGTTATGCTTAGCATAGAAGGATCGGAAGACAAGGCCATACCGGTAGAAGTGAAAGGGGAAACGCATTATCTCCCCTGCGGCGTGAAAACCTCCTTCCCCTTAGGGTTCGTCACAAAATAAGTTGGGCAAATTTGACGGCTTTGTAAAAAGTCCAATATCTGCGTTGCGCTGCATCCCTCGTCACTGCGGCGTACGCCAAGTACGCCTCATTCCTCGGGAGTGATAGGGCTGCGCCGTATCTTGAACTTTTTACTTTGCCGTCCCAAATCTGACTTTTTACGGGGCTATCAAATTTGGCGCCGGAATTTTTTCCGTCTTCGAGACGCGAGGAGGGAGAATAGCAAGCTATTTGACCGACGAAGCAACAAAGAAGACGGGAAAAAGAACAAGCCAAATGGTCAAGTTATTTTGTGACGAACCCTTAGTCCCCTGAGTCTTGTACCAGGCACCTTGAACCCTTTACCTACAACAGGAGATTCCATGCTCGGCGACGTATTGTTAATAGAGGAAAAACACAAGCAAGCAGCCGCGGCAATCCAGGACCACATAATGGCCGGATCTCATCCCAAGTTCATCGCGGCCATATCAGGAGAATCAGGGTCGGGCAAGTCAGAGCTTGCCCACTGCCTGGGCCGCGCCTTGAAAGAAAGCGGCATCAGGGCCAAACTGATACATTCGGACAATTATTACCTGACACTTCCGGCAGAGAGAAACGAGTGGCGAAAAGCCCACGGCGCGCAAAGGATAGGCCCTGATGAATATGACTGGAATCTGCTTGAGCAGACCCTTGACGATTTCAGGCAGAACCGCACTTCGCAGACGCCATGCATTGATCTTATCACCGACCAGGTAGACACCTTGACAACGGATTTCTCGGAAATCGACATGCTGATATTAGACGGTTTATACGCCATTGCCGCAGACGGTGCGGATCTTCGCGTCTTTATCGACCTTACCTACCATGAAACAAAAAAAGCCCAGTTATTGCGCGGAAAGGAAGAAGTCAATGAATGGCGGATGACCGTTCTGGAACAGGAGCACAGGGCGGTGAGGGCTCTTAAGCAGAAAGCAGGCCTCATTGTAACCGGATCATATCAGGTGGAACCGGCTTGACCGGGATGTTTCATGTAATATCCCGGTTAAGAAGCTTTTAAAAGTACTTCATAGAATCAAAAGGAATGACCACACCATGAAAATCTTACCAGGCACCTCGTTTCCCCTTGGTGCGGTTTATGACGGGGCAGGCACCAATTTTTCCATTTTTTCAGAAATCGCCGACAGGGTAGAACTGTGCCTGTTTGACGAAAACGCCGCAGAAACCCGCGTTGAGCTTCCTGAAGTGACCGGTTTCTGCTGGCACGGGTATCTGCCCGCAATAGAGCCGGGCCAGCGGTACGGATACAGGGTCCACGGTCCCTGGGAGCCAGAAAACGGCCATCGCTGCAATCCTGCGAAACTTCTGCTCGACCCCTATGCCAAGGCCCTTGCAGGCCAGGTTGAATGGAACGAAGCCGTTTTCCCCTATCCCTTTGCCGAAGGCCCGGATGTGCAAAGCGAGACAGACAGCGCACCTTTTGTCCCGAAGTGCGTTGTCCAGCAGCCTCATTTTGACTGGACCGGAGACCGGCGCCTGCACCTTCCCTGGCACGAGACGATTATCTATGAAACCCATGTAAAGGGATTCACTATGCAGCACCCGGATATCCCTGAAGAACTACGCGGCACTTACGCCGGCCTGGCTTCTCCCCCATCAATTGAGTATTTTCAGAATCTTGGGGTCACCGCAGTGGAGCTCATGCCGGTGCACAAATTCATCCATGACAATCATCTCACGGACAAAGGACTTTCCAATTATTGGGGATATAACTCCATCTGCTATTTTGCTCCGCACGATCAGTATGCCTCGGAGCGTCGCCCGGGAGGCGTGGTGGCGGAATTCAAACAGATGGTAAAAGCGTTTCACCAGGCGGGCATAGAGGTCATAATTGATGTGGTTTACAACCACACCGCAGAGGGGAGCCACGAAGGGCCCATGCTTTGCTTCAAGGGCATTGACAATGCCTATTACTACCGCTTAACCGACGACGCCCGCTACTACATGGACTATACCGGCTGCGGAAACACCCTTAACATGCGCCATCCCCACGTGCTCCAGCTTCTCATGGACTCTCTGCGCTACTGGATTGAGCAGATGCATGTTGACGGATTCCGGTTTGATCTTGCTTCTGCCCTGGCCCGCGAGCTGCACGATGTTGACAGGCTGTCCTCATTTTTCGACATCATCCAGCAGGATCCGGTTATCAGCCAGGTAAAACTGATAGCGGAACCCTGGGATGTGGGCGAAGGGGGATATCAGGTAGGCAAGTTTCCGCCCCTATGGTCCGAATGGAACGGCAAGTACCGCGACTGCATGCGCGATTACTGGCGCGGCGAAGGACAGACCCTGGAAAAGCTCGCCTCTCGCTTTACCGGCAGCTCCGACCTTTACGAGGACACCTCCAGGCTGCCCTGTGCGAGCGTGAATTTCATAACCGCCCATGACGGCTTTACCCTGCATGACCTTGTCTCCTATAATGAAAAACACAACCAGGCCAACGGAGACGACAATAATGACGGGGAGGATCATAACCGGTCATGGAACTGCGGCGCAGAAGGTTCCACCGATGATCCGGAAATATTGAAACTTCGCGTCCGCCAGAAAAGGAACTTCCTTGCAACCCTGCTTTTGTCCCAGGGCGTGCCCATGCTCTTGGGCGGTGACGAAATCTCCCGCACCCAGCAGGGCAACAACAACGCCTACTGCCAGGACAACGAGATTTCCTGGTATGACTGGAAAAACGCTGATAAAGATCTGCTGGAGTTCTGCCGCAAACTGATAGACTACCGCAGGGATCATCCCGTGTTCCGCCGCCGCCGCTGGTTTCAGGGCAGGCCCATCCACGGAAGCGATATAAAGGATATTGCCTGGTTTAACACGGACGGCCGGCAGAAATCCGAAGAACAATGGAATGATGCTTCCGCCCACACCCTTGGAATTTTCTTAAACGGCAAAACCATTCCAAACCCCTATGTAAAGGCGGATCCTCTAACAGATGATAGCTTTTATATCATATTAAACGCCTGGCACGAAGCGCTGGATGTAAACCTTCCCCACGAAAAATGGGGGGAGGCCTGGATACGTGAACTTGACACATCCGCAGGCGGCTTTACCCGGGAAGAAGACCGGCAGCAGACACCGGCAGGCGCTCAAATCAGGGTTGAAGGCCGCACAATTGTGCTTTTCAGGCTTGCTGAAAAGGACTCCAATGCACAATGACCAAAAAGACCGCCAAAAAAATTCTTCGGGCCACTTACAGGCTCCAGTTTCACCCGGGTTTTACATTTGAGGATGCCGCGGCGGCAGCGGACTATTTCAGCGCCCTGGGCATAAGCCACATTTATGCCTCCCCGTATCTGCAGGCCGCGCATGGAAGCACGCACGGATATGACGTGACAGATCCGACCCGGGTTAACCGCGAACTCGGCGGCCAGGACGGCCACAAGCGCCTGTGCAGGGAGCTTGAACGCCGGGGCATGGGCCAGGTCATAGACGTTGTCCCCAACCACATGGAAATATTCGAGCCCTTTTCCAATAAATGGTGGTGGGATGTATTGGAAAAAGGCCGCCTCAGCAAATACGCGGGTTTTTTCGATATTGACTGGGACCCGCCTGAAAAACGTATAGCCGGCAAAATTGTACTGCCGGTTCTCGAAGACCATTACGGGCGGGTTCTGGAAGCCGGAAAGTTCAGCGTGGCAATCACCGACACCCGCCAATGGGTTTGCAAGTATCATGATCTCATTTTCCCCCTGTCGCCTGATTCCATTACATCTTCGTCTGTCAGCCCCGCCCGCCTGAATGAGGACCCGGATGCCCTGGACACGGTCCTTCAAAGCCAGCACTACCGGCTGACATACTGGCGCGCCGCATCCCGGGACTTGAACTACCGCCGCTTTTTTGCGATCAATTCCCTGGCCGCGGTGCGGGCGGAAGATATCACGGTATTTAAGAAAACCCATGCCCTGGTTCTGGACTGGCTCGGCTGCGGTCTTGTTGACGGGGTGCGCATTGACCACCCGGATGGCCTGAAAGACCCGGAAGGCTATTTAAAACGCCTGGGAAAAGCTGCTCCGGATGCCTGGATTGTGGTTGAAAAAATCCTCCACCCCGGAGAAGAGCTGCCTGCATCCTGGCCTGTTTCAGGTACAACAGGGTATGATTTTTTAAACCAGGCAGCGGGGCTGTTTATAGATTCAGCCAATGAAAGCCGTTTTTCAGCGATTTATGAAGAATTTACCGGCAGTACAACCGCGTACAAGGATCTGATCCATGCCTGCAGGCACCTGGTAATGGAAAAACTGCTTGGCTCCGACATCTGCCGCCTCACTGAACTGCTTGTGAATATCTGCGAAAAACACCGCTGTTTCCGTGATCATACCCGCAGCCAGCTTACGGCGGCAGTAAAGGAACTGCTCGCCTGCATGCCTGTCTACCGGACCTATGTGCGCAAAAACGTCACGGCATCGCACACGGACCAGGAAATAATCCGCCGGGCCGTCTCAGAGGCCAAAACCCGCGGCCCTGAAATTGACCCGCGGCTTTGGGGCTTTCTTTCCGATATCTGCTGCAACCGGATCAAACCCGAGACTGAAGCCGATCCCGAAGCCGAATGGATGCTAAGATTCCAGCAGACCTCCGGCCCTGTCACCGCCAAAGGGATAGAAGACACGGCCTTTTACAGGTATAACCGCCTGGTCTGCTTAAACGAAGTGGGCGGCGACCCGTCTGTTTTCGGAATATCCGTCCGGCAGTTCCACGACGCAATGGTCCTTCGCACCCAGCGATGTCCCGAAGCCATGCTTGCCACCTCAACCCATGACACCAAACGCTCCGAAGACGTGCGCGCCCGCCTGGCATTGCTCTCCGAAATCCCGGGCCACTGGGAAAAAGCCGTAAAGCGCTGGGCCGCGCACAATCAAACTCACAAAAACCAGAAACTTCCTGATTCCAACATCGAATACCTGCTTTATCAGAGTCTGGTCGGTGCCTGGCCTATAGGCAGCGAACGCGCCGCCGCCTTTATTCAGAAAGCTGCAAGAGAGGCTGCGGAGTATACCTGCTGGGAGGACCCGGACACAACTTACGAGCAGGCTCTGCTGGATTTTACAAAAAACATTCTTTCAGATTCGTTTTTTGTCGCAGATATTACATCCTTTGTAACCCCACTGGTCAACCCCGGCCGGATAAACTCCCTTGCCCAGGTTCTGCTCAAGCTCACGGCCCCGGGCGTGCCTGACATTTACCAGGGCACGGAACTGTGGGATTTAAGCTTGGTGGACCCGGACAACCGCCGGCCGGTGGATTTTGACCGCCGCCGCGGGCTGCTGGCATCGCTGGAACACATGAACATGGAACAGATAATGGCAGACATGGACTCCGGGCTTCCCAAGCTGTATCTTATACAAAAAACCCTGGAACTCCGCAAAGACCGGCCCGAACTGTTCGCCCCTTCCGCCTCCTATGGTCCCGTTGATATAACCGGGACAAACCATAACCATGCGCTTGCATTTACCCGCGGCAGCCGGGCGGTAACAATCATACCGCGCCTGGTAATGGGGTTTTCCGGCGACTGGGAAGACACCCGCGTGAATCTTTCAGAATCCGCCTGGCAAAACATCTTCACAGGCGAAACGTTCACCGGCCCTGAACTGCTGCTGCGAAACATTTTAAAAAAATTTCCCGTCGCCCTGCTGCTGCGCGCGGACGATAAGCCATAAAAAGGAAACAACATGCGTCACCTCAAAGTCTGGGCTCCTTTTGCAAAAACCGCGCAAGCCCAAATCAGCGGCCGCACAATATCCCTTGAAAAATTCCGGGACAACTGGTGGCATACCCCTGACCCCGTACCGGCGGGCACGGACTACGCTTTTATTGTAAACGCGGGCAGGGCCATACCCGACCCCCGATCGCCCCGTCAACCCAGAGGCATCCACGGCCCGTCGCAGACACTGGACCACAGCGCTTTCCCCTGGCACGATAACGCCTGGCAGCCGCCGCCCCTTTCATCGGCAGTGATCTATGAACTCCACGTTGGCACCTTTTCTGACTCCGGAACATTTGACGGAGTGATCAATCACCTTGATCATCTCACAGACCTCGGCATAACCCACGTGGAACTCATGCCTGTCAACGGGTTTTCAGGGACGCGAGGCTGGGGCTACGACGGGGTCAACCTTTTTGCCCCGCACGAGTTTTACGGCGGCCCCTCAGGATTAAAGCGCCTGGTGGACGCATGCCATGCAAAAGGCCTGGCGGTAATTATCGATGTGGTTTACAACCACCTCGGCCCTGCCGGAAACTACCTGGAAGAATTCGGCCCGTATTTTACAGACCAATATCATACTCCCTGGGGAAAGGCCGTAAACCTTGACGGCCCTGAAAGCCACGAGGTGCGCCGCTTTTTTACTGACAACGCCGCAATGTGGCTTTCCGACTATCACGCAGACGGTCTTCGCATTGATGCGATCCACACCCTTATTGACCTTTCGGCAAAGCATTTTCTGGAAGAACTCTCAGAAACAGCGGCAGCGGTCCAGGACCGGACAGGCCGTCGCAAAATAGTTATTGCGGAAAGTGACTTAAACGACCCGCGCGTTGTCACCCCTGTTGCGGCAAACGGCCTCGGCATGGACGCCCAGTGGAGCGATGACTTTCACCATGCCGCGCACGCGGTGCTGACAGGCGAAAAAACCGGCTATTACTCGGATTTCGGCCGGCTTGCCGACCTTGCCCGCGCGCTTACCCGCGTTTTTGTATATGACGGCAGATTTTCCGCGTACCGCAGGAAAAACCATGGAAAACCCGTCTGTAATTTGCGGGCGCACAAGTTCCTGGCCTATCTCCAGACTCACGACCAGGCGGGAAACCGCGCCCTGGGCGAACGGATAAACCACCTGATAAGCCCTGAACGCTTCAAAGCAGGGGCCGCGATCATGCTTCTTTCCCCTTTCATTCCCATGCTGTTTCAGGCAGAGGAATGGGCGGCGTCTTCCCCTTTTCTTTATTTTACCGATCACGAGGATCCGGAACTCGGCGAGGCGGTCAAAAAAGGCCGCTGCGATGAATTTGCCGCGTTCGGCTGGGACCCGGAGAAAATCCCCGACCCGCAGGCCGGTGAGACTTTTGAACAATCCGTGATAAACTGGGATGAAAAAGACAAGGAGCCCCACGCCGGTGTTTTGAAATGGTACAAAGACCTTATCGCTTTGCGGAAAAAAATCCCGGAGGCATCAGACAGCCGTCTGGAGCGAATTCATGTTGATGTAAATCAATCCGGCCAATGGCTGGTCATGACCAGGGGTAAACTGATTGTTGCCTGCAGCCTTGCTGCAAAAAAACAACTCCTGCCGCTGCCCGGCGCGGACAGCATGGATCTGTTGCTAAGCTCGGCCAAAAACCCGGAAATCAATGCCAAAGGCATCACACTGTCGCCGGATTCAGTCGCGGTGTTATACGGCCTCAGGCAAACGGAGAAAAATTCATGAAAATCCGTACCAGCGGAATTCTTCTTCCAATCCAAAGCCTGCCGGCAAAATACGGCATAGGAGATCTGGGGCCGTCCGCTTTTGAATTTGCCGGATTTCTTTATGAAGCAGGCCAGCACGTGTGGCAGATTCTGCCGGTAACCCCGACCCTGGCAGAACACGGCCATTCCCCGTATTACAGCCCCTCGGCCTTTGCATTCAATCCCCTTTTGATCAGCCCGGAACAAATGGCCGAGCAAGGGCTTGTTTCCAGAAAAGAGCTGCCAAAACAAATCAACCAGCCTGAAAATTCAGACCAGATCGATTACAAATCAGCCTGGGCATTAAAAAAATACCTGCTTTTAAAAGCCTATGACCTGCACAAAAACGAGGCCGGTTTTAAGGACTTCTGCGATAAAAACGAATACTGGCTTACAGATTACGCCCTGTTTTGCGTACTTACGGACCAGCACAGGGACCGCTTCTGGCCCCAGTGGCCCAGCGGACTTGCCGCCCGTGATCCGGAAGCCTTAAAAATCGCAGCCGAAAAATTCCCGGATCAGATAACCCTCATCTGTTTTTTCCAGTACGTGTTTTACCTGCAGTGGACAGCGCTGAAATCCTTTTGCGCGGATCATAAAATCAGCATCATGGGAGACATGCCCATTTACGTGCCCCTGCATAGCACGGATGTCTGGTGCCGGCCCCATCTGTTCAAGCTGGACAAGGATTTCAGCCCCGCGGCCGTGTCAGGTGTGCCCCCTGATTATTTCAGTGACTCAGGTCAGCTCTGGGGTCATCCCGTATACAAATGGGAAGCCCATCAGGAACAAGAATTTGACTGGTGGACCAGACGCATCCGCCATCACCTGGATCTTTTTGACATGCTCCGCATTGATCATTTCCGCGGCCTGGTGGCTTACTGGGAAGTACCCGCCAACGAAACCACCGCCTTAAACGGTAAATGGGTAGAAGTCCCTGTCCACCAGTTTTTAAAAACCCTTCACCGCCGCCTTGCCTGCCTTCCCCTTGTGGCAGAAGACCTTGGCTATATCACGGCGGACGTAAGAGAAGTTATGACCCTGTACGATCTTCCCGGTATGCGTGTCCTGGTTTTCGGTTTTTCAGATTTGCCGGCTCAAAACCCCAACGCCCCCCATAATGTTGAAAAAAACAGCATCATCTACACAGGCACGCATGACACAAACACCGCCCGGGGCTGGTATGAAAACGAGGCAACAGAGACCGCAAAAAAACAGGCCTGCCTTTATTTCGGGACAAACCTCACCGGCAAGACCTTTGCCAGCATTCTTGTCCGCACAGCCATGATGTCGCCCGCCCGCGTCTGTATTCTCCCAATCCAGGACATCCTGGCCCTCGACCAGAAGGCCCGCATCAACCACCCTGCCCGCCAGAAAGGAAACTGGCTATGGAAGCTCACCCCCGGCCGCCTCAACCCCTGCCTGGCAGCATGCCTTGCCCGCCTTACGAAAATCTACGGCAGGCACTAAGGGTTCGTCACAAAATAACTTGACTTATCAGCGAAAACCGTTAAGATGAAACAGAAACTCGGGGAAACTTAGCGAATGGTATTGGTCTGAACTAGTGAAAACCACGTATTAAGCCAGTAAGCGAAAGATTCTCGATTCGAAAGGGGCTGCCGGTCTGTAAGGTCTGGGGCCTTTTTCTTTTTCTTGAGGGGGATTATGCAGTCACTTGTGACATCAAGCGTTGCGGGGATTGTTGTTCAGATTATCCGGGCTGTTCTGGCCCTGCTCATATCAGAACTGGTTGTCCATTTTATCGGCGGTTTTGCATCATCGAACCGCTTGAGATCGGCTTCATAGACTTCTTTAAGGGAGGCGTTCATGCTGCCTAGCTTGGCATAGATGCTTTGCCGGCGATAATCGCGGCGACAAGGAACAATGGAATCCCTATTTCCATCACCTCTTCAACGGTGGTGGTTATTTTTTCACTGTGGTCTGTGATGGTAACGCCAACCCACTCGAGCCGGCGGCTGAATCCATCCATCATGATGGCGGCAGAAGCAAAACGAGGGAGATTCCGATCCCCACCATCCCGGGGTTGCCGTGTTTAATGCCGGCCAGAAAATGCCGGCAATGGTCAATGATGATGCGCAAGAGGCAGTATAAAAATATCAGAATAAAGGCAATGGCAATAATTTTTTCCCAAAACGGTACCCCGGGGGTGATGTAAAACTCGCTCTGAGTTATCGGCATGGTGGTGAAACGGTTGTGACAATCCAGTTCACGCAGGCCGAAAAAAAGGAGAATCAGAAGGATATGCGGAAACCGGTTGAATTGTCGATGCAGGAGGACAAGGAGTAACATCGCAAAACCGTAGCCGGCTGCTGAAATGTTTTCGGTGAGCCCGTTTTCCATCAGAAGACGGCGCCGCAAACCCGGGATTGTGGTTTCAAGCCATACAACCAGAGCGACCAGCGTGGCCAGTAATAACCCGTAGATGAGGTAATGAAGGGTATTTGTCCGGCCGGGCATCAGAATTCGCGGCTGCTTTGATTTCGGGGTTGCCGGTTTTTTTTGGATCCATGATCACTAGCCTTTCTGAATTCGCCTTGATGGACAGTCGTACCTATAATAACTGGCGCAAAATATGTATTATACAGATTATTTCCCTACGCGTCAACGGTTCAGCCGGTAATGAACGAGCCGATAAGCCTCGATATGCAAAGGCTCTTTCCAGATTCGCCGTCTGAAAGCACTGGTATGGTTGGTGCTCACGATGAATTGTTTATTCATGCGGAGCCGATCCGGGTGCCGACAGACGTGGTAAAAGGTTACGTCGGCCCTTGAGCCCCAAGGCATGCCATTATCGGATACCAGATTTTGACAGCCTTTTTACTGCCGGAACAAATTCAAAAATTCCCCATACCCTTCGGCTTCCAGTTGATCAACGGGTATAAAGTTTAATGCCGCAGAATTGATGCAGTAACGTTTACCCGTTGGCGCAGGGCCGTCATCAAACACATGGCCCAGGTGAGCGTTCGCATGGCGGCTGCGGACCTCTGTCCGGGTCACGAACAGGCTGCGGTCCGTCTTTTCCACGACCGCGTTATCGGTGACCGGCTGGGTGAAACTGGGCCATCCTGTTCCGGACTTGAATTTGTGCACCGATGCAAACAGCGGCTCACCGGCCACTACATCCACATAGAGGCCGGGTTCTTTGTTGTCCCAGTATGCATTGTCAAAGGGCGGTTCAGTTTTGTCCTTCTGGATGACGGCGTACTGCATGTCCGTGAGCCGGTTCTTTAGCACCTCATCGCCGGGTTTGGTGTATTTTCCGCCTGGCGAAGCCGGGGGTAATTCAGCGTCCTTGCCCCATTTTTTTTCAATAAACTGGTCCCGGCCTGACCGGTGCCGGTAGAATTTGTACTTCAGGGTATGTGTCTTATAATAGTCCTGATGGTAGTCTTCAGCCGGATAGAACGTCTTAAAGGGCTGTATCCCCGTGGCAATGGGGTCGTTAAAGCGTCCTGAAGCCGCCAGTTCAGCCTTTGATGCCTCGGCCGCTTTCTGCTGGTCAGCGTTATGATAAAAGATCACAGATCGGTACTGGGCGCCCCGGTCTACAAAAGAACCGCCATCGTCGGTGGGGTCTATCTGCCGCCAGTAAACCGCCAGCAGTCGGTCATAGGAAATAACAGCCGGGTTATAGGTGACCTGAAGGGCTTCTACATGGCCGGTCTTGCCGGATGCCACCTCTTCATAAGTGGGATTTTTCTCTTTACCGCCGGTGTATCCGGATGCCACATCCACCACCCCGTCCAGTTTTTCAAAGGGCGGTTCCATGCACCAGAAGCAGCCGCCGGCAAAGGTGGCCTTCTGAAAAGGGCCTGTATTGGATGCGGTTTTTTCTGCAGTTGAGTTTGCCGGGCTGTCTGCAAAGGAGCATGCCGCCAGCATGGTTATTAAAAGGGCCATTGTTGTCACCTTGATGTATTGAATGTTGATGGTCATTTTCGTTTTCTTTTTGATGATTCGGTTGAAAGTCTTTTTAAAATCCTGACTTTTTAATTACAACATAAGGCCGCGACAGGAATCTGCAATGCTGTGGACGTGTTTTTTTAAAAAAGGAATTTCGTCGTTTGATTGTCGGGTCGTATCGTGGTCGGTGCGTGCGGCACGTTGCGCGAGTAAAGATCGCCCCAATATCTGCTGGCATTTTCCTGCGGTTTGGTGTATAATAATAATTAACGTTATATCAATCAGATTCATGACACAGGCACATCGCTTCACGTTTTCTTTTCTATCCGGCCCCGGGCCGGCAATCGCTTTGACCGTTTTTTTCTCTGCAATACCAACGCAACCAAAGGAGGATGATTATGCAGGAAAATTTAGCCAACCCGGCACCGCTGGGCCTCATGGGCTTCGGAATGACCACGGTTTTGCTGAACATCCACAACGCGGGATTTTTTCCCTTAAGCGCCATGGTGCTGTCCATGGGTATCTTTTACGGAGGTATCGCCCAGATCATCGCCGGCCTGTTTGAGTACAAAAAGGGCAATACCTTCGGGCTGGTGGCGTTTTTGTCCTTCGGCCATTTCTGGCTGACCCTGGTGGGGCTGCTGGTGCTGCCGAAGATGGGGCTGGCCGATGCCACACCCGCCGGTTTTATGGGCTGGTATCTCTTCATGTGGGGTCTTTTTACATTGTTTATGTATATTGCCACCTTAAAGAAGAACCGTGCTCTTCAGACGATTTTTCTCACGCTTGTGATCCTTTTCTGGCTGCTGGCGCTCAAGGACTGGACCGGCAATGCCGTTATCGGCATTATCGCTGGCTATGAAGGTATATTCTGCGGGGCCAGCGCCATTTATCTGGGAATGGCCGAGGTGATCAACGAGGCGCACGGCCGGACCCTGATGCCCATTGGCGAGCCCAAGGGGTAGGTCTGGGCTGTTTTGCAATGCATGCATGCAAAAATAGTAATTCTAACTGCATATTGCTTGCGATGACATGAATTTTATATTATTGTATAATCGAAATAAAAAATATATGCAGCAAGGAGGACCATGCCATGCCTTCCCTTCAAATAAGAGAGCTGCCGGAATGGATTTATCACAAGCTTCGGCTGGAAGCGAAAAAAGAGCATCGCAGTTTTTCCCAGCAGGCCATTGTCAGCCTTGAAAGAGGATTGGGTATGACAGAGAATACAACACACCGCCGCATGAAAGTTGTGGAAAAGATCATGGAGAACGCCGGGACATTCCAGGCCGATGGTTTGGCTGATCCGGCAGATCTGGTGCGCGAGGACAGGCAACGATGATCATTGTGCTGGATGCAAGCGCTGCCGTGGAAACGGTGCTGCAACGGAAAAAGGGAAGGGAACTGCTGCAACACCTCAAGGATGCGGAATGGGTCATAGCCCCTGGTCTGTTTATTCCCGAAGTTACCAACGTGTTTTGGAAATATGTTCAGTTCGGAAGCCTTTCCGTCTCGCAATGTGAGTCCGGAGTTGAAATGGCTGTTGCGCTACCGGATGAATACGCCGAAGATAAAATCCTGCATAAAGAAGCGTTTTCTCTGGCCTGCAACCTTGGTACCACGGCCTATGACATGTTTTACCTCGCCCTGGCGCGCCGGAATAATGCCCACCTGATGTCTCTTGATAAAGCACTTTATGATACGGCGGCCCGACAGTCGGTTCGAACCATTTGATGATTTGACGAGATGATGTTGAAACGCCGGCTCGAAAAAAGCCCACTATGAAAACAATGACAGAAACTCGCCTGTCCTTTCGTGCAGATGCGTTAAGCCTCGTCTGCTCAGACAGTCTGTCCGCGTCTTACGAAAAAACCGTTCCCCGGTGTTTGCGGTGTGGGGACGGGAAAAGGCTTCGGTTGATGTATTATATTAAAAGGATGGGGCACGTGTTGCTGTCTTTTTATGTTGTTATTGTATCGAAATATGATCATAATATAGAAGGATGAATGAGGACGGTACCGCCGCTTTTATCATGCGGGACCGGCTCACCCATGCCAAAATTATTACATGGAACGGAGGCGATGAATGAAAGAAAAGACCCGGCAGAATGTGCATACCGCGTTTATCGGTGAGGCAAAAGCTTACTTCAGGCTGCTGGCCTATGCGGAAAAGGCGGAGGAAGAAGAAATTCCCCAGATGGCCCTGCTGTTCCGGGCCATTGCCGAAGCTGAACGGGTGCATGCCACCCGGCAGCTGAACCTGGTCAAGGACCTGGTGGTGAAGGATACGGACACGAACCTGGAAAATTCATTTCAGCGGGAAAAATCCATCAGCGAGAATGTTTATCCTGATTTCATCAAGGATGCCGAGGAAGAGGACGAAACCGTGGCGGCAAAGGTGTTCGGCTATGCCAGGGATGCGGAAGGCTATCATGCCAAGCTTTATGAGCGGGCAATTTATGATGTTATCAAGGAGAAGGTCAAGGCCTATCATGTCTGCCAGGTCTGCGGTTACGTGACCGATAAGAAGATCCCGGCCAAGTGCCCGGTGTGCGGGGCGCCGCCGGAAAAGTTCAAAACCATCGAAGATTCATGACGGATCTGTTTACCGCCGAGGCGCAGAGGACGCTGAGAAGGGTATCCTCTACGTCTGCGGTGAATTTTTTTCACGTCGTTTTTTCGGCAAGGTGGTCAACGATCATCCTGGCGGCTTTTTCCGGCGGGGTGGTGCCGGTGTCGATGACCAGATCATAGAGCCGCGCATCGTTGATATCCTTGCCGAAGTAATGTTTGATATAGGCGGCCGCGTCGCTTTCCTCTTTTTTGATGATATTTTCCGCCTTTTCCGCGGACACGCGCCGTTCCGCCATCACGGTTTCTTTTTTGGCGGCTTCATTGCACTTGATCCGTACATGCAGGGTGCCGGGTTTGTCCGCCAGTATACACTGGCCGCCCCAGCCGAGGATGACGGTGTCCCCGTCTTCGTAAAGCTTTTCCACCAGTTCCTTTGTGACCTCGAAATACTTTTTGTCGTCCAGACAACCGTATTCACCGTCCACGACCTTTTTGACGATGGAACAGGTGTAGCGGTCGATGTGGCGAAGAAACCCTGAGCCGCCGGTCTTGCTGAAGAGTTCCGCCTCGTTCGGGGAGATATTGAGTTTGTCTGCGATCCGGGCCACCAGGTCCCGCGCCACATACTCATATCCAAGTTGTTCTGCCGCAACTTTCCCAACTTCACGGGATCTGGCCCCGTATTCACCGTCGATGGTTATTACCGCCATGGTTGTTTCCTCCTTGGATTATTGAATGGTTGAATTCTAATTGAAAAGTCTTATTTTACAATAGTCATCATTATTGGTAAATATTATTTTAGGCTGACAGCTCTTTACAAAACCATAAAAAGATAAGTCAAAAGATGAATTGATGCAATTGTTATTTATATATTAAAAGGAGGAACGCACATGGCCAAGAACATACTGATCGCATTTGATGAGTCTGAAAATTCAAAACGCGCCGTGGATTTTGTGGGGGCGAACTTTTCATCGGACAGCTCGGTGACGTTGTTTCATGTACTGCTTGATACGGAAAGCATCTGCTCGATGCAGGGTCCGGAGCTGGTGCCCTATTTCAAGTCCCAGCAAACCGCTTTCTGTTCGCTGGAGGACAAGAAAAAGGAAGTGGTGGTAAAGGCCATGGGAAACGCCAAAGACACATTGGTGCAGTGCGGGTTTGATCCGCAGCGGGTGACCACCAAAAGCGTGAACCGGAATAAGGGTATTGCCCGGGATATCCTCGCAGAAATCAAGAGCGGGAATTACGAGCTGGTGGTGATGGGCAAAAAAGGGCTTTCGGGCATTAAAGACTTTATCATGGGCAGCATTCCCCAGAAAGTGGTGCAGAATGCCTCGGGGGTGTCGGTGCTGCTGGTGGAGTAGTGAGTGCCCGTTCGGATTCGAAGACCGCGCGATTGCGATTTTGCTTTGGACGCCCCCTCTTTCAGGGGGAACCAAAGTCTGGTTCTGTGGGCCAGGATTCTTTGCTCATGACATATCGGGCTACATTTCAATCATCCGTCCTGCCCCGCCTTCCATGTATTTTTCGGGATAGCGGTCTTTGATTTCCCGAATGTGCTGGGTGCAGTGGGTGGGACAGACCATGCTCAGGTCTTCAAGCGCGCCGAAGTTGGAAAAACCGTGCAGGCCGCCGATCAATGCGTACACCGGCCCGATTGCCGCCGCTGACTTCAGAATGGTGTCCACGCCGGAATGAGAGCAGCCGGCAATCACCACAATCCCTTTGTCGGTTTTGATGGTAAGGGATTGTTCGATGTTACGCAGCTCGCCGGTGGAATAGATGTTGTCGAAAATTTTCGTCATATCCCCAATGACAACGGCCCGGTCGCTCATGGTCCGGCAGGAGGCGGGAATGTATATATTCGCCGGCTGCCGGGAAAGGAAGGCGTCCAGGCCGCCGGTGTGATCCCAGTGGTCGTGGGAGATGACCACCGCTTCAATATCCGCCGGTGAAATGGCAAGGGCCGCCATGTTGGCCAGCAGGACATCGCCCCTGGCGCCGGTGTCAAACAGGATGCTGCGGCCATGGGCTTCCACCAGACAGGCAAATCCCCAATCCGGCGTAAGCCGTTGATCCCATGCCGTGTTGTCGTAAATGATGGTGGCTTTCATGCGTCGGCCTCCTTTGATGGACGGGTGAAAAAGGGGTCACCTCTGTACTAAGGCTCCCACGCAGGAGCGCGGGAGCCAGGCGGAGTGTAAGTAACGATTTTACAGTAACCCTTCTTCCTTCAGTTTCGTAATGATCGCCGTGGTGGACTTGGTCCGATTCATGGTATAGAAATGAAGGCCGGCCACACCCGCCTTGAGGAGCCCGCGGCTCTGCTCCAATGCAAAATCTATGCCCATGCTCAGGACCGCTTCCTTGTCCTCCGGGTCCACCGCATCCATCCGTTTCTGCAGATCCTCGGTGATGGTTGCACCGCAGACTTTTGAAAGTATGTTGGTCATTTTGATCGTGTATACCGGCATGATCCCCGGCACGATCGGCACCTGGATACCGGCGGCCCGGCATTTTTCCACATAGTTAAAGAAAAACTGAATATCATAACAGAACTGGGCGACCACGTATTCGGCGCCGTTGTCCACCTTCAGTTTCAGGTATTCAATATCCCTGTCCAGGCTTTCCGCCTCGATATGGCCTTCCGGGTATCCCGCGCATCCCAGGGTAAAATCATAACGTTCCTTAATGAACTTTATCATGTCCGAGGCATACGGAAAGCTGTCGGGATGTGGCTTAAAATCCGCATCCTTGGGCTTATCCCCGCGGATCACAAAGATCGTTTCCACTCCCAGTGCCTTGTAATTGTCCAGCACCGCACAGATTTCGTCCGGTCCCAGACCGTAACCCGCGATATAGGCAACGGTGGGCTGTTTTTTGTCGATCATGACGGTTTTCACCGTCTGATAGGAACCATCCCTGTTGGAGCCGCCCGCCCCGAAGGTGACCGACATATAGTCCGGTTTCAGCTTGGCCAGTTCATCAATTGTGTTGTCGAATTTCGCCCCGGCCTTTTCATCCCGCGGCGGAAAAAATTCCATGGACACAACAGGCTGCTTCTTCTGGTACAAATCCGTAACGCGCATCTGTCAATTCTCCTTCTATATCCTTAATGGTTTATCGTCTGCCGGCAGCAGAGGATCCGCAGCCGGCAATACATTTCCAAAAGCACAGTCATACCGGCAAACCCTTCTTGGGTGTTCATCAGGCATTTGAGGCAATTGGTCAATGGACACCGGGTCTCGTTTTTCACAACGAATAATCGCTACGTTATAGTCATATGAAGCTCCTTTCTCTTGAAGTATAAAAACTTATGGGTATTTTAATTCTTATATTTTTTCAAAATGATAGTTTATATTATCGGTGAGGATTATATCAGGGGCTGTTTTTGAACGCAAGCGTGGTTTTTGGTGTTTCCAGTTTGCCGAAACAACTGAACAGCAACACGTGCCCCGCCCCTTGCAGCGCAGCCGAGCAGGAACGGTTTTTCCTGTCTGCGTGCGACGCACAGGCGGGACCGTATTTATTCCGAATACTGATCGGGTATTTTTTACCCGCTTTCCACCGTCTGTGTCTTTTACCTGGTTACTTTTGCCCCGGTTTTCCTGGTGACGGTCTCCCATTTCCAGCTGATGCCTCCTGTCCTTATTATAATATATGTTTTTATATCAATTAGTTGTATTTTTATACCACAATGTGGCACATCCCTTGCTTTTCATAAAAACAAAATCGGAAAAAACCCTTAACACAGGAGGCAGAATCATGAAACAACTTACATCAACTATCGGTATCATTCTCTTAATTGCAGCAGTGGCTGTGCCCGTCCTGGCCTGGGGGCCTGGAAATCACATGATGGGATATGGCGGCTGGGGAAACGATTATGGCCGCTCCAATTCGCAGGCCCTGACACCCGGTCAGCAAGACCGTCTGGAAACCCTTGACAGGCAGTTCTATGATGAAACAAGGGAACTTCGAACGCAGCTTCAGGCACAATATACGGCACTTGATACCGAACTCAACAAGACTGATCCTGATATTGCCGAAATAAGGGCGATTCAGAAGGACATAAGTCGTCTTCGGGCCACGCTTGATGAGAAATCCGTGGAATATGAAGTTGAGGCCGGAAAGATCGTGCCGGAAGCCAGAAGCCGTAAACTCGGTTTCCATCATATGGGGCCTTACAACAGAGGGTCTGGATACGGCCCTGGCTATTGCTGGAATCGTTAATCATTAATCTTTAAACTCAATATAAGGGGGGCTGCATGCCCCCCTTGGGGAGTATAAAAATGAGCACCCATGATACATTAAAGACAACTACCGACCCGGTGTGCGGCTCTGAACTTGACCCCCGCCTGGCGGATGAAACGTATGTCTACAACGGTGAATTATACCGGTTTTGCTGTGGCGAGTGCCGAACACGATTTGCCGCTGAGCCGGATACTTATACCGTCCGAGGCGCTTCAAAAGCCAAGGGACGGCTCGGGCGATGGCTGGATCGCCTGGCAGCGGCCAATAGGAAAACCCTTGGTGGTAAACGGGGTTGCTGCCATTAGCCAGTGCCCATCCATAAATTGCTATTTTGCCCGATTTCTGTGTCAGTCTCAAATTTTAATCCTCAAAATACGCAAAGTATTCCTCCGGTTAAAATTTTCGCCTTCCTTGAACTCGACCAAAATATCTAATTTCTGGATGGACACTAGCCAGTTTCCACCCGTAAATGGCCTTTTTCCGCAATATCTGCGTCAAACTGCGGAGTTGCTTGTGCGACGTACATCTAGTACGCCTCCGCGCAACTCCTTGTTTTCCTTGATCTTGCGAAAAAATTCTCATTTCCGGATTGGAAACTTAAAAAATGGTGTCACCATTTCGAAATGGATGGACATTAGCCAAGAAAAACTTATTGAACTACGAAGCTTACGGAAAACACGAAGGGTGAGTTCAATCTATAAACAATTCCTTTACAACGCGGGAGACCCGGAGATCAATATTCGCTTGACGGGAACGGGTATTTTTGTTATAACTGGTGCTGAGTTGGATTATCCGGCGTACGGAACACGGTGTAAATCCGTGGCGGTCCCGCCGCTGTGACCCCGATAGATAGCCCGCATGAAATGCCCGGGCAACGGCTTTTGACAGTGAGCCACTGTTTCATTGCAATGAAGCGGGAAGGCGTTTAAAGCCGGGGGAAGCCAGAAGACGAGCCGGATAATCGATTCGCAGGAAATCTGATGGCAAAGGGTTTCGACGAACAATGCAGGTTCTGTCGAAGCCCCTTTTTTTTTCGGCAGAGCGCAGATCACGAAGGAGGATATGCGGTTATGCAAAGTCAGATCGAGCAGGCGAGAAACAATGTGTTAACGGAGCAGATGAATACGGTTGCGGCGGCGGAATCGGTGGACGCCGGGAGGATACTGCGGAAAGTGGCGGCAGGTGAAATTGTCATTCCGACCAATCCGGTACGAAGGCATCAGCGTGTGGTGGGCATCGGGACGGGCCTCCGCACAAAGGTGAACGCATCCATCGGCACTTCGTCCGATATATGCGATATCGATGCGGAAGTGCGAAAGGCGACAACGGCGGAAGCCGAAGGGGCCGATACCCTGATGGAGCTTTCCGCGGGCGGTGACCTAAATGCCGTGCGCAGGGAAGTGCTGGCGGCGGTCAATCTGCCCGTAGGAAATGTCCCCCTCTACCAGGCATTCCGGGAAACCATAAAGAAATATCACACCCCCCATAAACTGGATCCGGAATATCTGTTTGACCTGATCGAAAAACAGCTGGCGGATGGCATCAGCTTCATGGCTATTCACTGTGGCATCAATCAGTATACCATCGAACGGCTTCGCAAACAGGGCTATCGCTACGGTGGTCTTGTCTCAAAAGGCGGTACTTACATGGTAGCGTGGATGGATATCAACAAGCGGGAAAATCCCCTTTACGAACAGTTCGATCGGGTGTGCGGTTTGATGAAAAAGTATGACGCCGTGCTTTCCCTGGGCAATGGAATCCGGGCAGGAGCCATCCATGACAGCCATGACAGGGCCCAGATGGCGGAGATGATTATCAATTGTGAGCTTGCCGAGATCGGACGAGAGGCGGGATGCCAGATGATGGTGGAAGGGCCGGGCCATGTGCCGCTTAACGAAATTGAAGGCAATATTATGCTGGAAAAACGGATGAGCGGCAACGCGCCTTATTATGTGCTCGGTCCACTGCCGCTTGATACCGGGGCGGGATACGATCATATCGTGTCAGCCGTCGGGGCTGCCAGTTCGGCCAGGTTCGGCGCGGATCTGGTCTGCTACATAACGCCGGCCGAACATCTCGCCCTGCCGGACGAGAATGATGTGCGGGAAGGCGTGCGCGCCACGCGGGTGGCGGTTCGAATGGGCGATATTATAAAAAATCCCCGAACAGCCGAGGTTGAAAAGGAAGCCGCAAAGGCGCGGCGGGACATGCGCTGGAATGATCTTGAGAAATTGCTGATGTTTCCGGAGGTATCAAGGACGGTACGGGCTAAAAGAACACCCGCGCAAGAGGAGACCTGCACCATGTGCGGGGATTTTTGCGCCATGAAAAAGGGCATGGCCCTGTTTGAGAAGGATATTGCGGGAAGCAAGATGTCATCCTGACAATATGGGGCCTGCCTTTCTGAATAAAAGGGAACGAAACAGATGCCAGTATGTAGGGGTGGCACGGGCAAAGGCTGTCAGGCCTTGCCCGTGGCCATCCCCAAATAGACTCGTGAAATATCCGGGCTAAGGGCCGCAGCCGCAGGCGCAGGCGCTCCTGATCTGATTGCCGCTCTTCCGGCTGAGGGGTGGGGATTTTTCCCCTTCTGGTTCCTGTACCGCAGTGGCCGGGTATCCCAGGGCTGATACCGTTTCCGACAGACGCCGGGGGGCGGGCAGTAGCAGTGGCGCATACATGACGGTTACCCTGTCCCGTGACAAATCGACCCGGACCTCTTTGACACCGTTCAGTTCATGCAGGCCTCTCTTAATCGTTGAAACACAACCGCCGCAGGTCATGTTGTCCACAGCCAGCACAGCCTTCACAAGCTGGGACGGATTCCCGTCATTCTCCGGCCCTTCGGCGAGTGACGGATTGGCCGCGAATACGGCCGCCATAAAGGCCGCCGCTATAACAACCGTGACAATACCCATGGCCGTGCATTGAGATTTTGTTATTTTTGTCATTCCAGGTTCCTCCTGTGTGTTGAAAGTGATCATGGTTATGGTTTCCAATTTTTTACGCCGGACACGTAATCTCCGGTGTTGGCTCCATTTCCGGGATTATATGATCTTCATTCCCGGCCCAAATCCGTCCGTCGGCAATGGTCATGATCCTGTCTGCGAATGCCGAGCAGGTCCGGCTGTGAGTAACCATAATAATGGTGGTGCCTTGTTTACTCAGACGGCGAAGCAGCGCCATGACGTCTCCGGTGTTGCGGGTATCCAGATTGCCGGTCGGCTCGTCCGCCAGGATGATGGGCGGTTCGTTGACGATGGCCCGGGCCACCGCCGTTCGTTCTTTTTCGCCGCCTGAAATTTCGAAGGGCAGATGGCCGGCCTTTTTCATCAATCCCACTGTTTCCAGGGCTCTGGCTGCCAGGGCTTTTTTTTCATGCCGCTTGAGAGGACTGGTGGTTAACGGGAGCATTACATTTTCCAGCACACTGAGATACGGCATAAGGTGAAAATGCTGAAACACGAACCCGAGAAATTCGCGCCTGAAATCGGCCTGTTTTTCGCGGGAAAGTCCGTAGACATCGATTCCGTCAACCCGGTAGCGCCCGCTGGTCGGGGCATTTAATGCGCCCAGTATGGAAAGCAGGGTGGACTTGCCGGCCCCGGATTCGCCCATAACGGCGACAAATTCTCCGGGGGCCACCGCAAAACTCATATCTGAGACTGCCGTAAACCGGGAATCCCCGGTCCCGTAAATTTTTTCTATATTTTCAGCAACGATTTGGGTCATTTTGATCTCCTGAAGTGTAAGGTTATTTTCAAAGGGCCTGCAGTGCCTGATTCGGGTCCATTCGGGCCGCCATGAATGCCGGATAGGCGGACGCCGCCAGGCCGACCAGGACCGCCATGAGCAGGGCACCGGCTGCCAGTTGCGGCTCAAAAGCCACCAGGGCCGGTGTTTTATCCGGTAACAGCCCGAAGCCCAGGCGGGTGATGCCGAAGCCCAGCCCGTACCCGATGATACCGCCCATTATTGACAGTATGGCGGCCTCCAGAAACGTTATGCCCATGACATGCTTTTTCCGGAATCCGATGGCCCGGAATATGCCGATTTCCCGGGTGCGTTCCCGGACGCTGCCCATAAAGGTCACCAGTACCACCATGCCACCGATAAAAACGACAATGGCGGAAATCAGATAGGAAAAGCGGGTGAACTGGCCCAGGGTTTCCATGCGGCCTTTGACAACCTGCTGGATGGCCATGGTACGTGCGCCGGGGAGTTTCCCGGATATCTGTTTCACCATTTCATCGATGGGGCAGGCGTTGCACAATGCCGCCACTTCCACCATGGAAACCACGCCTTTTTTGTTCAGCAGGGACTGGGCCACGGGAAGCGTGGCGAATACCAGGTGATCGTCCTGTGATCCGGTTGAGGCAAGTACCCCTGAAACCCGGAGCGGTTCGCCTTTAATGAAGACGATCTGATTTACGGTCAAACCCAGCGTTTTTGAGGCTTCGGCCCCAACAATCACTTCCTGGCCCGACGGAACTTTACCGTTTATCTGCCACCACGGTTTCAGGATATAATTGGCCTCGAAATCGATGCCGGCCATAAGGACCTTCCGGCCCTTCACGGCAACGGCGCCGAGAACCACTGGCCCAACTGCAGCGATATTGGCAGCATTTTTAATGGTTTGAATTTCCACGAGACCGGATTGATCGATTTCCCGGGCCTCAAACGACACCCCGCCGAGATTCATGCCCCCGTATACCAGGGACAGGTCCTCCGTTTCCGGCACGATCAGTATATTAGCTCCGAATTTTTCAAGCTTGTGGTTGATATCCCGGGTCATTGCATGGACGAAACTTATGATCCCCACAACCGTTGCGACCCCGACCACCAGGCCGGCCAGAATGAAAAATGCCTTGCCCTTGCGTCGCATCAGGTTCTTGACGGCAATTTCTTTGAGTGTCATGGCCTACCCCCTGTCCTGAAAGTCGAAATATTTGCTTCCCGTAAGAATATCACCGGTCCTGATAATCAGGTTTTCGTTGCGGATGCTGCGTTTCAACGGCGCGGGATTGCATCCGCCCTTGACCTCGTTGATACGTGCCGAAGCGAACTGCCGGCCGCAATTGCGGCAGACCATGTTGTCGCCTTCCTGATAATATCCTTTACCGGAGGGCCAGCACACATCGCAGGCATCAAAGGCGGCCCGGATAACCCCGTCCGCGCTTTCCAAGATGAAATAGCGTATGGTGTGGGTATCGGCCTGGAATTCAAAATGACGGGCTTTGCCGTCCCGGAACATATCAAGGGGGTATCGCACTTCCCCGCTGGTATGGTTGCCGGTGGAAACCCCTGAGGATGAAACAGCCGTTTCGGCTGCTCCGTTCGTCTGCCAGTAAAAAATGCCGGCGGCCAGCGCCAGGAAAACAATCGCAACGCCCGTGATATAAGGGGCCATGGGACGCTTCTTTTTTCCCGTGATCATTTCTTTTTTGCGTTTAAGCCGGTCATCGCCGACGGGGTCTGGGGTATGCGTGTTTTTGTTCTGTTTGCTGGATTTTGCCATGATCTATCTCCTTTTTATGTTCCGGTCGATGCACTTTTCCACAGCATCGTGTCAGAAGATGTGAATGCTGCTACCGGACATTCCCCAAATACAGGGATGGGCGCACCACGCCGGTTGTATGTGAATTTGCCGCCCTGGACGGCTTTTGATGGAACTTACTTGTTTACGGAAGGAGACGGATCATCAGATGATCAAAGTGGAGTGCTGAAGGAACAAGGGAACGCCCCGCGGTTGATAGGCAATCAGCCACGGCCGGGTGATTTTTTTCCCGGCTGCAGGCACTACAGATAGAATACCTGAAACGTCAATCATTACGGTATTGGGAATGTTGCTGGTGGAAGCGGTGGTTGCCGGCAGCAGTGGTAAATCCGGGACTCCGCGGCGGTCAACCCGGCAGGGGGCGTCTGACGGGCAGCATTCCTGCATTTCCTCTGCGTGCAGACGGTGTGACGGGCCGTTTGAAACGGTATGTGTCTGCCCTGGCGCACAACAGCACTCCCCGCGGCTCTGAATGCATCCGTCCCCGGTTTGAAGGGGACCGACCTGACCGCTGGCGAGAAGTGCAGCAAGAAAAATGACTATTATATGGACGCGGAACTGGCGGCTCATCAATTATGCTTCCAGGAATTTTCGGCTTATTGTCATCTACCACAAAGTGGTAGTTATAATAGGTAAGGTCGTTTCCCGTGTCAAGAAAAATGCGCCAGAAAAATGCGTCGGTGCACCTTGCCTGTGACCATAAAAGCGGTGAAAGATGGCGATGGGGGAAGTTTGTCGGCAATGGCCGTGAGTCGGGCGGCCATGCTGCTGGCCTGGACGGCGTGGTTTTTGGTGTCGATAATGTTCTGGTTCAATTGCTGGATGACATCGGTTGGCTTGCCGGATTCCACGGCCTTTGGCCATGCATGGATTGTTTCTTCCGCTGCTCGGTAAAGTTTAAAAGGGCGGGCCGCCAGTCCTGGGTGTTCCGGGGCTTCGGCCGCCTCCAGCAGATGGTTCCTGATCTGCTGGAGGGCGATGGTCAGAATGCTCGGGGTAAAAACCCCGGCAAAGGTGCCCAGGGTGCCATCGGATGGGTTGATGGGACTTGTTTATTTTTTGTTCACTTTATGATATCTTCAGCATCATTGAGACTGTCCGTTGAAAAGTTTATGGAAATGGTCAATAATCCTGAATACCAGGCGGCGGTGATCCACAGGTCGTCGGCATTGCTTGACTCTCGTTTGATAGCGATCCTTGAGAAAGGAAAGAGGTTATTTGTTGACGAATAAGCCTAGCGGCCGGCAGAGTGCAGCCGGAAACCCGCAGATTGATGACAAATTTTGAGAATGATATTTTTATGACTATATCCCATATACGTCCAAACATGCGTAAACCGCTGACGATGATAATGTTGTTTTTCATGGCCGTGGTGATGAGCCCGTCCTTTGCGATGGGCAATGCCTATGCCGATGAGGGGGCGGTGAACGGTACGCGGTTGCCGGCGACCGCCGGCGTGACCGGCATGGACCATTCCATCTCGGAAAGCCTGGCCTCGGAAAAGGCGATTCTGGCGGATATTGAAGCCGCATACAACCGGGCCAGAAAGCGGGAATCAGCGCTGGCGGCGGAACTGGAAAACTATCAGTTCCAGCATACCACTTATGCCAATCTTGCGGCATTGTCACAGACGCCGACCCGGCATCTGGAAAATGCCAGTTTTCAGGTGAAAATATCATTGATCAATATAAGGGACCGGCTTGATGAACTCAAGGCGCAGCTGAAATGGATGAACCGGGCCAGGGCGGATGCCGAAGAACAGCTGGTGATAAACAAGCAGTATCTGAGCGAATTGTCGGCGGACCGGCAACCGGATCAACAGAACGATAAGATGGTAAAGGACTTAAAGACGCTGGTAGATGTCATTCAGGAAAAAAGCACCTACCTGGGGTACCTCAATGATTTTTATGCCGCCCGGGTGGATCGGTTCGTCGCCATTCATCAGAAGCTGAAAAATCTGTCCCAGCGGCTGGATACGCGGATCGGGGAAACCCGTCAACGCGCCATTTTTCAACGGACGGGCATGCCTCTTGCCGGGGGATGGGAAGGTGTGAGGCTGGATTTAAAACGGCTTCCGGGAGAAATGGGGTCCCTGCTGTCGATGGAATATTTTCGGCATCAGCTGAATCTGTTCTGGCGGTCCAGCAAGTCGTTTCTGTTGACCCTGGTCCCGTTGCTGGCACTGCTGGCGGTGCTGGCGGTGCGTTTATACCCCTATCGCCGGCGGTTTGACCAGAACGATGTGATGGTACAGTGTCCGGTCGCAGGGCTGGCGCTATCGGTGTTTCGACGATCCATATATCTGGTCCTGCTGTCCGTTATATTGGTGGTCTATATGCGCATCGGCAACTTGTATGCCACCTCTCCGCTAGTGGGGTTTATTCTGGCGCTTCTTCTGCTGTATCTGTTTACCCGTTGGGGCCGGGACGCCATTGCCTTTGCCACGGACCGGGAAATCGTCCAGATGCCGGATGCCCTTAAACGACGGCTGGATTTCCTTCTTATAATGGTCCGGCTGTTTGGCTTCACCTATATTGTTGTGGAATTTTTGCTGGAAGCCGACAGCGAACTGCTGTCTTTGGTCCGCCTGATTTTTGAGATCGCATTGATCGGCTGGTGCCTGTCGTTCTGGGAAATGAACAAGCGGCTTCAGCGCGGTAACGGCTCCACACCGGCACTTGCCGCCAGAATGATTCCCTCAACAGTGCTTTTCTGGCTCATCGGCATCGGCGGATTTGTGTGCGAAGTCACGGGATACGGGTTTTTTGCCATGCACTGGTATGTATCCTGGGGTAAGACGCTGGTGCTTGGGCTCTGGGCGGTTATGATCTATGCCGGGTTGCGGCAGATGAGCAGGCTCTATCAGATTGATCCGGATGCCGAGCAGGTGGTTTCTGACGAAGATACGTCAAACAGGGACGCACCGGTGAGATGGCTGTTGATCAAGATTGGTCAGGTAGCCCTGTGTGTCGCGGTCGTTGTGGCGATTGTGCTGGCATGGGGCGGTAAACGGACCTTTCTGCTGACCCTGTTTCAGACGCTGAAGCATCCGTTTAAAATCGGTAATCTCCAGTTGAGCGTCATGGGATTTGTTTACTCTCTGGTGGTGCTGGTGCTTACCCATATGTTGGTTCAGGCATGGCGGTACGTATTTCAGCGCAAAATCCTCGCCAGAAGCGGCATGGAGATGGGGCTTCAGGAGTCCCTGGTCACCATCAGCGGGTATTTGATATGGGCGCTGGGTGTGCTGGTGGCCCTGCATGTGATCGGCTTCAATACAACATCCCTGGCCGTAGCCTTCGGGGCCTTGGGCATTGGGCTCGGGTTCGGCCTTCAGAATATATTTAATAATTTTGTCAGTGGAATTATTCTGCTGTTTGAGCGCCCCATCCAGGTGGGTGACGACATCGAGGTGACCGGCACATGGGCCACCGTCAAGAAGATCAACGTGCGTTCCACCGTGGTGCAGACGTATGATAATGCCTCGCTGATCATTCCCAATTCGGAACTCATCAGCAAGCAGGTGACCAACTGGAGCTTTAAGGATAAGCGGCTTCGCCGGAGTATCGAAGTGGGCGTGGCCTATGGCTCGGACATTGAACGGGTGCGGGAAACCCTCATGGAGGTGGCCGCCAATACCCCGCGGGTGTTGAAATATCCCAAACCGGATGTGGTGTTCAGGGATTTCGGGGACAGCGCCCTGATCTTCAGGTTGCGGGTGTGGACCAATATCGCCTATTTCTACATGGTGGAAACCGCTATTCGGTTCGAGATCGACCGGCTGTTCCGGGAGCGCAACATCGTCATCGCCTTTCCCCAGCGGGATGTGCATGTATATCATGATGAGAAAGCCTCAGCCAAGTCTGATGAAAAAGAATAGGGCATATAGTGCTTGAACTTTCTCTTCGTGCTTTGTCCCTTATCGGCATAGCCTTTTGTCTCTGGGCTGGCCCTCTGGGCCAGGTCAGCGTACAGTGGCTTTGCCATCAGTACGGTTTTAATCGTGAAAAAGTATACGTTGTTCACAACAAAGCCCGGCAATAACTGCAATCGCTATCGGTATCGAAATCGTCAGATGCATTCGCTCATTGTAATTTGAGACTGATACAAAGCGGTGGACAGAAAGATTTTTGGTCCAAATTTGAAGTAGGGCAACCACGGGGGGTTGCCCCTACGGCGGTTCGTGAACATCCGGGCAATTTCGTAGGGGCAGGCACGGGGGCCTGCCCTGGCTCGATTTCAATAGCGATCCCGATACCGATTTCGATTTGGACTAAACCCCTTCCATGGGTAATCCAAAGCCTGGCCCTCTGGGCCAGGATTCTTTATTGATATAAGAAAAAAAAAGGGGGCCGTGATGCGCTTTATCAAAAAAAGCCGGAAAAAGGCCGGGGCATCGCCCGGAACCCTGGTTCATGTGGGAGAAAAGCATACCGACCGGGTGGACATCACCCTTACCGAATATGACCGGAATCATTTGTCGGAAAGGCGGCTGCCGGCTGTGGAAAGCCTGGGGCTGGAAACAAGGGGCAAGGAGGCGGTGCAGTGGATTGACATCAGCGGTATTCATGATGTGGAGATTATCGAAGCCATTGGCAGGGAATTTGATGTTCATTCCCTTGTCCTTGAAGACATCCTGAATGCCGGTCACCGGCCCAAACTGGAAGTGCATGATGATTATCTTTATATCGTCCTTAAAATGCTTACCCATGATGCCGATGCTGACACCATCCATTCAGAGCAATTGAGTGTAATTCTCGGCGACGGGTATGTGATTTCATTTCAGGAAAAATCCGGTGATGTATTTGATGCGGTGCGCGAACGCCTTCTCACGGGCAGGGGCCTGATCCGGAAAAACGGCAGCGACTACCTGGTCTATGCCCTGATTGATGCGGTGGTGGACCACTATTTTCTCATTCTGGAACACTTCAGTGACCGTATCGAAACCATAGAAGAAACCCTGCTGAACAATCCTTCTCCGGAAATCCTGACGGCCATCCATACCCACAAACGGGAAATGGTGTTTTTCGGAAAACAGATCCGGCCCCTGCGGGATATCGTCGGGCAACTGAAAAAGGGAGAATCCTCCTATGTTCAGCCGGTAAACCGATTGTTTTTTGATGATGTTCATGATCATATGATTCAGGCGGTGGAAGTGACGGAGTCTTTCCGGGACATGCTTACCGGTTTGCAGGATCTCTGTATGTCCACCATCAGCTATAAAATGAACGAGGTGATGAAGGTATTGACCATAATTGCCACTATTTTTATTCCCCTCACCTTTATCGCCGGTGTTTACGGTATGAATTTCGAGCATATGCCGGAGCTGTCCTGGCGGTGGGGATATGGCGCGGTCTGGCTGGTAATGGGAGGGGTGGCCGCAGGGCTGGTTGTTTATTTCAAAAAGAAGAAATGGTTTTAAAGACTGACGGCCCTAGAAAACCGCCCCTGCTCGGCTGCGCTGCAAGGGGCTGGGCACGTGTTGCTGTTCAGTTACCCCTATTACTTGCCCATGGCGGCCTGAGGATGCATATGTAGCGGCGGACCATCAGGATTTTAGTGACATATGACGATTGACATGACTCTACGCGTTTTTGATGAAGCGTTTGCGGATTTCCACCAGACCGGTCAGGCCGATACCCATCAGCAGCAGGTGCCGGGACGGCCTTTTTTTTGCAGCCCCATGGAAGCCACGAAAAGACCACCGATTGACACGTTTGAGAGCACCCTGGTATAAATTATTGAAAACAAATGAATGGGTGGGCGGGTTGTATTTCGATGCCTGCCCCGATGCCTGACCATGAAACCATACGAAATTTCATTTATTGCCGGCGTGTGGATCATTATCTCATTCCCATGGCCATCTCCCTGGGTTTTGGCATCATCTTTTCCACCGCCATTGTTCTTGTTCTCGTTCCATGTCTCTACATGGCCATGGAAGATATTGTTCTATTATTAAAATCTGTTTGGACATGAGTATGGCTGAGATCTTTCCAGGTCATGTTATTTGAGCATGTGCGTTGCCAGCAGGGTATCTTTCAGATATTTATTGTCAGGGTTTTTAAAGTAGGTTCTGAAGAGGGAACGGCTTTCTTTTTCCCGGATGCCGGTGGTGATGGTGAGGTCGGCATCCCTGTATAAGGGAGGGAGTGTGGTCCGGTCGCACCGGGTGCCGCCGCCCATGGGGTCATCGCAGCCGTATACGATATGACGGATTCCGTGGATCACAATGGCACCGAAGCACATGAGGCAGGGTTCCAGGGTACAGTAAAGCGTAAGGGTGCCGGGATCAATGGGACGGGAGGATGCTTGAAAAATCCAGTTGAGCTGCCGAAGCGCCCGGATTTCCGCGTGGTCGGTTTCATTGCCTGTGTTGCCGGCACTTCCTTCACGTTCCCCTGAGGCGATCACGGCCTTGCCACCCGTTATCACACAGCCCACTGGAAATTCCCCCTGTTCCAGGGCGGCCTGCGCATGTTGAAGGGCCATATCCATAAAGTAGTTGTGATTCATCATTTGCTCCGTCAATAAAACCTGATCTTCTCTTTCAGGATACTTTAGCCGGCACCGATTGTCTTGTCAAATCGAACGGAAAAGTAAATAGCTTTACTGTTTTGACAAACTACATGATTTCAGCGTATCCTGTACTAACAAACTCGTAAAAGGGATGAAAAGAGCAGCACAGCCCAGGAGCGCGGGAACCAGGTGAAAACCAATTTTCCTGTCATACTTTTCTTTGCTCGCACAAAGAAGATAGTCCCGTAAAAAGTCAGATTTGGGACGGCAAACTCAACAACCACCCCGGCCTTTGTGGCGGGATGGGTTGAAAAAAACGGCTGAAAGCCGGGATACGGGTCTACAGACCCGTTAATGCTCCGTCTTGAAATTACCATCTTTCTCAGGTTCAAAATGGTACTCAATATTGATGGTCTCGTAAAAAGTCAATTTTGGGACGGCAAAGTAAAAAGTTCAAGATACGGCGCAGCCCTATCACTCCCGAGGAATGAGGCGTACTTGGCGTACGCCGCAGTGACGAGGGATGCAGCGCAACACAGATATTGGACTTTTTACGAAGCCGTCAATATTAAATTCGAAACACGAAGACACGTGATTCTTGAACTCACCCTTCGTGTTCTTCGTGAGCTTCGTGGTTCATTTGAGCTGATATTTATTACCACGAAGAGCACGAAGGGCACGAAGATATATGCATCGCTTTGCTGCTATTGCACTTCCAAGGAACTTGTTTTTTTTGGAAGGCTAAAGCCTTCCATTACATGAATTGAGGACATTATCGAATCAGGGGATTTTACCTCGGTTTGTGTAGCGGAGGTCTTTAGACCTCCATAAGTTACTTACTGCAAAAACGCCGCGGCGGGGTTGGAAGCTTTTTACGAAGCCGTCAAAGAAAGGTATGCAAAAGAAAGGGTGCCCCGCAGCCTTCGGCTATCCTCGCGGGAGCTGGGGAACGAGAAAAACTGGAGCCCGGTACAACGCTTTAGGGCCGAAGTCCGCTTGATTTCGATCTGGATGAATATTCTTCAGAACGGGAAGAAAAAATGAAACCAGGATTGGCAATGATGATGTTCAGTGTTTTTCTGATATCCTTCGTTACGGTCATGCTTGTGTATGTGATGTGGCGCATAGGGTCTGTTCCGTTTGTCGCACGCCATATGGCACCGAAGTCTATTGTTCTGGCTGCTTTTATCCTTTGGGTTATCTTTGTAGCGGGGATCGTGTATGGCCATCAGGCCCGGGGGGGCGTTGCCCTTATTTTCGAATATGCGGGCATGACCCTTATGGGCATGCTGCTGATCATGATGGTCGTGTTTCTGGCGGTAGATGTGTTCACCGGTTTCGGGGCATTGATGCCGCGATGGACGCCAAGGCTGCGGGAATTGGCGCTGATCGCCGGCCTGCTGATGACGCTGTTTGCCATTTTTCAGGGACTCCGGCCGCCGGTGGTTCGTTCGTTCAGCGTTGCATCGCCGGATCTTCCGGCAAACCTGGACGGAACGCGGGTCGTTGTGATGTCGGATCTGCACGTGGGCTCTATTCTGAACCCCCGATGGCTGACGGGCAGGATCAAACAGGTGCAGGCGCTGAATCCGGATATGGTGATTCTGGCCGGCGATATTCTCGAAGGCCATGATCACCGCGATCATGCGGCATTGCTGTCTGCGTTTGAACTGCTTGCGCCTCCGCTGGGCGTGTGGGCAGTTTTGGGTAATCATGAATTTTACCGGGGCAAGGAAAAGGCGATTGCATTTCTCGAGGCTGCCGGCATAAAGGTGCTTCGGGACAGGTGGGTGATGCCGGTGCCGGGACTGGTCGTGGCGGGGGTGGACGATTTGACGTTCAAATACGGCCGGGACGGTATAGCACGGGGGGTGAAAAAAGCACTGACCGGCAGGCCGGAGGGGGCCACGATTTTTGTCTCGCACACGCCATGGGGGTCCAGGGCGGCCGCTGCCGCTGGTGTGGATCTGATGGTGGCCGGCCATACCCACGGCGGCCAGATCTGGCCGTTCGGTTATCTCGTTCAACAGAATTACCCGCTGCTGGCCGGCCGGTACGATGTGAACGGAATGACCGTGCTGGTCTGCCGCGGCACCGGCACCTGGGGACCGCGCATGCGGTTGTGGCGGCCCGGGGAAATATTGCATATAACCCTGGGCGTTTCGTGATCGTCATCTTTCTCGTAATCGGCTGCCGTTCCATAAACCACGAAGCTCACTAAGTGCACGAAGGCCATTTGCCGCTTTCTTCGTGTCCTTCGTGATAGAGTATGCTTTTTCCGTGCCTTTCCGTGTATTCCGTGGTTGCAAAAGATGCTGTTATTGCTGGCGAAAGAAAAAGGCTCTCGAATTAATTCACCGTTGAGCCCCCGGAAAACCCGATCCGGGCGGTATCATTGGGCCATCAGAAATTGCCGTGCCGCGGCCACGCCCTGATTGAACCCTTCAAGGATTTTTTCCGCATCCCGGGTCAGCCGGCTGACCCGAAAGTCTTCCGGCGGATAGATTACCTGAATGTCCGCATGCGTCTGCTCCAGTTCATCCAGAATCCCGTTGTAAACCTCATCGTAGTTTCCAAGAGCGGCCAGAAGAAACTGATGAGAGGGGTCTTTGTAATATGTCTCGTAAATTTTCCGGGCCCAGAAAGAAAGCTCGCCTTTACGGTAGCCGCGCTGGCGGGTGGTTACCACGAGAATATCTTTTTCTTTGAATCCCATGGCCAGGGCTTTTTGATAGGGTATAGGGTCCAGGACCGCGCCATCAAGAAAATCATATCCATTATAATGGATAAATCCCCGATAGAGAAACGGTATGGCCGCGGTGGCCTTAAGGGTCGTGGGGATGTCGTCCTTTCGGGAACTTAGGTATACGGTCTGGGGCGGCGCATCGGGGGGGCAGTGGGTAGCGGTGATCAATAGCGGGCAGGCGTGTTTCACCCGTTTTATATCCAGCGGCTCTTCGCCGTTGATAATGGTGTCCACCATCCAGTCCAGGTTGAGAATATGTTCGTCCGGTTTGAGGATGTTCCATTTGCGGATAAAATTGTTGCTTAACAGCTGGGTGAAAAACGCATCCCGGGCCAGGTAGACCTGTCCGCCCGCATAGGCGGTACCGATCAGGGCTCCCGCGGATGTCCCCGTGATCAGTTTCCACGGGTAGTAGTTCCTGTCGGCAAAAGCCTGCAATACGCCGGCGACAAACACGCCGCGCATGCCGCCGCCTTCAAGCACCAGCGCCCGTTTTTTGGGGAATTTCGGTTTATGTGTGAAAAGGTTTTGAAAAAGCCGGACCATAGGACTGTCACCGACATCCAATTGAGATTGATATTGTATGAACGCGAGTATTATGGTCCTCGCGATGTGCCATTGTTCTCATAGAGAATGCCATAAAATCATCGATAATACAAATGACGGCTTCGCCAAAAGCTTCCAGCCCCGCCGCGGCATTTTCGCAGTAAGTAACGTGCGCCATAGCTTCGCAATCGAATCTTAACTTATCGATTTCGATACCGATACCGATTTCGATTTCGAATCGAGTTCCTTGGAAGTCCAATACAAATAACAAAGGAGGGTATCAGGGGTATCAGGGGGGAGGTATTATTCCCAGTGGATGCAGGATGAGGGACAGTTTCTTATCGCCTCATCCACATCATCCACGGGGTATTCAGGCAGGTCGGCCACTTCAATGTAGCCGGCGTCATTGAATTGAAAGACATCCGGGCATACCGAGGTGCAGACTTCGCACAGTATGCATTCACTGAGTTCGACGATGGGACGTTTCATCTATGTTTTGATGAGTTTCCCCAACCGGCGGCCGAACTCCACGCACTGGGCCAGGCCTTCGGCCTCGGGGACATATTGAATTTTCAGGCCGGGCTCTGGTATGGCAAAATTCATGGTTTCCAGCTCCTGGCTCACCTGCTTGACGGACTCCCCGCTCCAGCCGTAGGAACCGAAGGCGGCGCCGATTTTGTTCTGGGGTTTCAGGCCTTTCATGTAGGTCAGAAAATCCATGACCGTGGGAAACACGTTGTTGTTCAGGGTGGGGGAGCCCACGATGACGGCTTTGGCATCCATGACCTCGGTCATCGCCTCGCTCCGGTCGTTGTGACGAAGGTGCATGGGCCGGGCATAGACGCCTTCTGCTGCCAGACCTTCAGTAATTTTTTCGGCCATGATTTCCGTGCTGTGCCACATGGTGTCGTAAACCACAACGGCCTTGGTCTCGGCCTCGTGGTTGCTCCACCGGGCATAGGCATCAATGATTTTACCGGGGGCCTGACGCCACAGGATGCCGTGATCCGGGCAGATCATGTCGAATTCAAGCCCCATTTCCGTGACGGTCTCAAGCAGTTTTTTTATCTTGGCCGTGTACAGCAGAAGAATGTTGGCAAAATACTTTTTGGCATGGGCCATGATGGCGTCCCCGATCTCATCGTCGAATCTTTCAGGGCCGGCATAGTGCTGGCCAAAGGCGTCACTGGAAAACAGGAGCTTGTCTTCCTTGACATAGGTGAACATGCTGTCCGGCCAGTGCAGCATCCGGGTCTCCAGAAAGGTAAGGGTGCGCTTGCCGAGGCTGAGTTCTTCGCCGTTTTCCACGGCATGGTAGTTCCATTTCTGAGTAAAATGGCGGCAATGGTTTTTCTGTCCCATTTTGGAAACATACAGGGGCGTGTCTTCGCCCACCCGGTGCATCACCCTGGGGAGACCGCCGGAATGATCCATTTCCGTATGATTGCTGATGACATAGTCGATTTTGCCGGGGTCGATGATTTCGGAAATATTATGTAAAAGCTGATCGGTGAATTCTTTTTTCACCGTGTCCACCAGCGCGATTTTTTCATCTATAATCAGAAATGCATTGTACGTTGTGCCCCGGTGGGTGGAATAGCCGTGAAAATCCCGGATATTCCAGTCCACTGCACCGACGTTGTAAATGTTGTCTGCGATTTGTATGGCTGCCATTGTAAAATCCTTCTCTGTTTTGCGTTCAGCGGTAGTGGTTGGTCCCTGCGGCCGGGTATTGCCGGCCGCAGGGACATGAGAAAAACCGACGGCAATGGTTATTCTTCTTTTGAAAACTCGTCCTTGCTTGCGCCGCAGATCGGGCATTCCCAGTCATCCGGCAGATCCTCGAACGCGGTCCCGGGCTCTACGCCGTTGTCCGGATCGCCTTCTGCCGGGTCATACACATAACCGCATACATCGCATACGTATTTGTCCATTTTTTTCCTCCTTAGTTGTGAGTTTTGAGTTGTGAGTTGTGAGTGTTGAGGTGTGTGCTGTATAGCCCCTCATCCCTCACAGTTCATAACTTATTATTCTGCAATGGTAATGAAACCGCTACTCAAAGGCCTTGCCGGGTTTCACACCAAAGGCTTTCAGTATCATCGAAGCGGGGCAGAACCCGGTAAACCCGGACTGAATCAGGTTGGCGCCCACAAACGCAGTGAGCAGAAACCAGTAACCGCTGTTCAGCCAGCCCAGCAGAACGGTTATAAGGATTACAGTACCGGCCATTATCAAAACGCCTTTGTCGATGTTCATTTTCCCTCCTTATTGATGATGCACTCGTAAAAAGTATGATTTTTTGACCATGAAGCGCATGAAGATCATGAAGAAATAAAAAATTAACAATAATTTAAACTTCATGCTCTTCATGATGCTCTTCATGCGCTTCATGGTTGAAATAACAATATCTCTTTATGGTACTTTTTATGAAGCCGTCATTGATGACAATCGTTGCAGCTTACCGGGCCGGCCTTTTCTCCGGCTTTGGCCAGCTCCCGGTGACACTCGAGACATTGTTTCATTACCTGCATCCGCCGCAGGTCCCCGCTTTCTTTCATTTTAACGATGCTGCCCGCTTTCTGGGGAAACAGATTATGGCAGGCGTTGCAGTCGTCCAGGGTGGTCTGGTGGCTCTGGTGGGGAAAGGCCACGTTCCCCTTGGTGGCGGGAATCGTGATATTGGCCGCCCCCATGTTTTTTTCCGCAATGGCCCCCCCGACAACTGCCAGTACCAGTCCCATGAATACGGGAAAAATCAGTTTGTGCATAGAAGTGTTTCCTTTCTGATTTAATACTCCAGGTCCTCTGGCGTCACTTTTCCCCTGAACAGAACATAGGTCCATGCCTGGTATGCGATGACAATGGGAATAAAAACGATCACCACCCCCAGCATGATTTTCAGCGTCAGCGGGCTGGATGCCGCGTTATAGGCGGTGATGTTCTGTTCCGGCGCCAGGCTGGACGGAAACATGTTGGGGTACAGGCCGATAATTCCGAAAAAGGTGCACAGAAAGATGGTGGCGGCGGAAGACAGCCAGGCCGCAAACCATTGTTGCTTTGCGATAAACCCCCTGACGGCAAGAAGTGCGGCCACATCCAGGATCAGTACGAGAAACAGTACCGGGCTGGCCAGGTAGTTGTCATACAGGGGCGTCACGAACCAGGTGGCGATGAGAAAGGTGACGGCCACGCACAACAGGATGATCCAGGCAAGGCCGGCCGTTTCTGCGGCCCGTTTATGCAAATCTCCCTCGGTTTTCATGGCAAGCCACAATGCCCCGTGCTGAACAAACAGAAACAGAAACAGAGCCCCGCCGAGCAGGCCGTATGGATTCAGCAGGGACAGCAATGTCCCGTAATAGCCGGCGCTGTCAAAGGGCAGACCTTTGAAAATGTTGGCAAACGCCACGCCGAAAAGCAGGGCCGGCGCAAAACTGCCGATGAAAATGCAGGCGTCCCATACCCTTCGCCAGACCGGGCTGTCTATTTTTCCCCTGAATTCAAAGGAAACGCCCCGGAGAATCAGGGAGAACAGAATCAGCATTAGCGCCGAATAGAGGGACGAGAACATGGTGGCATAGAGAACCGGAAAGGCGGCAAAAGTTACGCCGCCTGCCGTGATCAGCCACACTTCGTTGCCGTCCCACAGGGGGCCCAGGGTGTTGATCATGATGCGCCGGTCCTCGTCGGTTTTTCCGAGAAAGGGGTATAGGGAACCCACGCCGAAGTCAAACCCGTCGGTCATGAAGAACACCGCCCATAACAGGCCCCAGAGAAAGAACCAGATTGACTGTAAGTCCATTGATCGCTCCTTATGATATCCGTTTATTTATCGGGTTGTTCATCGGGTCCGTTTTTGGCATGTTGCACCATGAGATAGGCGCCGGCTGCCCCCAGCAGGCCGTATACCACGATAAAAGCAATTAACGAAACCATGACCTGGCCGCCGGAGATGACTTCGGAGACGGCATCGGAGGTCTTCATGAGACCGTAAACGATCCAGGGTTGCCGGCCCACCTCCGCCACGATCCACCCCAGCTCAACGGCGATGTATGGCAGGGGGATTGACAGAAGCATCATCCAGAGATACCAGCGGTTTTTCATGAGCCGGTTTCTGAGAAAGAAGCCGATAACGGTGGCCAGGCAAAAGTAAAAGCCGAGAAATACCATGAGTTTAAAGACGGAATAGGTGACCAGCACTGGCGGCCGTTCCGATCTGGGAAAGTCCCGAAGCCCCTTGACTTCGGCGTCAAATTTGTGGAACGCCATCAGACTCAGGCCGCCCGGGATCTTGCCGATCTCGACGATGTTGCGGGCATTCTTGTCATCCGGCAGGGCGAAAAGGTACATGGGCGCCGGTTTTGAGGTTTCCCAGTGGGCGTCCAGAGCCGCCAGCTTGGCGGGCTGTGAATGGGCCAGATCGGCCCCGTGCATGTGGCCTTCCACCACCTCGAACAGGGAGAACACCAGCCCGAAGATCAGGGCGATCTTAAACGACCGTGTGAAGACTTCCACATGCTGTTTTTTCAGCAGATGGTAGGCGCTGATGCCCATCACTACAAACGCGCTGAGAATATAAGCGGCACTGACGGTATGCAGAAATTCCAGGATGGCAAAGCGCTGGGTCGCCACCGCAAAAAAGTCGGTGAGTTCGGCCCGGCCGTTGCGGATGGTGTATCCCACGGGATGCTGCATCCAGGCGTTGGCAATGAGAATCCAGACGGCCGAAAGCGTACCGGCCAGGGCCACCAGCCACATGACCGCGGCATGGGCTTTTGCCGAAATTTTCTTCCATCCGAAGATCCAGACCCCGATGAGCACCGACTCCAGAAAAAACGCAACTGTGGCCTCTATCGCCAGAAGGGAACCGAAAATATCGCCCACATAGGCCGAATATCGCGCCCAGTTGGTGCCGAATTGAAATTCAAGGGTGATTCCGGTTACCACGCCCAGTGCGAAATTGATGAGAAATAGTTTTCCCCAGAACTTGGTCATTTTCAGGTAGGTCTCATCACCCGTGCGCACATACTTTGTTTCCATGTACGCCACGAGGATGGATAATCCCAGGGTCAGCGGCACAAACAGAAAGTGAAACATTGTGGCCGCTGCAAACTGAAGCCGTGACAGGATTATTGGGTCCATGGGTCGCTTTCCTGTATGGGGTTAAATTGTGCCCATCCATAAATTGCTATTTTGCCCGATTTCTGCGTCAGGCTCAAATTTTAATCCTCAAAATACGCAAAGTATTCCTCCGGTTAAAATTTTCGCCTTCCTTGAACTCAACCAAAATATCTAATTTCTGGACGGACACTAAATTATTTTGGCCGCCACTTCCTTTCCGTAATCCTGGGCCATTTTAATGCCGCCGCCAAGATCGCTGGATTTGAGCATCAGCGGGCCCTCGGTCATGTCCATGCCGAAAATATGGGTCATGGTTTCGTATATCCGTTCAGGTGCTTCGCCGCTCCAGCCGAAGGCCCCGAAGGCGCCGCCGGCCTTGCCCGCCAGCTCCGCCTTTTCAGCAAGAAACAGAAAGGTTTTCATGCTGCTGGTCATGTCCCCGTGGTAGGTGGGAGAGCCGAATATATAAGCGTCATACCCCGCAAGCTCGGATTCCTTCCTTATGTCCACGGCATCGGCCATGGTCACGTCAACAGCGGAAAACCGGAGCCCTTCGGCGATAAGTTCAGCGATCTTTCGGGTCTCTTGCTTACGCGTAGAATACACAATCAGCGCTTTTGCCATTGGTATTTCCTCATTTTAATCGAAAAATTTTATTACGAGGCCTTCCAGTGGCCGTGGATATTGCAATACTCCCGGGCCGTAATGCTGTCCGCATCAATCTTGAATTCGGCCTCGGGCGCATCGCCCGGTTTCAGGAATCTTGTGTAGACTTTTTCGCCGGCGATAATCTCGATCCACTGGATGTAATGCTTTTCCTCCATGGGATGTGCCACGTCCCCGACTTTCACCTTGAAGCCGTCGGCGGTCTTTTCAATGACCGGCACGTGTTTTTCTTTGGCTGCATCCACGGTGTTTTCATCCATCAGGGTCATGGGCTGATCGCAGCAGACCAGCGTGCCGTCACTGCCGTCCATAACCTCTACAATATTGCCACACAATTCACACTTATAAATCTGAAGTCTTTCTGCCATTGTTGCCTCCTTTACAATCTTGTTTAATACCAATTAATAATTTTCCCCCAGCAGTTCAAAGTGCGCCTGCGGATGGGCGCAGGCGGGACACATTTCCGGCGCAGCGTCGCCTTCGTGAAGGTAGCCGCAGTTCCGGCACCGCCAGGTCTGCTTTTTATCCCGCTTGAACACACGGCCGGCTTCAATGTTGGCCGCAAGGTCGTTGTACCGTTTCTCATGCTGTTTTTCGGCCACCGAGACTTTTTCAAAGACAATGGCAACGTCCTCAAATCCCTCTTCCCGGGCGACTTTGGCAAACCCGGGGTACATGGTGCTGTGCTCGTAGTTTTCACCGGCTGCGGCTTCCTTCAGATTTTCAAGCGTGCTGCCGACCACGCCCGCGGGAAAGCTGCCGGTGATTTCCACTTCGCCGCCTTCGAGGAACTTGAAAAACCGTTTGGCGTGTTCCTTTTCCTGGTTGGCGGTTTCTTCAAAAATGGCGGATATCTGAACATATCCGTCTTTCTTGGCCTGGCTGGCAAAGTAGGTATAGCGATTCCGCGCCTGGGATTCCCCTGCAAATGCGGTTAAAAGATTTTTTTCCGTCTGGGTGCCTTTCAGTCTTCCCATGAATTTCCTCCTTTTTTAGTGTATTGTTAATATTGCCCATCCATAAATTGCTATTTTGCCCGATTTCTGCGTCAGGCTCAAATTTTAATCCTCAAAATACGCAAAGTATTCCTCCGGTTAAAATTTTCGCCTTCCTTGAACTCGACCAAAATATCTAATTTCTGGACGGACACTAATATATGTTGCTTGTCCCGCGCTGTTGCCGGCGGTTAGTGTCATGTCAATTGTCAAATGTTAATAAAATCCGGGTAGTCCGGTCAGCTGACCGCTACATGTGCATCCTTATGCCGCCATCGGCAAGTGTAGCGGAAGCCTTCAGGCTTCCAGGTTCCCGGTAGCATCAATAGCAATTCTCTGTTGACATGATACTAGCGCCACCAGCCCTTTTTCATATGCGCGAGTTTTTCCTTTTCTGCCAGTTCCTGGATCTTGAACGCCGCATCCAGGAGAATACCATACAGGATAGCGCAGCTGTCATCCTCCCGTTCTTCATATCCCTTGGTGGCAAGCGCTATCATCTGTTCCGTCAGTTTAAGGGTTTCAATAAGATTCTGGTCGCAAGGCTTCAAAGTCATGTCTCCGCATTGATTTTTACCAGAGACAATACAATATCTGTGCCATGGTGAACCAGTGTTGTTTTATCTAACAATAATGCCCTTTAATATCAGAATGATATTCGAAAGAAAGGGCAAGGGGCATCACAACCGGCCGTGCAGCTTTCGGTTTTGTCTGTTGAGACAGAGCGGTGTTAAACAATCGAATTTCGATTCTTTTTGATTTAACATTTTGCAATTAATGAATAAATTTTAAAAAGGTGTCTCATAAAACATTTTCAGACATCTTTGTATCTTTGTTCAACCAGCCGTCCGCGTCTGCCGTCTCCCTGTTACCGGTCGTCTGCCGGTCCGGGAGAGACGTTACATTTTTTCAAACGCCTTTTTGCTGGCCCCGCAGACCGGGCATTTCCAGTCTTCCGGAAGGTCATCGAAAGCGGTTCCTTTCGGGATTTTCCCCTTTCGGTCACCTTTGTCCGAGTTGTAAATATATCCGCAGTTCACGGTCTGGCATCGGTACATGTCCGGATATTGTTCCATGGGGCCACCTCCTTTTCATTTGTTGACCGGTTGTTTATGTTTGTCTATCATACCAGCCCTTTCGGATCGGTGTTTTACTCAAAGTGACCTACGTCAACTGCCGCACCAGCCATGCCTGAATGTCTGAACCTTTTTTTTTACCGGTTTCCCGGGTAAACGCATGCATGGGCATCTCCGCGCGGGCCATGCTCTTATGCCCGCCGGCGCTGCCCATTCGGTCAAACAGTTTTTTGGCGGTTTTGCCGGCATCACGGCTGATGCCATCGTTTCGCAGCACCACAATCAGTTGCTTGTCGTAAATGCCCGACACGACACTCCACCGTATGGCGCTGACCCGCATAAAAAAATCCGCAATAATCACGCAAACATCCGGGCTTTCAATATGACCGATATGAGTGATAATCTTTTTCTTTTTGATGGTTTTCCGGATAAGCGCACGGGAGATGTATTTCAGAAACTCGGGCTTGATCTCGGCCTGCTCGATACGCCGGGCAAGATGGGTGTTGGCGTAGCGATAGATAAACTGGAATGCCCGCACATCTTCCAACAGGGCGTTGCGTTCAAAATTGCTGGTGTCCGTTTTTATGCCGAGATAAAGGGCCGTGGCCAGCTTTTCCGAGGGCTCGATTTTGGCGGCTTTCAGGTATTCAATCATGATGGTGGAAGTGGCCCCGTAATCGGGCCGGATATCCTTGAACGCGCCGGCATGAAAGCGGTCCTTGCCGCCGTCTTCGGGGTGATGATCGATTACTGCGTCAAAGGTGAAGTTATTGAAGCGTTCGTTGTGCTGGGGCTGGGAATCCAGGATTACAAAGCGGTTATGACGCGCCGGCTTAATGCGGTCCACGTGGACCATGCCGGTATCCAGGAGATTTACCATGGCAGTATTGTCGGGCCGCTTAATAACATTTATATGGGAGAGGGTGATATCGGCTACCTTGTTCCACAGCAACCGCTTGACGGCCAGCGCACCGGCAATGGCGTCCGGATCCGCATTGATCAGCACAAGTACCGAATCGTCTTCATGGAACCGGTCATAGAAATGCCGTATTTTTTCCGCATTGGATGTTGTCATGAAAGGAAGCCCGTTTTGGGTTGCAAGATAGTGCCCATCCATAAATTGCTATTTTGCCCGATTTCTGCGTCAGGCTCAAATTTTAATCCTCAAAATACACAACGTATTCCTCCGGTTAAAATTTTCGCCTTCCTTGAACTCGACCAAAATATCTAATTTCTGGACGGACACAAGATAGCGTTGAATCCATTTCTCTACGCACAATACCTGTTAATTCTAGAATATAGTCATTCCATAAGACATTTTCAATGAATTTTGTGACTTGTAAGGGATGCGAAAAAAACCAATATACCTGAATTGTGCCGGATTTTGATTCGTATTCAAGGCGCATCAAAGGGAGCATATCAGGATATATGACCTTTGATGCAACAAAGAATACGGGTCAAAAGACAAGCAAGGCGGGTATATTCGTTTTTTCCGCTTCCCTAAAACGCTTCCGGATCAGTTTGACGGAACTGAAGGAGGCACGTGACAGTGGGGACACTAGCTATTTTAATGGGGGGCAAGCTCGGCTGCCCGGTGACAGGCGACCAGGTGAAAATTGCCGTGGCGGTCGGAATGGTCGATGAGCACCGGCTCGCGGGTGGCACATATGTTGATCCGGTATGGACAACGGGTGTGAAACCGGCATCCGGCAGGAGGATCGGCAGGCGATGGCACATCGCCTTCAAGAATCTGCCGGTCGGCCCTGACCGTGGGGTCGGGCACGGGAATGGCTGATATCAGGGCTTTGGTGTAAGGATGCAGGGGCGCCTGGTAGATGGTATCAGCGTCCGTGATTTCCACGATTTTTCCCAGATACATGACCGCGATGCGGTCGGATATGTGTTTGACCACGGACAGGTCATGGGCGATGAACAGATAGGTGAATCCGGATTCGCGCTGAAGCTCCATCAGAAGATTGAGAATCTGGGACTGGATGGAGACATCCAGGGCGGATACCGGTTCATCGCAGATGATCATGCGGGGAGACAGGGCCATGGCCCGGGCAATGCCAATCCGCTGGCGCTGGCCGCCGCTGAATTCATGAGGATAGCGGTCGGCCGCGTTTTTGGAAAGCCCCACCCGGTCCAGCAGGTTCAGCATCCATTGCCGTCGCTCCCCGTTATCACCAATTCTGTGAATTTTAAACGGCTCCTCCAGAATGTGGCCCACCGTATGGCGGGGGTTTAATGAGTCAAACGGATCCTGGAACACCACCTGAATTTGTTTTCGCAGTTGCCGGAGGCCCCGGCGGTTGATGGTGGCCATGTCGATATCATCGAATAAAATCCGTCCGGCCGTTGGTTTATAGAGTCTTAATATGCAGCGGCCGACAGTTGTCTTGCCGCAGCCGGATTCGCCAACCAGCCCCAGGGTCTCACCATGGCCGATGGCAAAGGAGATTCCGTCTACCGCCTGGACACTGCTTATCTGGCGGCGCAGCACGCCGCCATAAATGGGAAAATGTTTTTTCAGGTCGGTTACGGTGAGCAGGTATCGGTTTTCTTTCATGATGACACCTGTTTGACTGGAAAATGGCAGCTTGCCAGATGGTTTTTTGCCACCGGCACCAGGGCCGGGTTCTGTTGCTTGCAGATATCCTGCATGCGCCCGCACCGGTTCTGAAACCGGCATCCCGGCGGGAATTCGCCCAGCGCGGGAACCATGCCGGGGATAATCGTAAGTCGCGTCTTTCGCTTATTCTCCAGCCGGGGAATGGAGGCGAGCAATCCGTTGGTGTAAGGATGAGCCGCGTTCTGGAACAGTTCCACCACGTCCGCGGTTTCCACAATTTTGCCGGCATACATCACGCATACCCGTTGGCAGGTCTCGGCAATCACCCCCAGGTCGTGGGTGATAAAGATCACAGCCAGGCCGGATTCCTGCTGGGCCGTTTTGATAAGATCAAGAATCTGGGCCTGGATGGTAACGTCAAGGGCGGTGGTGGGTTCGTCGGCAATCAGCAGATCGGGCCGGCAGGCCAGGGCCATGGCAATCATCACTCGCTGGCGCATGCCCCCGGAGATTTGGTGAGGAAATTCTTTCAGTCGGCGTTCGGGGTCGGGAATGCCCACACGGCGAAGCATGTCCGCCGCCTGTCGGGCCATTTTCTTCCGCCCGGCACCGGGCAGGGCCTGGGGGTGCAGGCGGAAGACCTCGCAGAGTTGTCTGCCGATGGTGTGGACGGGATTCAGGGCGGTCATGGGTTCCTGAAAGATCATGGCGATACGGCGGCCCCGGATGGGGTGCATGGCTGTGGGCGTCAGGGCAGTAATATCCGTTCCATCGAACCGGATTTTACCAGCCTCGATCTTTCCCGCGGGCTTCGGCAGCAGGCGCATGACGGACAAAGCGGTTACACTCTTGCCGCAGCCGGATTCCCCCACCAGTCCCATGGTTTCGCCACGGTTAACCGTAAAGGAAACATCCTCCACCGCCCGAAGCCGGCCGGTCTCGGTGGCAAAGGAGACGGCAAGGTTTTCGATCTTTAAAAGAGTGGCCTGTGGCAATTGTGTTTCCTGTCTTCTGATAATTGACGGCTTCGTAAAAAGTCCAATTTCAAATTTCAATTGTTTGTTGACTTGCGTCTGGAAAAACAAAAGCCCTGACGCTTCATCGAAAATACGTTTTATCAATAATCGTCTTCGGTTTAAAAGCCACGTCGTCTTCCATGGCGTCCTGAGTCTCCTTGTGCAGGGTTTGGTCGAACCAGAACAGACCGCCGGTGGCACTGTCAAAAGGCTCGAAAAGGTCTTTGGTGTGACGGGTGCCGGGCGGCTCGGGTAATTGCCACCACCGCCAGCAGGCCTGTCGCACATAGGGCACCATAAAGGTGGGCACAAAACAGCCGATTTCATGGATCCTTGCCTGAATTTGACGGGAGAGGTTTTTACGCTCGGCCTCATCCAGGCTGTTTCTGTATGCCTCGATCAGGCGGTCCATCTTCGTGTCATCGGTGTTGGTGATGTTGTTGGTCTGGGGCTTGTGGGCATTATCCGAATGAAAATGCTCCCAGTACTGGGGTCGCAGGGAGGTGCTCCACCCCATCCAGGCCACGTCGTGTTTTTTCTCCAGTATCTGTTTAAAGGCGGCCGAGGCATCCATTTTTCTCAGGTTCAGTTCAATGCCCGCCTTTCGGGCCTCTTCTTTCAGGACCACCAACCGGGGGGTGTGGGCGTCAAACCCATAGGTGACATCCACGGAAAAGCGCATGTCGTTTTTCTGCCAGATGCCGTCCGGTCCCCGCTGCCATCCGGCGTCCGTCATGTACATGTTGACCTTATCGAGATCGAACCGGCGGGCCTTGATGGATTGGTTGGTATAATCTCCGTAGCCCATAAAGGCCTGTTCCAGCCGGAAATAATCCCCGCGAAGCACGGTGTTGATGACCTTCTGAATGTTCATGGCGTGGGCGAATGCATACCGGACGTTGCTGTCCTTGAATATGGGTTTGTCCTGGTTGAGCCACATGCCGCTTGCCGACTGCTGGGTGTCGTTAAAAAACCAGATTTTGCGAACATAACCTTTTTCCACCACCGGCGTTTTCGTCTTCACATGCCAGTATTCAGGAATGGTCAGGGGAAAGACATCCATCCGTCCTTTTTTGAAGTATTCCCACAGCATATTGAAATCGCGGACCAGAATGTAGGCGACCGTGTCCACGTTGAAACGATTTTTGAAATAGCGCAGATCCCTGGCCCACCAGTCTTTTTTCCGGCTGAACTTGACGAATTTGCCTTTTTTGAAGTCCGTGATCTTGTATGGACCGGTGTTGGGCGGGATCTTCCAGTTAAATTTATGCACAAAGTCCTCGCCCAGTTCTCCGTAGAAGTGGCTGGGGACGGGGCGCAGGGCGAGTTTCAGGTGCAGGTCGGGCTGGGCCTTGGTGGACACCACGGCCAGGGTGTGGTCATCGTAGACAATGACCTTGTCGATCTCGTTGGTGTAATAATCGTTGTACCAGGGTGCCACGATATGTTTGGACCGCATGAATTGAAGCGTGTAGGCAAAGTCGTGGGCCGTTACCGGCATGCCGTCGGACCACCGGGCCTTGGGGTTGAGCTTAAAGTACATGGTTTTGTTGTCCCTGCCATAGGCCCAGTGGGTGGCAAGCTCCGGGATGATGTTTTCGGTGTTCGGATGCACCGTAACCAGCCCCAGCTGGTTGCCGAGAATGGCGCTGCGGAAGCTGCCGTTGGAATCGGGTCCCACCACCCGGAAGGTCATGGGATAGCTGGTAATGGACAGGCGCAGTTCCCCGCCCCTCTGTGTCGAGGGAGAGGCATACACGGGATCGTTGTTATTGGTCAGCCACTTGATATCTTCCGGCGGGCCGGATTGGGTATAGGGAGCTTTATAGCGCGGATGGGCAGCCGCCGCAGCCGGGGTTTCAGTGACATCTTTCCCCTTTTCTCCGCTATCACCGTTGTCTGATGAGCAGCCGGTAAAAATCAGTGTCAGCAAAAGAAGCCATATCCAGAATAATGGTGTCCGTTTTTTCAAATACATTGACGCGGCGTCCTCCTTTTAGTTTTTTCGATTGTTCTGAATATTTCATTCATACACCGTATGCATCTTCGGGTCAAAGGCTTCCCGCACCGCCTCGCCGGTAAAGGTCACCATGGCCAGGGTCAGCACCATGGCCGCCACCACCGATCCGGCGATCCACCATGCCTGCATGTTGGCCCATCCCTGCTGCAGGAGTTCCCCCCAACTAGGGGTAGGCGGGGTCAGGCCGAACCCCAGGTAATCCAGAGAGGTGAGGGCGATGATGCCCTCGGCAACGGAAAACGGGGCGAAAGTCACGATAATGGACACCGTGTTGGGCAGAATGTGAGAGAAGATAATGCGGGCGTCGGTGGCGCCCAGAGACCGGGCCGCCAGCGTGTAGTCCCGGGCCTTTTCTTTATAGGTAACGGTGCGCATGATCCAGGTCAGGGAGATCCATCCGAAAAAGGCCATGATGCCGAGGAGCATGGCGAAACTGGGTACCATGATGGAGGAGACGATAATGATGACATACAGAAACGGGATATTGTGCCAGATTTCGATGATCCGCTGGAAAAACAGGTCGAATCGGCCGCCCCAGTATCCCATGGCACTGCCAATGGCCACGCCGATGACATAGTTTACCGCCAGCAGGGCGAGAGAGAAGAAAACGGCGATGCGGAACCCGTACATCAGACGGGCCAGCACATCACGGCCCGAGGTGTCGGTGCCCAGATAATGTTTTTTAGCCATTGAAGGGGCCGTGGGCGGATAGCTGTCCTGGCTGAAATCGTTTTCATAGGGATTGTACGGCACCGGCGGCATGATGATCCAGTTACCCGCGTCATTGTTTTTGATACGTCGGGCCAGGTCTCGGTAATTGGCCTCGTGCCGATAGTCGAACCCGAATGTGGTGCCGGCAATGATGTTGCCGTAAGTGGGAAAATAGATCTCCCCGTTGTAAGAGACCACGATGGCCCGGTTGTTGATCAGCAGCTCCGCCCCGAGCGAAAGAAGGATCAGGCAGCAGAAAATCACCAGGGACCAGTATCCCCGGCGCACCGACCGGAACCGCTTTATTTTTTTCGCTGTCAGCGGACTGATTTCCATTATTTAAACCTCACTCTGGGGTCCACCAGGGCCACACAAATATCCGACAGGATATTGCCTATCATAAACAGCAAGGAAGAAATCACCAGTATGCCCATGACCACCGGGTAGTCCCGTTCCACCACGGATTCATAGCCCAGCAGGCCCATCCCATTGATGTTAAACACTTTTTCGATTAGAAAGGAACCGCTGATAATGATGGAGATGTTGTTGCCGAAGCTGGTGGCGATGGGAATCAGGCTGTTTCTCAGGGCATGGTTAAATACGGCTTTTTTAAACGAGAGCCCCTTGGCGATGGCCGTCCGGACATAGTCCGCAGCCAGGTTGTCCATAAGGGTATTTTTCATCAGGAAGGTCATCACGGCAAAGGCGCCGGTAACATAGGCGAGCAGGGGAAGAATGGTGTGCCGTGTGATGTCGGCAATTTGCCCCGGCAGGGTCATATCGCTGAACCCGTAGCTGGTAAGGCCGCCCAGGGGCAGCAGCTCCCACCGGGAGGCGAACAGCAGCAGCAAAAGAATGCCCAGCACCCACCCGGGAATGGCATATCCCGTAAATACGGCGATGGAGGAGATGTTGTCGAAGCCGCTTTTGTGCCGAATGCCCTTGGCAATGCCCAGGGGAATACATACGCCATATATCAGGATCATGGAGAGAAACCCGAAATAAAGGGAGATGGGGATGCGTTCCCGGATCATTTCCCACACCGGGTCGTAATACCGGGTGGAGGTCCCCAGGTCGCCGGATAGCAAATTGCCCAGCCAGTGAAAATAGCTGACAAGCACGGGTTTATCAAAACCGTAGTATTTTTTAAGGTACTGGATCTGTTCTTCGGAAAGGGGCTGATTGCCTTCCCGGCTGGACGGGCCGCCGTCCATGGACTGCATGCGGAAGGATTCGGCGATCATCCGCTCCACCGGTCCGCCGGGCACGAACCGGGTGATGCAGAACACCAGGATGGTGACGCCCAGGAGCGTCGGAATCATCAACAGTATTCGCCTTATGAAATATACCCCCATACAGAAGCTTTCCCCAAAGGTTGTCGGGTTGGTTTGCCTCTCTATTTCTAGCGCACTTGGCGGTTTCGTACAAGGGGGAATGCAGGGTTTTTTATTCATACTTTTCTTTGACGGCTTCGTAAAAAGCTTCCAACCCCGCCGCGGCGTTTTTGCATAAAGGAACGTGCGCCATGGCTTCGCAATCGAATCTTAACTTATCGATACCGATACCGATACCGATTTCGATTTCGAATCGAGTTCCTTGGAAGTCCAATATCTGCGTTGCGCTGCATCTCTCGTCATGTCACGTAGATTGTAGGGGCGAACCTTGTATTCGCCCTCTGATCGGGCGAACACAAGGTTCGCCCCTACAAATGATTCCTCGAGAGTAAGATAGACACGCCGCATCTTGAACTTTTTACTTTGCCGTCTTCTTTGGGCGAGCAAAGAAAAGTATGAAAGAAAAATGAGTCGTTTAGATACAAATAGCGGTAAAAATCCAGATTTCGCGTACGTTACATTGTGCAAAAACACCGCGGTGGTATTGCAGTAAGAAACGTGCGTCATGGCTTCGAAATTGCTATCGCAATCGACAGAAAAGTCGATTGCGATGTTCAATGGCGGTTTCTGGGGCGTTTTCTACGGTAAGGATGTTCTGATGGGCACACCGGGGGTGAGAGGGATGCATTCGCGGGCATGGAATTCACCACGCCGAAGGCGGCTGGCGAAAATGTGAAGAGGGCCGGAGAAAGGGCGCATTGGTCTTGGGGTGAGTTGCAAGCGAAGGCAAGAATAGGCGACCTCCATGTCACCGGCTCTTGGTCCTGTTGTCGTGCTCACCGCATGCCGTGTTCAGGGATAATACATGTAGAGGCGGTGAATGGTCTGGGCGTGCCATCGGCCGCGACCTGAAAAGGTGGGGACGTTGTTTTTATCCAGGTATTCCGCCACCTCTTCATAGGTCATGTTTTCGTCCCGCAGCTTTTTAATCATGTCCAGGATTTTCTGTTTCCGCTCATCAATATTGCGGCGCCGGCTCTGTTTTTTGAAACCGGTTGCATAACGGATGTATTCCGGCATGTTTTCTTCAATTTTTTCAAGAAGTGCCACTTTCTTCTCGTTTGCCACAACCATACGTTCCTGGTTTTCCGCCACCTTGTCCAGAAACTGTTTGATTGCAGGAGTCAGCTCGTCCAGCAATATTTTCATGGAATCCGGTCCTTCCTTCTGGTTGCTGTTTCTGGTCTTGTTGTCATTGCGGTTGTTTTTGTGCTTCTGGGGGTACTGTTTCTGCTGCTGATACCCCTGGTTACTGCGAAGATTCTTTAAAAAATCATTCATAATGCTACCTCCTTAGTGTTCGAATAGATATTTGTTGAGCTGGGAAAGATCGGTTATAACAATATCCGGTGCCAGACCTTCGCATCGTTTGTCGTCTTTCCGCAGGCGTAACGATCGGGCATCTCCGGCAAAAAGCGCGGTCTGAAACCCGCATTGCTGAGCCGGATAGATATCGTTGAGCATGTCATTGCCCATGTAAAGCGCGGCATCGCTTTGTATGCCTTTTGCGGCAAGCTGCTTTGCCGCCAGTCGATATAAATATAAAGATGGCTTTGCATACCCGTACGTATATGAGTAAAACACCAGATCCGGATCTGCCCATGATGTTTCGGGCTGTTCGCCCAGAAACTCATCAAACAGATGCCGGGTATAAAACTGAGCATTGGAAATGATGCCGGCCCTCAGGTCCGAACCCTGGATTCGGGAAAGGGTGGCTTCCAGGTTCGGCATGGGCCAGGCCGGATTCACGGTTTTCTCAAAATAGAGGGCCACTGCCCTGGCCCTGGCGTTATCCGGTGTGTCAAGCACCTGTTGCCATATTTTGTCCGTTTCCACTTCCGGGTGATCAATTCCCTGCGCTTTCATCCGGGCGTGGGCGGTCTCGATGGCATGGAAAAAACGGTTCAACAGATCCGCCGGTGCCTGTTTGATATCAAATTCTTCCACAAGCTGCCGGGCGGTTTCTCCTGTCTCCCATTGGGCTTTTACCGTGCTGATATCGCCTGAGGCACTGATGAAAAGGGTGCCGTAAACATCAAAGAGCACCGCGGAAACCGGTCGTTTCAGACGGCCGCTTTTTTTCATGCCCGTCTCGATGGGCGTCATTGGCCTGGTGGCAAACGTGTCACTCATGAGCGCTGCCTTCCTCATATTCGCCCCATTTGAGGAGGCTGAAATTTTCCGGGCTTAAAAATTGTTTAAGCAGTCGGTCTTTGTCAAGGCGCTGGGCAACCTTTGTCCGGCTTGCGCTGGCATAGGCGGCCATGAGCCGCTCTGCCAGGGCGGTATGGCTGAATCGGCGCCTGACCACTTCGTCGTTCTGCCGAATCGCCCTTTTGGCGAGGTCTCGGTTGAGGTGGGCAAGAAATGGGTTTTTTTTCACCAGCACCTGCCGGTCTTCGTCGGATGCCATGAGGCGGGAGAGAAGCTGTTTCTGAAGGAATTCGTCAAGGGCCCCGAAGTCGATGATGGGTGCCTTGGCTACTGCCGAGAAAGGGGCTGTCAGGTCCTCGTTGGCCCGGCTCATGCCAAAGGCCCTGCAGCTGTTGGCCACCGCTGTTTGAAATCTGTTTTCCAGCGTTTGTCTGTCGAACCATGTGGTGGGGACGGCAATAGCGTCATAAAGATGATCCAGGCATAGACCGGCATCTTCGAAATCCGCACAGACAGCCGGCAGCCGGCGGCCGCACAGGGGTTTTCCTGCTGTCCAGGGTTCCAGAAAGGAGAAGCCGAATCCTTCCGTGATGCTGGTTGTGAGCATGGCATCGGCGGCGGCCACCAGTTCCAGAAAATCCCGTTTTGAAGAGGCTTCGAACATGACATTGAGGCCGTGGTCCCGGGCAAACGCCTTCCATCCGTCATAGGCGGGAAAGTCCGCCGGACTGTTAGGTGGCAGGGTGATTGCCAGTGTTTCGTTTTTTTCAAAGAACAGGGACAGCAATATGGCTTCGCCGATGTTCTTACGGCGAATGGCCCTCACCGGATAAAGGATGATCCGCTCGTCCTGTGCCGCCGATTCATTTGCCGGTACATTGGCAAACGGGGTAACGGCATTGGCAATATTGTGTATGCCCTCATCTACCGCCCCGGCATCCAGAAGAATCATTCGATCCCGGGAATTGATCACCCCGATATGGCAATCCGCCGGATAGGGGGCCCGTGTGAAATAATTTTTGGGGCGACCATCCTCGGCAAAGTCGTGTACTTGCAATAAAAGGGCCATCCCCTTTTTTTTCAGGTGTTCGATGACGTTGAGAAGCTGCCTGTTTTTTCGAAGGAACGGGTTGTGAATATGGACCAGGTCGCATCCGGTTTCCCATCGTTGATTGATCTGGTCAATAATCGCATCGGCCGCTCTTCCGGGGTCCGGACAGGCATCACCGTCATGCCCGTCATATCCCAGCGCCGGTATCACCTGTATCTCGGCGGGAAACACACCGTCCGGTTGTTCGCCGGTGAGAACCAGAAACTCATTTTTATCGGCCGTTGCTTCGATCTGCTGCCGGATAACCGTCGTTACACCGCCGGGCCGTAAATGGTAATGGAGCACTGCTATTTTCATGTTGAGTTCTTGCACGTTTTATCAATTGCCCGCAATATGTCAAGTATCGGGCAGGGGTCGTTTCATGTAATTAATACAGGTCTTTTGAGCAGAGTAAAATTCGTGAACACATGTGGTGCCAACAGCGTCTGCTAATAGGTGCCCATCCATAAATTGCTATTTTGCCCGATTTCTGCGTCAGGCTCAAATTTTAATCCTCAAAATACGCAAAGTATTCCTCCGGTTAAAATTTTCGCCTTCCTTGAACTCGACCAAAAT
>JAXHVL010000134.1:0-29336 GCA_034189225.1 Thermodesulfobacteriota bacterium
AGTGGTGCGGGGCGTATGATGTGGCCATATGGGCGTATTGTTTAATGCCCAACCATATCCATCTGATTGCCGTGCCTGAAAAAGCTGAGAACCTCAGGCTTGCCATCGGAGAGGCGCATCGCCGTTATACCCGGCGTATCAATTTCCGTGAAGGGTGGCGCGGTCATTTGTGGCAGGAGCGGTTTTCTTCATTCGTAATGGATGAGCGATACCTGGTTGCCTGTGTGCGGTATATCGAAAACAATCCGGTTCGGGCAAAACTGGCAAAGTCTCCGGACAAGTGGCCCTGGAGCAGTGCGTTGGCCCACATGGCGGGGAAAAACGATAAGCTTGTGAATGTGGAATCCGTGCTTTCGATCATCAGTGGTGACTGGCGGCAATTTCTGTCAGGGGCATTTTCAAATGATGAACTGGAAGAGATCCGCAAACATTCACGAACCGGCAGACCGCTGGGAAGCTCGGCCTTTGTGGCGGGATTGGAACATAAACTGGGCAGAAAGCTGAAACCACAAAGACCGGGTAGAAAACGAAAAGAAAAATAAATGGATATACTGTCCCCGGAATTCTTGTCAAAGGTGATGCAAAGTGATTGTGCGGCAAAACTCGATGTGGAACAGTTGGCGAGTACGGCCCGCATGAGCACTTCGGCGTTTCATCGGGCTTTTAAAGAGATCACGTCGGATTCGCCCATGCAGTATTTAAAAAAGGTTCGGCTTGCCAAAGCGAAGAATTTAATTGTGCAGGAAAACATGAAAGCCTATATGGCGGCCGATAGGGTGGGATATGAAAGCATCTCCCAGTTCAGCCGCGAATTCAAACGTTATTTCGGGCAAAGCCCTTCAGAGATGCTCAGAGAAGTGCGTGCCGCATAATTGAAGCATCTACGCATGGACCTGTTCAAAAATACGCCACTGAGCACTACGGCTATTAGTGCTCACCCCCATTATCAAGAGCCGCCGTGTCTTTCCGGTTTGCTTTCATGTCCATTTCTTTTTCCGGAAATAGCCGATCATGTCATATCCCCAGAAGCAGCTTGGCCGTTGTGAAATAGATCAGCAGGCCAGTAATATCTACGATGGTTGTCAGGGCCGGGCTGGCCACCACCGCCGGATCCCATTTCATCTTGGCTGCGCCCAAGGGCAGCAGCGCACCTACCAATGTCGATGTGACCACCTGCAACCCCAGTGCAAGCGAGATGGCGAAGGCTATCCGAGCTAGTGAAAAGCCATCAGGGATGCTTGATCCGCCGCCGAAAAAGAAAACCCGCCCAAATGCTATTACGCCGAGTAATAGCGCCAGAAGTATGGACACTCGGAATTCCCTGGCCAAAATTCGGAAAATGTCGTTGGTTGAGACCTCCTTGAGGGCCAGAGCCCGGACCACCAGGGTGGCTGACTGACTTCCGGTGTTGCCGCCTGTGTCGGCCAGCATGGGCATGAACGCCGCCAGTACGGTGAACTGCATCAGCAGGCCCTCGAAGCTCTGGACGATAAATCCGGATACCAGGCCCAAAACCGCCAGCGCGATCACCCAGGGATAGCGGTTTCTGAAATGGCCCCACATGGAGGTTTTCATGTACACCGCTTCCCCGTGGGTTCCACCAATGGCCATGAATTTTTCCATGTCCTCGGTGTGTTCCTGAGTGATGATGTCCATGGCGTCATCATGTGTCACGATCCCGACAAGGGCATCGCCACCATTGGTCACCGGCAGGGCGAGCAGGTCGTATTTCTGGATTTGGCGGGCCGCGTCTTCCTGGTCATCCTCGACTCGGGCAAAGATGACCTCTGGATGCATGATGTCCTCTACCCGAGCCTCGCGCCGGGCCACGATCAGGTCTTTGAGAGATACGAATCCGAGGAGTTTCCGTCTCTCGTCCACCACATAAGCGTAATAGATCGTTTCCTTGTCGGGGGCGACTTCCCTCAGGCGCTCGATGGCCTGGGAGGCTGTCAGTTGCGGGGACAATGTGGCATAGTCGGAGGTCATGACCGCACCGGCGGTCTCCTCCCTGTACGCTGATAAACGACGAATATCCTCCCTTTCGGCGTGGGCCAGCGCCGGGAGGACGGATTCCCGCAGATTTTCGGGCAGTTGCTTGAACAGGTCGGCCCGGTCATCCGGAGGCATGTCGGTCAGCAGCCGTGCAACTTCCTCCCGGCGCAGGCTTCCGACGATTTCCACCTGAAGGTCGTCATCCAGGTGGCTGTAAATCTCGGAGCGAAGGGCGGTATCCGCATGCCGGAGCACCGTCCAGGCTTCCTCGCTGGACAAGGCGGATATCAATTCCGCGACAACGGCGGGGTGTCCGGATTCGCAGAAATATCGAATGGTTTTTGAATCACCGGCGGCGAGCATTTCGCGCAGCTCGGGGACGAGGAGCGGATTCTTGTTCTTCATGGTTCACCTCCGTTTCGGCCACGACGGGAGGGCGGACGCTACCGGAGGCGAACCGGCGGGCTATGCTCGGAGGCAGCGCCGACCGTTCACGTCACGGGTCGCGTGGCGCAGGCGTCGCGGTCCAGGGTCTTCGGGTTCTTCTTGGATCATTTCCAGGGTCATGTCCTGGCAACTGTGACTGCCATCCGAGTTGCTCATAACAAGTCCTCCATTCGGGTTGATCAACAGCGCGCATGAGGCGCTCATAAAATTTTGTATTTTAAGAGATTGGTGGGAAAAAGTCAATTAATTTTAACAGAAATAAACCGTATTCAATCCCTCCGGCACTTTCAGACGGGCTCCGGTAGATATCACAGCAACAGGGCTCTCCGCCTGCCCAGCGGGATGCGATCCGCGGGCGGAACGAGCGCCCACCGGCATAAACCGAATTGTCGCGATATGACCGGAGAACCGAATGGAGCTATTCGCAACCGACCGTGACCGGCTGGTGTTCCTACTGGGACCCGACGCCGCGCCTGACCTGGACTTCGAGGCGCTCGAAGCCCAGGGGCGTGATGTTTCGGAGGAACTGCTCCCTTCGAGGCGGCCCAAACATATCACAAATTACATCGGCTCGAAGCAGAAGCTGGCCGATTGGATTTGGAAGCACACACCCCTGTCTGCCGGCAGGCAGGCAGAAGATTCCTGTCTCCGGCCCGACCTGCGCTTGACCCCTTCCGGCACCTGGGGGCGGGCAGCCCACTGACTTATTGATGTTTTTCTAAATTAACGATTGAAATTAACTGTCACTAACGATAACCTGTCTGGCAATTATTAGGATGGTTCGGTAAAATGCGTTCACGGCCATGGGAAGGGACCATGTCGATGGAAAAACCGAAAGATGTGCTAAACATAAACGAACTGGCCAGTTATTTGGACATTCCCAAATCGACGATTTACAAGCTGGTCCGGGAAGGCAAGATCCCGGCTAAGAAAGTGGGGCGTCACTGGCGTTTTCACAAGGAAACCATCGATGCCTGGCTCGGGAACCGTACGGAGGCGGAGAAACCGTGAATACGAATAACTTCAGTGGTGATTAAACAAAGCGCGTGGAGATTCTAACCCGATGGCTGACTGGCTTGATAACCGCCTGAACCGGACCCACCCCACCAACCTGCTCCTGATGAGCTACCTGGCGGCTATCGGCATCGGCACGCTGGCCCTGATGCTGCCGGCCGCGACGGTGAGCGGCGATATCGGCCTGATCGACGCCCTGTTCACGGCGACGTCCGCCGTCTGTGTTACCGGGCTGATCGTGGTGGACACGGGCAGCTATTTCAGCCCTTTCGGACAGGGGATCATCCTGTTTCTGATCCAGATCGGCGGGCTGGGGATCATGACCATTTCCGTAGCCCTGTTTCAGGTCATCGGCAAAAAGGTGGTCTTCCAGCAGCGCATGGCCATGCAGGAGGTCTTTTCCCATACGCCCCGGGAAGACATCTACTACCTGATTCGCTCGGTGCTTTTTTTTACGTTTACCGTCGAGGTTGTCGGTGCTGTGATCCTGTTTTTTAACTGGCGCTCCGCCTACCCGTTCGGTGAGGCCCTTTACAAGGCGGTGTTCCATTCGGTCTCCGCGTTTTGCAATGCCGGTTTTTCGCAATTCAGCAGCAGCCTCATGGCCGGCCGGGCTTCGCTGGTGTTGAACGCGACGGTGTGTACCTTGATCATTTTGGGTGGCATCGGGTTTCCCGTTGTCTATGAAATTTACCGCCGCGCCGTTTTACGGGAAAGCGGCAAGGTGTCGATCCAGACCAAGAGCGTGATTTCGGCAAGCATCGGCCTGCTTGCGGCGGGCATGGTGGTTATTCTGGTATCCGAGCGCACCCTGATACCGACTCTTGGATGGGGCCAAGGACTGCTGGCGGCCTTTTTCCAGTCCGTGACCTGCCGCACGGCCGGGTTCAACACCTTGGATATCGCTTCGTTGAACACGGCCACCTTGCTGTTCATGATGTTCCTGATGCTGGTGGGGGCCTCGCCGGGGTCCTGCGGCGGTGGGATGAAAACGACCACTTTCGCAGTGCTGACGGCCTTTTCCTGGAGCCGGTTGATGCGTTACAAATGCGTGAATCTTTTCGGCAAGACCGTGCCGGATGACACGGTTACCAAGAGCATCTCCGTGTTGGTTTTTTCCCTGGCCTCCATTTGCGTGGCCGTTTTCCTGATCCTGTTCATCGATCCGGATCACGGCGCGCGCGTACAGGGCAATAGGCAGTTTTTGAGTTTTCTGTTTGAAACGGTTTCGGCTTTCGGCACGGTGGGCCTCTCCATGGGGGTCACCCCGACGCTGACCCAGCCCGGCAAACTGGTCATCATCGCCCTGATGATCATCGGCCGGGTGGGGGTGCCGGCGTTCACCTATATTATCGCCGGCGGCGGTTCGACCAAGGGTGTTCAATACGCCGAGGAAAACATGATGATCGGATAAGGAGAATAGACAGGTGGCAAAAAAAAGATTCGCCGTCATCGGCGCGGGCAGTTTCGGCTACTATGTGGCCAAAGCGTTATATGAAAACCAAAACGAGGTGATCGCCATCGACCGCAACAAAGAGCGGGTGCAGGCCATCGAGCCGCATTGCACCAGCGCCGTGGTGCAGGACGTAACCGACATCGAAGCCCTCAAGGGGCTGGGGCTCGACGAGGTGGACGCGGTCATAGTGAGCACGGGGGCCAATATCAAGCCCAGCATTTTGATCTGCTTTCACCTCGGTCGGCTGGGCATCCAGCGCATTATCGCCAAGGCCGAGGACGATGATCACGGCGAGATACTCAAACAGCTGGGCGCCACGGAGATCATCCGGCCCGGCATGGACATGGCCCAGCGCCTGGCCCTGCGGCTCACCTCGCCCAATATTCTGGAGTTCCTCCCGCTGGAGGAAGAGTATACCATCGCCCAAGTCGATCCACCGCCTTCTTTCATCGGCAAAACACTGGGGGAATTGGAATTGCGCAAGCGTTACGAGGTCAACATCATCGCCATCAAGGAACTGGTGCCGGAACGTTTCGTCATGGTGCCCAGCCCGGATTCCACGGTCAAGGACAGCGATATTCTGATCATTCTGGGCAAAGAGTCGGACCTTACTAAAATCAAGGAATTGAAGTGAGGTAAAAAAACGATGGACGGCGCTGTCTTCAACAATCCGGGGTTGACCATCGCTCTGGCGCTGGCCCTGGGCCTGGCCCACCATTTGAGCGTGCCGGGCATCGTCTTGCTGCTGGCCGCCGGTGTCGTCTTCGGTCCGGACGGTGTCGGTCTGGTTCATCCGGAATCCCTCGGCCCCGGGTTGAACATCCTGACCGGCTTCGCCGTGGCCGTGATTCTGTTCGAAGGCGGGATCAATCTGAAGTTCAGGCGGCTCAAATGCGCCCAGCACTCCATCCGTCAGCTGATTTTACTGGGGAGGGTTGGTCACGGTGGCCGGGGCCGCGGCAGCCGTGCATCTGGTCATGGATTGGCCTTGGCAAAGCGCCATGCCGTTCGGCACCCTGGTCATGGTGACCTGCCCCACCGTGATCAACCCATTGTTGAAGCGATTGAAGGTCAAGCGTTCGGTGGCTACGGTGCTGGAGGCCGAATGGGTGTTGATCGACGCCGTCGGCGCAGTGGTGGCCACGGTGGCCCTGGAGGCCGCGTTGAGCCCGGCCCACGCTTCGCCGCTGGTGTGGTTGTGGCATGTGGTCTCGCGTCTCGGTTTCGGCTTCCTGGCCGGGGGCCTGATCGGCGCGCTGTTGCTGCTCCTTTACCGGGTCAGGCGGTTGATTCCCGAAGGAACCGAAAACGTTTTCACCTTGGCCGCCATATTGGCCCTTTTTCAAGGCAGCAACCTGATCCTGCCCGAAAGCGGCATCGCCGCCGTGACCATGGCCGGCCTCGTCATCGGCAACGTCAGTTCTTCCGCGCTGCGGGAATTGGTGGAATTCAAGGAAGAACTGACGGTCTTGCTGATCGGCATGCTTTTTGTGCTGTTGGCCGCCGATGTGCGTTTGGCCCAGGTGGTCGGGCTTGGCTGGCCCGCCGTGGGGGTGGTTCTTGTGCTGATGTTTCTGGTCCGCCCGGCGGCTGTATCGGCGGAAACCGCGTTTTCCGGACTGGGGTGGAAAGAGCGGGTTTTCATCAGCTGGATCGGTCCCAGGGGGATCGTCGCCGCGGCCGTGGCTTCTTTTTTCGCTGCCGCTTTTGCCGAAAAGGGATTGCCCGGCGGCTATGAACTGCGTGCATTGGTTTTTCTGGTGATAGCGGTGACCGTTATGTTCGCCGGGCTGATCGGCGGATGGGTGGCCGGTGCCTTGGGATTGAGGCGGCCCAGCCAGCTAGGCTGGGTCATTCTCGGGACCAACGCCCTGGCGCGCGGCCTGGCCAAGTTATTCAAGGAAGACGGCCAGGAAGTGGTCTGCATCGACGCCAACGCGGACCATTGCAAGGAGGCGGACTGCACGCGCGTGATATACGGCAACGGTCTTCGGGTCAGATACCTGCTGCGGGCGGAAATCGATACTCGCCGGGGCGCGCTGGCCCTGACCGCCAATGATGAGGTGAACTACCTATTCATTCAAAAGGTCAAGGAAGAGGCCAAGGCGATTGCGCTGTGGGCTGCTTTGAAAAACGATTCGGCATCTCTGACCGCCAAGATGCTTCACACGTCGCACGCCGAGTTGGTCTTCGGGGCGACGGCCGATGTCGACGCCTGGGACCGGCGCTTCAAAGCGAAGCAGGTCCATTTGCAGCAATGGCAGTGTGGCTCCGATGCACCCAAGGATACAGACGACGAACCGAGTGTAAAATTGTATGATAAGGTCAGAAGAAGAACAAGATCATGATGAATTCTGAAGATGGAAGCTGTATTTTGAACATTCTGATTGTGGACGACGAGGCAAACATCCGTAAGACGCTCTCGTATTGTTTAGCGGCCGAGGGGCATACCGTCATTGCCGTGAGCAATCCGGCGGACGCCACTGAGGAAGCGCGCAGGCGTTCCTTTGATTTGGCCTTTGTCGATCTCAAGTTGGGTGAGGAAAACGGCATGGACCTGATTCCCGCCCTGCTGTCGGACTCGCCTTGGACAAAGATCGTGGTTATTACGGCGCATGCTTCTATCGAGAGCGCCGTAGAGGCCATCAAGCGCGGTGCCACCGACTACATCGCGAAGCCTTTTACCCCTGACCAGGTTAAACTCCTGACCCGAAGAATCGGGAGAATCAGGGAACTGGAGACCGAGATTGCAGCGCTCAAGGAGAACGTGCTCAGACTTGGTCCGGAGGATCGGCTTCAGAGCCTGAACGCCGGCATGCAACGGGCCATCGAGACGGCGAAAAAGGCCGCCTCGTCGGAGGCGATTGTCCTGCTTTGCGGGGAAAGCGGCACGGGCAAATCGGTATTCGCCAGAGCCATCCACCACTGGAGCCCGAGGGCGGCAAAGCCATTGGGCGTAGTGGCCTGCCCGGCGGTTCCGCCCGATCTGCTTGAGAGCGAGTTGTTCGGACATGCCAAGGGCGCCTTTACCGGCGCCGTGCGGGACAACCCGGGGCGGATAGCCGCATGTGAGGGCGGCACACTTTTTTTGGATGAGATCGGAGACATGGCGCCATCGGTGCAGGCCAAGTTGCTGCGGTTTATCCAGGATAAGGAATACGAGCGCCTGGGGGAATCAACGCCGCGCAAGGCGGATGTGCGAATTATCGCCGCCACAAACGCTGACCTCCAGGAACGCGTGGCCGAGGGGCGCTTCCGGGAAGATCTGTTCTATCGGCTGAATGTCATTTGCATTACGATTCCTCCGCTGCGGGATAGACCGGATGATATTATGCCGCTGGCCATGGATTTTCTCGCCTATTTTTGCCGCGCCAATCACAAGACGTTCCTCGGGTTTTCAGAGGAGGTCGAAAGATCACTGATGAGCCATGCCTGGACGGGAAACGTTCGAGAGCTCCGAAACACCATCGAGCGAGCCGTCATCCTGGGCGGCGGCGAGCGGATCGATTTGGTGGATCTCCCCGGCAGCGTCGCCCCCACAACCGGCACGCCCGCCATCGGCGACAGGCTGCCATTGTCCACCATCGAAGAGCTGCATATCAGAAGAGTCGTGGCCGACACCGCCTCGCTTCAGGAAGCGGCGGAGGTTCTGGGTATCGACCAGGCGACGCTCTGGCGCAGGAGGAAGACCTATGGCATCTGATTCCATGTTCCTTTTCCATCGCCTTGCATTCCGCAAGGTCGCTTTCCCCCGGATCTTTCAGGTTTCAAGGTCGATCTTTCCGCATCCAATAATAACTCATTGAAATCGCTTGTCTTGCATAATGGCACGCTTGTTGCTTTTTGCATAGGTACTGGCGGTGGTTATTTGGAGGACTGTGTCAAATGACGTTAAAGAAAAAAATTCTCATCGGATATGGCGTCGCGTTCGCCCTCATGGGGCTTGTGGTGGCTTGGGCGGTTGCGAACCTGGTGTCGCTGGGCAAGGCCACCGACGCCATTTTGAGCGAGAACTATCGAAGCATCCTCGCCGCCGAGAACATGGTGGACGCTTTGGAGCGGCAAGACAGCGGTGTACTGCTCATGTTCCTGGGCGACGCGGGAAAGGGGATCGCCCAGTTTCGAGAAAACGAGGCCGTGTTTTTCGAGTGGCTGGCCCGCGCCAAAGACAACATCACCATTGACGGCGAGGCGGAACTTATCCAATCCATAGAGGCGGACTACTCGGTCTATCGGAAAAAATTCTCCTCGCTCACCGACTTGAGTGAAGCGAACGAAACGGCCTTGACGCCCGCTAATTATCAGCAAACGGTCTACCCGCTCTTTGCCAAGGTGCGCGAGGTTTGCATCGGTTTGCGCAACCTGAACGAGGAGACCATGTACACCGCCAGCGTCAGGGCCGGCGGCGTGGCGCGCCGCGCGATCTGGTCAACGGCGCTGGTGGCCGCTTCGTCACTGATCGTGGCCTTGATATTCAGCTTGTTGCTGGCCGAGCGGATTGTACGGCCGATCCGGCGTTTCATGGAGGCGTCACGGAAGATCTCGTCCGGCGACTACGCTGTTCAAGTGGCCGTGGAGACCGGTGACGAACTGGGGCGTCTGGCCGGTGAGTTCAACCGGATGGCCCAGCAGCTTGGCCAGTATCACGAGATGAATATCGAACAAATTATCTCCGAAAAGAACAAGGGCGAGGCAATTCTTTCGAGCATCGAGGATGGCCTGGTGGTTTTCGACACCCATCTCAAGGTGACCGGCATCAACCCCGCCGCGCATCGGCTGTTGAATTTGGCGTCTACTGAAAGCGCCACGTTGCAGTGCGCGGACATATTTTCGGAACTCCGGGTCTGCGACCTTATCCGCAAGACTGTCGAGACGGGGGTTCAGCCCGATATACCCGATGAACAGCGCATTATTGTTCTTCCGGAAGGCGCCCGATCCAGACATTACCTGTTTTCCGTTACGGCTATTCGGGGAAGGGACCGCAATCTTTCCGGCATCGTGCTCCTGCTCAGAGATGTAACCCGCCTCAAGGAAGTGGAGCGGCTTAAGAGCGAATTCGTCATGGCTGCCTCTCACGAACTTCGTACCCCTTTAACAAGCCTGGGAATGAGCGTCGATCTTTTATTGGAACACGCCGCCCAGGGGCTCGCCGAAAAAGATAAAGACCTTCTCCAGGCAGCGCACGAGGAAGTCCACCGCATGAAGGCGCTCGTCAATGATCTGCTGGACCTCTCAAAAATCGAGGCGGGCAGGATCGACCTGGAGTTCGATAGCGTTCCGGTTTCAACCCTGTTTGACCATGTTGAAGCGGTTTTCAAAAGTCAACTGGACATGAAGGAGGTCTCGTTGGTATCCGAAATCACCGCCGACTTGCCCAAGGTTCGCGGTGATGCCAACAAAATCACATGGGTGTTGACCAACTTGATTTCCAACGCCCTGCGATACGTGAACAAAGGCGGCCACATCGGTCTTTCGGCGCACCGGATCGGACCCCACGTGCACATTTCCGTGCAGGATGATGGGCCGGGAATACCGCCTGAGTATCAATCCAGGATATTCCAGAAATTTGTCCAGGTGAAGGGCCAGGAAGCGGGTGGATCGGGTTTGGGGCTGGCCATTTGCAAAGAGTTCGTGCGCGCCCATGGCGGCGCGATTTGGGTGGAACCGTCCACCGGTCAGGGAAGCACCTTCACATTCACTTTGCCGGTGGCCCAATAGGAGGAACACATGGAAAAGAAACCGATCCTGGTCGTTGACGACGAGAAAAACATTCGTCTGACCCTATCGCAGTCATTGGAGCCTTTGGATATCCCGGTCCAGACGGCTGTAAATGGCGAGGAAGCGCTTCGGAAACTTCACGAAACTCCGTTCGGCTTGGTTTTTCTGGATTTGAAGATGCCTGGGATAGACGGTATGGAGGTCCTTCGGCAAATCAAGGACGACTGGCCCAATATCCGGGTGATCATTATTACCGCCCACGGAACGATTGAATCCGCCGTGGAGGCCATGAAACTCGGCGCGGTGGACTTCATCCAGAAGCCATTCAGCCCCGTTGAGATTCGGGACTATGCCAACCAAGTGCTGCAACGTGAGACGCTGGATGAGGAGAAGGCCGTCGATTACCTCTCCTTGATCGAACTCACCAAGAGACACATTTCAGACCGTGGGTTTCCTGCGGCGCGTGAAACGGTCCGAAAAGCCATAGCCGCGGACCCGGCCCAACCGGAAGCGTATAACCTTCTTGGCGCATTGCTTGAAATCAAGGGCGACAGGCTGGAGGCCCAGAAGTTCTACCGGGCGGCCTTGGATATCGATCCCACTTTCAAGCCGGCCCAGGTCAATCTGGACCGGACCACCTGCTGGAACAAATTCGGCCACATCGACCTCGGGCCGGATCATAAAAAGGATGAAGGCAGGGACGAGAACGAAAATGAAGAATAGCCTTTATATCATCATTGTCGGGTGCGGGCGCCTGGGTTCATATCTGGCCAATCAACTGAGCCGCGTGGGGCATTCAGTAGTCGTGATCGACGCGGATGAACAGACATTTCATAATCTGTCTCCGGATTTCAGCGGTTTCCGGGTGGAAGGGGATGCAACGCGGATCGCTGTATTAAAAGAGGCCAAACTGAAACAGGCCGATGTTTTTTTTGCCACCACGCATTGGGACAATGTCAACCTGATGGTGGCGCAGATCGCCCGCAAGCTGTTTCATGTCCCGCACGTTCTGGCCAGGGTATACGATCCGCACAGGGAAGAGATGTATAACCAGCTTGGGATCGAAACCATCTGCCCGACCTCGGTGGCAGCGGAAATGTTTCTCCTGGCGGTTGCCAGCGGCAGAGCCGAGGAAGGAAAGGAAAAATGAAGGTACTGATCGTCGGATCCGGCAAAACCGTTTATTTTCTTTGCAAAAGCTTCACCGCCAAGGGGTATGAAGTGGTTATCATCAACCGGGACCACCAGGAGTGTGTGCAATTGGCCCGCGACCTTTCGGCCACGGTGGTCTGTGGAGACGGCAGTGACGCCGATACCCTCGAGGATGCGGGGGCAATGTATGCGGAAGCGATGCTTGCCATTACCCCGAATGATCAGGACAATCTGATTATTTGTCAGTTGGCCGCGATTCAATTCTGCGTACCGCGGGCCCTGGCCCTGGCCAATGACCCGGAGAACGCCGAGGTGTTCCAGGAACTGGGAATTTCAGCCTTTTCCACCACCCATATTATTGGCAACCTGATTGAACAGCGGGCCTCCCTGGAACAAGTGATCAATCTGCTGCCAGTGGGCGAGGGGCGCGTGAACGTAACGGAAATTCATCTCGATGAAGCATCCCCCGTAGCCGGAAGCGCCCTTTCCGAGGTCACCCTTCCCAAAAGTGCCCTGGTTGCTGTCGTGATCCGGGAAAACAAGCCGATTATACCCCGGGGCGATGATCGGTTGCTGGAAGGTGATCGGGTCGTCATAATTTCATTGCCGGAAAATCATGGGCAGGTGTTGAAGATATTCACCGGCAACCGGAAATAAAGGAATTCGTACTTGCAGGGGAAACAGTATCTCAAACAGCGCTATGCGGCAATTCTTTATGCTTCAGGGGTTATTCTGCTGGTTGCCGCTCTGATTATCCTCTCACCGCTGGTCTTGCTCGCGATCTATCCGGAGGAATTCAAAAATGCACCGGCATTCATTCTTCCATCCGGCTCCCTGTGCCTTATCGGCGCCTTGTTGCAAAGGCGGCTCCGCTCATCAGCCAGTGTCACGCTATCGATCCAGGAAGGCGGCATTATCGTCGTTATATGCTGGGTACTTGTCATGCTCTTTTCCGCCTGGCCGTTTGTCTCGATCCTGAACATGCCATTCTCAAGCGCCTTTTTCGAGTCGGTGAGCGGATGGACCACTACGGGACTTTCTGTTGTGGATGTCACCACGGCCGACCGCATGGTACTGTTTTTTCGAAGCGTGATTCAACTTGCCGGCGGGGCGGGGCTGGCGATTATCATGATGTCCGCCATTATGGGCCCCACCGGGGTTGGCATTTCAAGCGCTGAAGGGCGAAGCGATCAGCTTGCCCCCCATGTGAGGGAGTCGGCCCGGCTGGTGCTGATTATTTATTCCTGCTACGCGGTTGCCGGGACCCTGGCTTACCGGGTGGCCGGAATGTCGCTTTTTGATGCGGTCAACCACGCCTTCTGTGTGGTTTCCACCGGCGGTTTTTCAACCCGGCCGGATAGCATCGGTTATTGGAACTCCGTTCCCGTCGAGGCTGTAACCCTGCCGCTGATGCTTTTGGGCAACCTGAGCTTTGTGACAGCATGGTTTTTGTGGCGGGGCAGGTTCAGAAACGTTGCGCAAAACGGCGAAGTCCGGCTTTTGTCTGTCATCATCCCACTGGCTATTGCCGCCTGCTTTTTCCTGTGCTGCCAGCAAATCTATCCGCAACTCGAAAAATCCGTGCGCGTGGCCATTTTCGAAACCGTGACAGCAATTACGACCACAGGCTATTCAACAGTCAGCTATGATAACTGGAACGCCTTTGGAATGCTCCTGTTAATTGTTCTGATGGTCATCGGTGGTGGAACCTGCTCAACAGCCGGCGGAATCAAGCAGTTTCGCGTCTATCTGTTGTGGAAAATACTTTGGTGGGAAATTAAACGACACCGCATTCCCCGCAATGCGGTACAGGAACGTCCCATCTGGGAAGGCAACAGGCGGATTTTTGTGGATGATGCCAGGATCCGTCAGGTAATGGCCTTTATCTTTTTATATCTGGCGACCTATCTGCTCGGCGTTATGATCCTGTGCGCCAGCGGTTTCAATCTTGTAGACGCCCTATTTGAATTCGCTTCCGCTCTCGGAACGGTCGGGCTTTCCGTTGGCGTTACCTCGTACCAGATGCCGGGTGCCGCCTTGTGGTCCGAGACAATCGCCATGTTTCTGGGACGACTGGAGTTCATTGTGGTGATCGTAAGCCTTCTGAAAATCGGGGAGGATGGCCGACGAATGGTGGGACGGACCCCAAGGGAGAAATGATATGATGAACAAAAAGAGCAAACCAAATGGCGTGGCGATCGGGAGCCGAGACCTGACGTTCTTGCTGTGCGATACATCCTGAAGTGTTCCCGATTCGCTGTCCGAGGAGCAATGGGTGGCAAGCCCGGTCCAGTGTCTCGACAAGGCCGTTGACCGAAACCCCAAGATCATCGTGGTTTCATTACATCCCGGCATCAGGCTCATCCGGCGGACGGGGCAGAGTCGTTATCAGTCTAAAAACGGCCGTGAGCGCAAGGTATTTCCGGCCCTGAACTGGCTGGCCCAACTGACCACACACATCCCCGACCGCAGCGAGCACATGGTCCGCTACTACGGTTACTACAGCAACAAGAACCGAGGGCAGAGGAAAAAAGCGGACCAGGACGACGATATTGTCAACATCATTGAGACCGACCTGTCAAACAAGGCCTTAAGAAAATCCTGGGCGCGGCCCAAACAGGATCAGCAGGATAACTGGCTGCTTTTATATTGGTTTTTTCAAGAGCCGCCGTGTCTTTCCAGTTTGCTTTCATATCCATTTCTTTTTCCGAAAATAAGGGATGCTCGATCCGCCGCCGAAAAAGAAAACCCGCCCAAAGGCGATTACGCCGAGCAATAGCGACAGAAGTTTGGACGCTTGGAATTCCCGGGCCAAAATTCGGAAAATGTCTTTGGTTGAGACCTCCTTGAGGGCCAGAGCCCGGATCACCAGGGTGGCTGACTGGCTTCCGGTGTTGCCGCCCGTGTCGGCCAGCATGGGTATGAACGCTGCCAGCACGGTGAACTGCATCGCGAATTCCGAGGACAATTCCGGGGACACCGTGTTTATTCAGTCTATAAAACCTGGTCCTTCGGGCCAGGTCAACGATAAAAGGCTATGCCGATAAGGAGCAAAGCACGAAATGCGAAATTAGAAATTCGAAACAAATCCGAATATCAAATGTTCCAATGATCAAAACGAACGCCCTTGCAATCAGTTGTTTTGAAAATTTAAAAATTCGGATTTAAAATTTGTTTCGAATTTCGTATTTCAAACGTTCGGCCCAGGTTGAAGCCCAGCAGGCCTTGCAGGGTGAGGCTCGGCAGATGCAGCAGCAGACTGAAGGTAAGGGCCAGCAGGGGCAGCAGGCAAAGGTTCAGGCTTTATCCGGATCATCCTTCAGGGAAAATTCCTGGAAACCGGCATTTTCCAGGTCCACGTAAAGCATCCGGTTGTTCAGGATGCGCCCCCGGTTCAGCAGGATTTTTATTGTTTCCATGGCTTCCAGCCCGCCCATAATAGCCGGGGTGACGGCTGTTATGCCCAGAGCGTCTTCGGGAGAAGCCTCCCGGGCGGGCTCGGATGAAGACTCAGCGTCGGATTCCGGATGATCGGGTCCATAAATAAGATCAAGTCCGCCGTCCCCCGGAAAAATAGTTATGACCTGTCCTTCAAAACCGGCTACGGCGGCGTGTACCAGGGGAAGGTCGGCCTGGGCGCAGGCCGTCGCCAGGATCAGGCGGGAGGGCCGGTTATCAAGGGCGTCGACCGCCAGATTGACGCCGGACAGGATTGTGGCGGCGTTTTCCGGGGTCAGGCGGACCGGACAGACCCGGGTTTCAACCGACGGATTGACGGCGCTCAGCATTTTGCGGGCCGTTTCGGCTTTGCCGCTGCCCAGTGTCTCGGTTACAGCCGTAATCTGGCGGTTTAAATTGGATTCTTCGAATATATCAGGATCAACAATGGTGAGCCGGCCGATGCCCATCCGGGCCAGCAACATTAAAACGGTCGCACCCAGGCCACCGGCGCCGATGACAGCCACGCCTGATTCGCCCAGTTTCATCTGCTCTTCGGCCGACAGGCTGGCGGCATTCCGCACATATCGCGTCGGCCAGATACCGGCCCGCAGTGCCGTCAGGTAAGCCTGGCGAAGGCCGGTGCCCGCCTGCCGGGCGGCAGTCCTTGCCTCGGCTTCATCTATCACCCGGACCGTTCTGCGTGCCGGACCCTTGATCTTCCGGGCGCTGTCTGCGATAATCGTCGATAATGGTCTGTTTTTGTTGGCCGCCATATCGGATTTTACCATATGTCGGGATTTACCATAAGAGGAAAAAATGGCCCTGGACGTTTATCTTTATGCCTCACTGGCCAGATATCTGCCACGCCAGACAGGGGACAAGTCTGTTCAGATTCCGGCTATCCCGGGCGGCACCGCCAGAGACATTCTCCGACAGCTGGAGGTGCCGGAAAAAGAGGTTAAGCTCATATTCATAAACGGCATTCGCCGGGATCTTGCGGCACAGATCAAAGACGGCGATCGGATCGGTTTTTTTCCGCCGGTTGGCGGCGGGTAGATCATATTATCCTCAAAGACCTGGTATGTATCAATATCAGGATTCTTCGGCGACGGTTTCTATCGCCAGTGTCAGGTCACCGGTCAGCCCCCGGAGCATTTCCATAAGATTCCGGCTGCCGGTCTCTTGCCGTCCGTCAACAACGATCTGCCGGCATCCTTTTCCAAGCACGCCTTTATGCTGCTGCCAGAATTCCGTGAAATCTTCTATGTTCAGGCGGATGCCCCGGGCGAGCAGGTCGTCGCCCAGATCTTCTGCCACCCGGTTGAAACACTTGACAGTGACCAGGATGTTTCCGGACGGCTCAGTCACGGACGTTTTTCGCTGGTTGCCCTCATATCGCTGTCGCAGACCGCTGTAAACTCCATTTTTACGAAAGGCCGCGCCGAAAACACCGGGCATGGCCACTGACAGGGCGATGGTGCATGGGTCGGTGATAAGGGTTGTTTCCGGATTATCAATGGCCTGGCCGTCCAGAAAGATTGTCTGAATACTGTTTTCGATATAGTTCCGGTCGGTCGGGAGTGTCTCGGCCAGGAAATTCTGGACTGATTGGCCAGGGGTCGTTTCGAACCGGATGCCACGGAGCAGCAGCAGTCGCAGCAACGAAGACAAACGTCCGGCAAGGATGATTTTCAGGTCAATAACAGGGGGTGTTGTCATTATCTCTTTTTTTCCGGAAAGTTTGGCAGGCGCAGTTCCGGAAGCAGACGGTGCGCCATTTCACGCCGTCTGCCGGCAATATGTCCGGCTTGAAATACCTTGATTCGGGCGTGAAAAGCCCCAATCGAAACGGCAAGGTACCTGGGGCTTTTCACGAAACCGGAAAACATCCGGGTTAAAAGTTGTAGACCGTATCCAGCTCCTGGCCGCTGATCTGGAAAGTGGTGTTGTGTGGTGCCAGGGGTTGGTTGGCGAAATAGTCGGGCAGGCGGTCATCACTTGGTCCGAATCCGGCCCGCTGATTAAAGTCGCGTTCCAGTCGCAGGACTTTTTTGCCCAGCTCAGTGACATCGTCGGCGGTGAAATCAACTCCCAGAAAGGCGTTGATCAAGTCGATCAGGGCCTGAAAGGTCTCTTCCTGGTCTAAAATGGCAAAGGCAATGAACAGGCACATCCCGGTGGAATCGATGGCGGCGGTGGCAATCTGCAGGTTGCGGGAAAGTTCGATCTGTCCTTCCGGCTTGAGGGCGTCCACGTTACCGCCCACTCCCAGGAGATTGGCGGTAACCGCGTATCCGGCGGTATGGTCCGCGCCCATGGTGGAAGTGGCATAGGTCACGCCCATGCCCTGCACCGACCTGGGGTCGTAGGCCGGCATGGACTGGTTTTTGACCACCGGGATCCGTTCCACGCCGAAGACCTTGCCGGTCACGGCGGCGCCGCTGCCCAGGATCCGGCCCAGCGGTGTGCCTTTCCCGACTTCTTTGACCAGCTCAATGGCCCGGGCGGCATCGCCAAATTCCGCCAGGCCCGCTTCCATGGCCACGCCGATGGTGGCGCCCATTTCAATAGTGTCCAGCCCGAAATCATCATCAAGCCGGTCAAGCAGGGCAATGCTGTCCAGGTCATCGATACCGCAGTTGCCGCCATGTGCCCAGATGGTCTCATATTCCGGCTGTTTGGTCAGATAATTGCCGTCCTTGTCCATATAAACGCCGGAACACCGGATGACGCAGCCCCTGTGACAGCCGTGGGTGGCCTGGCCGCCTCTGGCCGTTTCGGTTTCGGCCAGCGTCTCTCCGCTGATGGCGGCGGATCCGGCAAAGCGGCCGGTCATAAAATTATTGGTGGGATAGCCCCCGGCTTCGTTGACCACGTTGGTCAGCACGTTGGTTCCATAGGCGGGCAACCCCTGACCGGTGACGGCATGATTTTTCAGACCGGACACAAAGGCCTTGTTGGCTTGCTTGAACTTGTCCGGCTGCTGAGGAGTACGCGTGGACAGGCCCGAATCTTCAAGCACTATGGCTTTGACGCCTTTGCTGCCCATGACCGCGCCTACGCCCCCACGGCCTGCATGCCGGGAAGGCCGTAATTCCATGTCCGTGCAGGCCACGGTGGCGGCGCCCAGTTTCATCTCCCCGGCCTGGCCGATGGAAAGGCAGCAGATTTTATCACCGTATTCCGAGACGAGGTTCTCGACAGCTGCGTAGTTGCCGGTCATTTTCAGGTCATCGGCCGGCAGTATTTTGATGCCATCCTTGTTGACAATGATTTTGTAGAGCTTGTCATCAGCCGGTTTTCCTTCCAGGACAATGGCCGCGTAACCCAGCCGGGCCAGAACCTGTGCGGCCTGGCCGCCGGAGTTGGCCTCCTTGATGCCTCCGGTCAGCGGGCTTTTGCAACCCACGGAAATTCGTCCTGACATGGCGGCGCTACTGCCGCTCAATAGTCCCGGGGCGATGACCAGTTTGTTGTCCTGGCACAGGGCATGACACTGGGGCGGCACTTCTTGAGCGATAATGGCGGAAGTCATGCCGCGTCCGCCCAGGCCGGCGTAATCGCCGATTGGTTCGATTTCGGCTGACGGAGCCTGATCCGGTCCCATTTTGACACGTAGGATTTTGTCCATCGAGGCACCTCCTGGTAAAGAATGAATGAATGATTGAAGGGAGAAAGCGTGCAACACCTTTTACTCTTACATTTTTATCTCAAACAGAGCTGATGTCAAGCATATTGACAGTTTTGAACGGTTGGATTATAATCCAGAATTATTTTAAAATATTTCCACGGCCCTCCCTGTGTCTGTGCCGGAATCTCCAACAGCGACCGGAAACGGCAAAGCGATAAAAAGAACGGACACCCCGAATGGTAGATATTCTAAAGTGGCCCATTTTCAAATGGTTGCCCTGGCTTAAAAGAAAACTTAGTTTTTCAGACAATGATATGATCATCGGTGAGGTGTTGCGCCGGCATGGGATCATCAACGAAGATCAGCTCAACCATGCCCTGGATATTCAAAAAAACCGGTTTATCGAAGAAGGAAAGGTCGTGCCCATCGGCACTCTCATCGTTTCCCTGGGCTATGCCGATGAAGAAGCCATTATCGATGCCATCAACAGCCATTACCGGATTTCGGTGACCACCCTGTCCGATAATATCCGGGAACATGTCAAAACCCTCAGAGGGTCTTTTGTCGAGCGGCTGCCGGCGCCCCGAATGCCCATATGGCTTCAGCTTTCAATTACCACCATGGTGTTGATCATTCTGACCGCCACCTTTCTGAATTTTTTTATTCTGAACCGGCAGAAGGAACAATTGTATGACAAGACCCTCAAGATCGGTCTCGTGAGTCTGAATTATTTTGACAGCAATGCCCGCATTCCCCTTCTGGAAGATGATTTGCTTCAACTGAACACCCTGATGCGGGATGCCACCAAAGTGGAAGGCATCCTGTACGCCGTGATCACCGATAATGACAACATGATCAAGGCCCATACCGATTTGAGCCGGATCGGCACTCCGCTCCGGGAATTCGAAAATGTGGAGAATGTAACCAAAAAGGGCCGGAACCTGTATTTTAACCATACCCTGCCGACCGGCGAGTACGTGCTCAATATCTCCCGGCCCATCATGTTTAAGGGAAAAACACTCGGCCGTGTCCATGTGGGGGTGTCCATTAATTTCATCCGGCACCTTATTTTCAAGGAGCAGGTGGCCATTTTCCTGATCACCCTGGGGGTGGTGCTGGTGGGATTGCTGCTGGCCGTGGGGCTGGGAGTGTATTATTCCAGCCCGATTCAGAAACTGGTCATGGCCACCCGCGAAATCAGCCGGGGCAACTACCGGCATCGGGTGGTGCTCAACCGGAAGGATGAGCTGGGCAATCTGGCCCGGGCGTTTAACAAGATGAGCGAGGAGCTGTGGCGGAACTCCCTGATGCAGGAATCCTTTGGTAAGTATGTGGGTAATGACGTGCTTGAGATGATCATGGCCGACCCCCAGAAGCAGTGGTTGAAAGGGCGAAGGAATGAGGCCACGATTCTTTTTGCGGATATCCGGGGGTTTACCTTTTTTTCAGAGGAAAACGAACCCGAGCAGGTCATCGAGATGCTGAATGAATATTTTGAGATTTCCGCCGGTGCCATTCTGGAACAGGGCGGATATGTGGATAAATTCATGGGGGACGCGGTGCTGGGCGTCTTCGGCATTCCGGTTTTTCACAGCAATCACGTGGAAAGGGCGGTGCAGGCCGCATTAATGATACAGGAGAATTTGTGTAAAGCCGCGAAACATGGTAATGCCCTGTTCACAGCCGTGGGCATCGGCATTGACACCGGTGTTATCGTCTCGGGCAATATCGGGTCTCAGGACAAAATGGAATACACGGTTATCGGCAGCAGTGTCAATGCCGCCTCCCGCCTTAGCGGAATGGCCGGATCCGGGGAAACGATTATCAGTAAAAATGTTTATGAACAGGTTCATCACATGGTGAATGCGGAAAAATTACCGGCCCGGACAATTAAAGGCTGGACCGAGCCGGTGGAGACATACAAGGTGGTGGGAATAAAACCCCATCTTTCATGAAATAATTGATACGGCTTGTGTGATGGATGGGGTTTAATATATTATGATCAACTGATGCAATCGATTCCCCGGATGTATGTCTCGATCCGGATGCCAGTCGTGGTATGATAATGATAAACAATTGATAGAATTGATAATAAAATAATGGCCGGATGGCATTATTTGTGTAAAAAGAGTTTGTGTAAAAAGAGACAGAAAGAGAGCCCGATGAAAAAGTCAGTTGGTTTTCCCCTGATCTTCTGTTTCATTCTCATTACAAGTGGGATTTTTCCGGGCTGCATGGCAAAAAGGGAAGCGCCTCCGCCATCTCCGACCCCGCCCCCGCCTCCGCCCAAGGTGGAGCCGGCCCCATTGCCGAGCAAGCCCAAGCCCCCCGACCCCCCCAAGACGGCTGTTTCGAGTAAATCCAAACAAAAGAAAGAGGTGCATGAGCAGATCGAAAAGAAGCTCTGGCTTGCAAAGAAATGTCTGGGGGAGGGGAAATACAGGCAGGTGCCCCCGCTGGCCGAAGAAGTGCTGGCCATGGAGCCTTCCAACCGGATGGCCGAGGAGCTGGCCAACGCCGCCTGCTACCGGATGGGAATGAATTTTTTTGAAGAACAGAAATATATAGAAGCTCTGGAAATGTTTAAGCGGGTGAAAGCCGGGTACAAGGATGTGGATGAGCGCATTGCCGAAACGCGGCAGAAAATGGAGGCGCTTTCCGAAAAGCTTTACAAGCTCGGGGTGCAGTATTTCGTGGAAGAGGAGCTGCAGAAGGCCATCGAACAATGGCAGCGGACCCTGGCGCTGAACCCCGATCATCCACAGGCGAAAAAAGACATTGAAAATGCCCGGCATCTGCTTGAAGAGCTGGAGAAGATAGAGGAGTGACGGCTTTGCAGCTGTTCCGACGGCAACGGGGAACCCCGGCTTTCCGTGTATGAAGGTGTTCAGCAATTCGGCAACCGGCGGCGGAATGAGGCCATGAAGCGGCTTTCCAATATCATCGGCTTTGATGACGCGCCATTTCCCCGGGATTACACTGGTGATGTGGCGGTGGCGGCAGCAGTTTACGCGGGACTTCGGTTTGACGGTGTTTTGATCGGTGCGGTGGAAAAGGACGGCACGGATGCGGCTGCCCGTCTGACGGCAATGATCCGTGAGTCAAGGTTTGCCGGACATGCAGGGCTTATTATGCTGCAGGGCATCGCCCTGGCGGGATTTAATGTGGTGGATGTTTTTTCCCTGAGCAGCGCCACCGGACTGCCGGTGCTGGTGGTATCCAGGGTATGGCCGAATATGGATGCCATTAAAGCCGCCCTGCTGTCCGGCGGCATACCGGCGGGCACTGAAAAATGGGCCGTCATTGAAGCCCTTGGCCCCATGGAGCCGGTGAACGGAATTTATGTTCAGCGGGTGGGCGTTTCTGCTGAACAGGCCGCAGATGTTATTGCGCGATTCGGCATTCACAGCATGATTCCCGAACCAGTGCGCACCGCCCACCTCATCGCCGGTGCCCTGGCTCCCAATGAGCAGGGAATCGGAGAAAGCAGGGGCGCGCCATAATGACGAAGACAACCCTGAAGGGCCGGCTGGAGCGGATTACCTATACCGATGCGGAGAGCGGTTTTACCGTCGCCACGCTGAAGGTGTTCTCTTCCCGCAAACATGTCACGGTGGTCGGTAATTTCGGCGCGGCCCGGCCCGGTGAGATTCTGGAAGTCACGGGCGCCTGGTCAACCCATCCCCAGTTCGGCGAACAGTTCCGCGTGGATGCCTATAAGACCGAGCCCCCCGCCACGCTGGAAGGCATCCGCAAGTATCTCGGGTCGGGCCTGATCCAGGGCATCGGTCCGGTCATGGCCGAGCGCATCACCAGGACCTTCGGCAAGGACACTCTGAAGATCATAGAAACCGACATTGATCGCCTGCGGGAGGTGCCGGGTATCGGAAAAAAGCGACTGTCCATGATCAAGGCGTCCTGGCTGTCCCGGCAGGAAATCCGCGATGTGATGCTGTTTCTCCAGGGGCACGGGGTCAGCGCGGGATACGCGGTGAAGATATATAAGACCTACGGCGCTGATACCATTCAGATCGTTTCGGAAAATCCTTACCGGCTGGCCACTGATATATTCGGCATCGGCTTTGTCATTGCCGATGGGATCGCAAAAAAGCTGGGATTTACTGCAAACAGCCCCCATCGGGTGCAGGCCGGTATCCGTTATGTGCTGGACCAGACAACCCAGGAAGGCCATGTCTATTATCCCGGGGATGCCCTGTTGGCAAAAAGCATTGAAATTCTCGGGGTTGAGCGTGGGGTCGTGGCCGAAGCCATCAAGGCCGAGGAAGCGGCGAATACCATAGTGGTTGAGTCCCTGGAAACCGCAACCGACACCGGCGAACAGGAAAACAATGCGGCGGTGTTTCTCTGGGGGTACCATCACGCCGAAACCGCCATCGCCGGGAATCTCCAGCGTCTGGTCAACACGGGTAAATCCATTCGAAAGATTGATGCGCCCAAAGCCGTCCAATGGGTGCAGGAAAAATTGTCCATGACACTGGCCGACAAGCAGGTCGAGGCCGTCAAAACCGCCGCCGACAGCAAGGTCATGGTTATTACCGGCGGACCGGGGACCGGCAAAACCACCATCGTCCAGGCGGTGCTGCGGATTTTTCTGGCGCTGGGCGCCAGGTCCCTGCTGGCCGCGCCCACAGGCCGGGCCGCCAAAAAGCTCAAGGAAGCCACCGGCCGGGATGCCCGCACCATCCACCGCATGCTGGAATTCAGCATGGCCAAAGGCGGGTTTCAGCGCAACAGCGACCGTCCGCTGGACTGTGATCTGCTGGTGGTGGACGAGGCCTCCATGATCGACACCCTTCTGATGTATCATCTGCTCAAGGCCGTACCCCCGCACGTCACCTTTATTCTCGTGGGCGATGTGAACCAGCTGCCGTCGGTGGGGGCCGGAAACGTGCTCAACGATATCATCCGTTCCGGCATCGCGCCGGTTGTGGCGTTGAATGAAATTTTCCGGCAGGCCCGTCAAAGCCGCATCATAACGGCCGCCCACCAGATCAATCAGGGGGTTGTGCCGGCCCTTCACAACCGCGACACGGACAGCGATTTTTATTTTATCGAACAGGAAGACCCGGAAACTGTGGTGGAAGTGATTACCGGGCTGGTGGGCGAGCGTATCCCCCGCCGGTTCGGTTTTGATCCCTTTGACGATATCCAGGTGCTCACGCCCATGCACAAGGGAGTCGCCGGGGGCACCAACCTGAACAACCGGCTGCAGCAGGCCCTCAATCCAGCAAGCGGGGGCCTTGTCCGGGGGGATACCACTTACGCCGTCGGAGACAAGGTCATGCAGATCCGCAATAATTACGACCGGGAGGTGTTTAACGGCGATACTGGCCGAATCGATCGGGTGGATAACAACAGCCGGGAAGTGGTGATCCAATTTGACGGCCGTCCGGTGCATTACCCCTTTGCCGACCTGGACGAGATCGTCCTTGCCTATGCGGTGTCTGTTCATAAATCCCAGGGCTCGGAATATCCAGCCGTGGTCATGCCCATGCTCACTCAGCACTATATTCTGCTTCAGCGGAATCTGATCTATACCGCCGTCACCCGCGGCCGGCAGCTGGTGGTCATGGTGGGTACGCCCCGGGCCCTTGCCATCGGCGTCAACAACAACAAAACCGGCCGCCGGTATACCCGGCTGCGGGATCGGCTGGCTGCATACGGGAAATGATTGGCGCTTCCGGAACCCGCATCACCATATGGCTGCCACAAATACATTGACACACTGGAGCGGTCTTGCTATAGAAAATGGCTTTAAAAGCAAGTGAGCGTTTCTATGACAACCAACCAGCACGGCCAGCACGGCCGCCTTCGCCGCATTGGAAAGTATATGTTTCGATTTCCCGGCCGACTGGCAGTGTTTTTTCTATTGACGATTCTTGCTGTTTCATATTCCCCTATGCAGCCGGCTTTCGCCGGCGACAGCCTTTCCGGGACGGCACAGGCCCATTCAACGACCGGCAGGGATACTGTTTTTCGGGGCATTGACCTGACGGCCGAGGAGGAGGCTTTCCTTAAGCGCCATCCGGTGATCCGGGTGGGCAACGAGGATGACTGGCCGCCGTTTGATTTCAGCGAACACGGACGCCCCAAGGGGTATGCCATTGATTATCTGGAGCTTCTGGAGGAGCGGCTGGGCCTGTCCTTTGAATATGTGAACGGCTATACCTGGTTTGAGCTGCTGGGGCTTTTGCGCCAGGGAGAGATCGATCTGCTTCCCTGCCTGTGGAAGACCGAGAGCCGCACGCGCTTCATGACTTTTACCGAATCCTACCTGGCGTTGCCTTATGTCATCGTGGCCCCGAAGGGCGCATGTTCCATTCAAAGCGTGGATGAGCTCAAAGGCCGGACGGTAGCCGTGGCCAAGGGCTATAAGCAGGAAGAGGTCCTTGCCGAGAGCCATCCGGAGATCGGCCGGTACCAGGTCCAGAATACGTTGCAGGGGCTGGAGGCCGTTTTATATGGCGAGGCGGATGCTTACATCGGGTACCTGGGCTCCGTGGTCTATCTGACGGCCACTCGCTTTATGGGAAGCCTTCAGGTCTGCGGAGAGAGTAAAATTCCTGAGCTGGGACCGCAGGGGCTTCATATGGCCGTCCGAAAGGAGTACCGGGTCCTTCGGGACATCCTTCAGAAGGCTATGGATGCTGTAACCGACAAGCAAAAAGTGGAATTGTCCCAGAAGTGGATTCCTGTGGAGGAACATCGGGTTGCCAACCTGACAACCGAGGAAAAGGTTTTTTTGCGCAAGCACCCGGTGCTACGGGTGGATAATTTAAAAAACTGGCCGCCGTTTAATTTCAATTCAAAAGGCAGGCTCAGCGGTTTCTGCGTCGACTATATGAACCTACTGGCAGATAAGCTGGGTATCGAGATCGAGTATGTCTCCGGTCCCACCTGGGAAGGGTTCATGGGCATGCTGCAGGCAGGGACGCTCGACTGTCTCTGCGATATTGTGGAAACACCCGACCGGCGGGAGCGCATCGCTTTTACCGATCCTTATTTCAGCATTTTTTCCGGCATCGTGGTCCGCAAGGACAATGACCGATATACCCGGCTGAAGGATCTGGCCGGTAAAGTTGTGGCAGTGCCGGAGGATTTCTATTATGAGGAGATTCTCAATCGTCATTATTCAGGGCTGCAAATATCTGTGGAAAAAGATATCCTGGACTGCCTCAAGGCCGTGTCCGCCGGTAAGGCGGAGGCGGCTCTGGCGGAGAAGCCGGTTTTTGATTACCTGATCAATCAGCATTTTCTCACGGATCTCAAGAGCGTTCCGATCATGGGAAGCCGGCATTTTGAGGATACCCCGGTTTCTATCGGGGTGAGAAAGGACCGGCGCATCCTCGTCGATATCCTCGAGAAGGCCATGGCCAGGATCAGCCGTCAAGAGCGGGCCGGGCTGGCCAGACGCTGGATCAACCCGCAGGATTCAGGCCTGGAACCTTCCCGGATTCTGCTTTCCCCTCAGGAGCGGCAGTGGCTTGAGGAGAAGGAAGCCCTCACCATTTGCGTCCGGCCGTCCTGGTTGCCCTTTGAAGCCCTGGGTGCCGGAAAGGGCCCGGATGAATACAGGGGCATCGTCGCCGATATTATCGCACTGCTGGAAAAGCGCATCGGGGTTCCCATCCGGCCGTTGCCCACAACAAGCTGGAAGGAAAGCCTTGCGGCCATAAAAAACGGGAAATGCGATCTTCTTTCCAGTTTCTGTAAAGATAGCATAGGAAGCATGGGCAGCATGGAAGAAAGCAATTTCGTTCTCTCCAAGCCGTATATTGAATCCGTCAATGTGATGGTGGCCCGGGATGACCAGCCCTATATACCGGATCTGCATGCCCTGGAGGAAAAGCGCCTGGGCGTGGTACAGGGCAATCCGGTCGTCAAATACCTTGAAGAGGGGTTCCCCGGTATTCAGCTTTGTTTTTATCCGGACCTGGGTCAGGCCCTTCAGCATGTGTCCAGGGGAGAGGTGGATGCGGCCATGGGCAGCCTTTACCGGGTCAGCCACACCATCCATCAGCTTGGTCTCTACGATCTGAAGATCGCCGGTCAGACGCCGTATAAAGAGTCTCTGTGCCTGGGAATCAGAAAGGACGCCCCGATTTTAAGTGCCATTATGAATAAAGCCGTGGCATCGCTTTCCGAGCGGGAAGTGAGCCAAGTCACCCGGAAATGGCTGTCTATCCGCTATGACAAGGGGCTTGATATCCGCCTTTTGGTTCAGATCCTGGCGGGCGGGGCTTTTCTCATCAGCCTGTTTATTCTCTGGAACCGCAAACTTGCCTTTTTGAACCGCAAGATCAGCAATGCCCACCAGCGCCTGGCTGTTAAAAGCCGGGAGCTGGAGCAGCTGTCTGTAACCGATCCGCTGACCGGAATGTTTAACCGGATGAAGTTCGAGGAACTCCTGCAGCATGAAATCAAGCGCGTTCAACGGACCGGTGAGTGCTTCTCGCTCATTATGCTGGATGTGGACAATTTCAAGGAAATCAATGATTCCTATGGCCATCAGGCGGGCGACAGCGTGCTCAAAAAGATTTCCGGCTTTCTGCAGGCCAGTATCCGGGAGGCGGACAATCTTGGCCGATGGGGCGGAGAGGAGTTTCTGGTTCTATGCCCGAACACCTCAGACACGGGCGCTGCGACCCTGGCCGAACATCTGCGGCGGTTGATCGCTGCACGAAAGCTGACGGTGGCCGGCGGGGTTACTTGCAGTTTCGGTGTGGCGGAGTACCGGCACGAGGAAGGGGAAAGCCAGCTTTTAAACCGGGTGGACCGGGCCATGTATCGCGCGAAAGAACTGGGCAGAAACCGGGTTGAACTGGCTGAGTAAAATCCGTCAATATTCGACGGACATCAGAAACAGCCCCTGCGGCGGCGCCGTTGGGCTGGCAAGAGCGCGATCCCGGCCTTCGAGAATGCCGGGGATGGCGTCCGGCGAAAGCTTGCCGGTGCCCACATCTACCAGGGTGCCGGTGATGTTGCGCACCATGTACCGGAGGAATCCGTCCGCCTTAATCTCCAGCACGACAATCCCGTTGTTTCCCTCGCAAATCGTCGTCGCCTTGACTTCCCGGACGGTGTTGGGTTTATTGCTTCCGCCGCCTTCAAAAGATTTAAAATCGTGCCGACCGATTATATGTTTCATGGCGGTCTGCATGGCCGTCACATCCAGCGGGCATCTGATGTGCCATGAGAAGTGCCGGTCAATGGCGGTGGGGATTGTTCTGTTGAGAATTCGGTATTGATAGGTTTTGGCGATTGCATCGTAGCGGGCATGGAAGTCGGGCGGACCCTCGCTGCAATCCTGAATAGCAATATCGTCATTCAGGAGGCTGTTGAGTCCTTTTTGAAAGCTCCGGGGATCAATGCGGCTGTCGGTTCTGAAATTGGCGATCTGCCCCCGGGCGTGGACCCCGGCGTCGGTCCGTCCGGAACCGATAAGGGTGACGGGTTTCCGGGTCATAGTAAAAAGGGCGGTTTCAATGGCTTCCTGAACCGTGGCATCTGCTTTCTGACGCTGCCATCCGTGGTAATGAGTGCCGTCGTATTCGATGGTGAGTTTGAGGTTTCTGGTCATGAGCCGCTGGCGGTTGTCCGACGATGCCCGGAGATGCAAAAAAATGGTACGCCCGGCAGGATTCGAACCTGCGATCTTCAGCTCCGGAGGCTGACGCCCTATCCCCTGGGCTACGGGCGCACAAAATTTTAATGTACTCTTTCATCCGGTTTCTGTCAACAGCAAATCCAGGGAGATCAAACTCAACTTCGGAATCGGAATCGATAAACGTTGCACCTGGTTCCCACACACCTGCACAGGAGAAAATAAAATTCGTGCCGATTCGTGTCAATTCGTGGGCGGATAAAGCTAGGCCCACGAATTCACGTCAATTGACACGAATCAGCAGGGCATATCCCGGATATTTCATGAAATATCCGGGATAGAGCAACTATATTGCTACCGCTATTTGCGCTAAACGCCCCATTTTTCTTTCATACTTTTCTTTGCTCGCCCAAAGAAAAAAAGTATGCAAAAGAAAGGGCGCCCCGCAGCTTGGCCTTTGGCTCCCCTCGCAGGGGCGGTTTTTTCGGCGCGGGCAGAAACTCGCTCACCTGCGGTGCTTTTGTAGGGGCAACCCCCTGTGGTTGCCCATCAGTCGGGCGGCCACAGGGGGCCGCCCCTACAATGTCTGCCCGCGTCTTCCGAAAAAACCTCCCCTGCTCGGCTGCGCTGCAAGGGGCTGGGCACGTGTAGCTGTTCAGTTGTTTCGGCAAACTGAATAATCTGGCAATAAACTGAAAAATTGAATAAAACTGACTTGTTTACAACAAATTGGCAGTTTAACCCTACAACGCAACTTAAATAATTTTTTCTTGATTTTTTATCTCCTTTCTGTGATACTACGCAATAAAACACAGAAAGGAGCCAAAATATGTTACCAGACATTCGTCAGTCGGATT
>JAXHVL010000135.1:0-9980 GCA_034189225.1 Thermodesulfobacteriota bacterium
CGAAGGGTGAGTTTAAGAATCACGTGCCTTCGTGTTTCGAATTTAATATTGAGTACCATTTTGAACCTGAGAAAGATGGTAATTTCAAGACGGAGCATTAACTGGTCTGTAGACCCGTATCCCGGCTTTCAGCCGTTTTTTTCAATCCATCCCGCCATAAAGGCCGGGATGGTTGTTGAGTTTGTGTGCTCAGGATGTTTTCGTGCACGATGGCGCTGTCGCGGCAAGGGTCATGATGAGATGTTCCATGATAAGAACGGCATCGCCACCCCGCTTGATCTTCAGGTCCGCATTCTGAAGATGCCGGAAGGCCTCAAGTAATTCACGCAATGAAAAATTGGCGGTTTTTTCAAAGTTTTTGAAGGTGGGATAGAGGTTTTTCATGTTTGCCCCGATAAGCAGATCGGTGGGGGCGGCGGTTTTCTTTTTTGATTTTTTCCCCGCATTTTTTTCTGTTAACACGGCATCACGCTGTTTGATCTGTTCAATGAGTGTCGCATCATGAGCTTCCAGCGCCGGGGCCACCGTGCGCTTGAATTGATCAAACCCCATGCCGTCGTGCCAGCATTTTCCCTGATCGCTTTCCATAAAATCCCTGATGACGGTGAGTTTTCTGATCTGGTTGCCGATGGCGGCGATGACTTGAAGGGGATGGGCCGCATCCGGACCGGACAGAAGACTTTTGGCAAGGAAAAGCGCCTGCTGAGGGGCCCGGTCGGCAATGGCGTTGGTCAGTTCATAGATGGGATCGGTCCGGGTGCGCCGTAGCACGGCGGTCACATCCGCCGGGGTGATCGTATCCCGGTCGGCGGCATAGGCGGCGAGCTTTTCCAGGCTGTTTGCAAACGTATGGGGATCAAATCCTGTTTTTTCGCACAATGCCTCGAACCCCGGCCGATTGATGCTTTTTCCCAGGGGTTTCAGGCGTTCCTCGGCAATATTGGTCAGGGCCGCCTGCTGATCCCGTTTGTCCGCCTGCCGGCTGCCTTTTGCCACCGCGCAGTCCACAATAACACCGTGTTCACGAATGGTTTTGTACAGCTTTCGGCGCTTGTCCGCCACCTCAGTGGTAATGACCAGATGGTTGCCCGGAGCAAATCCTTTTTCGACGGCCCGTTGAAGGGCTTCCATTGCACTGCTCCCTGAACCGGTGGTTATACTGTTCTGGCTGCAAAAGGAGCGTACCTGTGCCAGCCACTCCGGATCACCGGTCGATGGATCTGGGTCCGCCCCCAGAATGGCCTGATGGTCCCTGTCATTAATTTCAGCCATATCGATATCCAGCAGGGACAGCAGTTTGATAAAGGCGTTGGCCGCTTTTTTCATTTCGTTGTCGGCCGCGGCGGTTTTGATGGTGTTGACCAGTCGGCTTTTGTCCTCCCGGGCATGAAAAATATGGGTGTCGCAGAATCCGATGACACTGGGGGCGCTGTCCAGCGAAAAGGTGGCCGCCCGTTCGATGGCTTCGTAAACATTTTCTTCCGTACCGTCCAGGATTTCCAGGTTAAAGGCCTTCTGATGATCGGGCACGATGGCCGACACCAGGGTGTCAAATGCCTTCTTGTAGAAAAACGGCTCCCCGTAAATCAGGTAGACCGGGGCAAACGCGGCGGCGTCCGCAAGGTGCTGTTCCAGTTCGGTGTGTTTGATCTCAGCCATTGCCGTTTTTTCTCTGCAATACCACAAGGCATACCGCTGCAATAACCGCCGCCGTGATGCCGATGGCCTGGGATGTGGACAGCCAGTCCATCATCACGGTGCCTCGCTCATCTCCCCTGAAGATTTCGATAAAGGAGCGGGTGACGCCGTAAAGCATGACGTATACGAAAATTCGTTTTCCCGCAAACCGATTTGTTCGGTGCAATGCCAGGATAATCAGAAAAACAATCAGGTTGCCGGCGCTTGAATAAAGCTGGGTGGGGTGCAAAGGTACGCCCATGGGCCGGGCCAGGGTGTTGGGGTCGTTAAAGCAGACGCCCCATGGCAGATCCGTGACTTTGCCGTGGCAACAGCCAGCGAAAAAGCAACCGATGCGCCCGACGGCGTGTCCCAGGGGCATTGCCAGTGCGAGAATATCGGCGGTGGTGCCCAGCGGCAGCCGGCGTTTTTTGATATATACGAGTGCGGCGAGGGCGGCGGCGATAAAGCCCCCGTAAAAGACCAGGCCGCCCTCCCATATTTTCAGAATCCCCAGCAGATTGCCGGCAAACATCGAGGGATTGAGGACTACATAAAACAGGCGCGCCCCGGCGATGCCGAACAGGGCGGCAAAAAAGGCCATATCCATGATCCGGTCGCCCTCGATGCCGGCTTTTTTCGCTTCCCGGCTCGCCATCCAAAGGCCCGTCAGCAGCCCGAGCGCCACAAACAGGCCGTAGGTGTAAATATGAATATTGCCGATTTTAATCAGGATCGGGTGCATGGCTCGTTATTCCTGTTGTAATGGTCCGGCCCCTCGGGTCCGGTGTTTTACAGCGGTATTTTTTTAAACAGAATATGGTAGATCAGCACGGCCATCCCCACGCAGATGGCGCTGTCCGCGACGTTGAATGCGGGCCAGTGGAGGGTCTGAACATAAAAATCCAGAAAATCGACTACCGCGCCGAACCGGAGCCGATCGGCCAGGTTCCCCAGCGCGCCGCCGAAAATCAATGCCAGTGATGCCAGGAGAAACAGGTATTGCCGTTCGGTTTTTTTATAAAGATACAGCACGAAGCCGGCGGCCAGGATCGATATCACCAGAAAGAGGGCGGCCCGGATGCCGTGGCTCTGGCCCGCCATGAATCCAAACGCCCCGCCCGGGTTGTGCACCCGGGTGATATTGAAGAATCCGGGAATTACGGGAATCGTCTGATGAATGCCCATGGTTTTCAGGATGATCAGCTTGGTCGTCTGGTCAAGGATAAACGTCAGCCCCGCGATCCAGATCAGCATGAGGTATTTGGCTTTTCGGGTCATTTTTCGATCTGCTTCAGCGCCTTGATACACCGCTTGCAGGCGGTGGGGTGCTTTGTGTCCTGGCCCACGGACACGTCATGGACCCAGCACCGTTCACATTTTTCACCCGGGGCCCGGGTGACGCGGATCGTCAATCCGTCGATGACATCGCTTTTGTAGACTTCCCCGGCCGTGTCACCGGCGTCCCCCAGCACGACATTGGACACAATGAACAGGGCCCGCAGGTCATCATTGTAAGTTTTGAGCATGCCGGTCAGGTTGTCGTCCGCACTGATGGTGATCCGGGCATCCAGGGGATGGCCGATCTCCTTTCTGGCCCTGGCCGTTTCCAGGGCGCGGGTGACTTCGCCGCGGACCATCAGCACCCGTTCCCATTTCCGGGCCAGGATAGGGTCTTCCCATTCATCGGCAACCGCGGGCAGCCCGGCCAGATGAACGCTTTCCGCTCCGTCGGCCGCGGGCATGAACCGCCAGATTTCCTCGGCGGTAAAGGGGAGAATGGGAGCCATGAACCGCACAATACCGTCAAGTACCCGGTAAATAATCGTCTGGGCGCTGCGCCGCTCTATTGAGGCCGGCGGCGAGGTGTAGAGCCGGTCCTTGAGAATATCCAGGTAAAAGGCCGACAGATCCACCGTGCAGTAATTGTAGAGCCGGTGATAAACCCCGTGGAACTCGCAGGCATCGTAGGCATTCTGGAGCCTTTCGGTCAGCCGGTTCAGGGTGTAGAGCATGTATCGGTCGACCTCGGGCATTTTGTCGTATGCCACAGCATCGTCGCCCGGCGAATAATCATACAGGTTGCCAAGGATGAACCGGCAGGTGTTGCGGATTTTCTTATAGGCGTCGCTGAGCTGCTTGATTATATTGTCCGATATCCGGATGTCTTCCCGGTAATCCGAAGCCGCTACCCAGAGCCGGAGAATTTCCGCGCCGTATTTGTTGATGATTTCCTTGGGCGCGATCACGTTGCCCAGGGACTTGGACATCTTTTTGCCCTCGCCGTCCACCACGAACCCGTGGGTGAGCACGGATTTATAGGGGGCCTTGCCCCGGGTCCCCACGGCCGTGAGCAGTGAGCTGTGAAACCAGCCCCGGTGCTGGTCGCTGCCTTCCAGATAAAGGTCCGCCGGCCAGCCGAGTTCTGACCGTTGTTCCAGAACCGCTGCATGGCTCACACCGGAATCGAACCAGACATCCAGAATGTCTGTCTCCTTGACAAAGGACCGGCTGCCGCAGGCCGGACATTCGGCGTCCGCCCCTATGAATTCGGCGGCGTCCTTTTCAAACCAGATATCCGCTCCGTGTTCCCGGAACAGGGATTCGATCCGGTCGCGGATGGCTTCGTTCATCAGGACGGTTTCGCATTGTTCACAGAAAAACACCGTAATGGGCACCCCCCATGATCGCTGCCGCGAGACACACCAGTCCGGCCGGTTGGCGATCATGCTGTATATCCGGTCCCGGCCCCATGCCGGAATCCAGGTGACGGTGTCGATTTCCGCCAGCGCCTTGTCGCGAAGGCCGGTATTGTCCATGGAGATGAACCATTGGGGCGTGGCCCGGAAAATCACCGGTTTTTTGCACCGCCAGCAATGCGGATAGGAATGGGAGATGGTCTGCTGGGCCAGCAGCATACCGGCCTCGTCCAGCATGGCAATGATGGCGCTGTCCGCCTCAAACACGAACCGGCCGGCAAAGTGTTCTACATCCTCGGTAAACCGGCCGGTGCCGTCCACCGGGGAATAGATATCAAGGCCGTATTCCAGGGCTGCGATATGGTCCTCCGCCCCGTGGCCCGGCGCGGTGTGCACGCACCCGGTCCCCGCCTCCAGGGTCACGTGAGTGCCGGTGATCACCAAGGCGTTCCGGTCATACAGAGGATGGAAGAAATTTTTCCGTTCAAGGCGCGACGCCGGAAATTTTGCAATCACTTTGTAGTCGGTGATACCGAAGATTTCCATGCAGGTTTTAACCAGCTCGGCGGCCAGGATCAGCACCCCGTGCTTCGGGGTTTCCACGGCCGCGTATTCGTAGTCCGGGTGCAGGGCAATGGCCAGGTTTGCCGGCAACGTCCAGGGGGTAGTGGTCCAGATCACCATGGCCGCGGATTTGCCCGCCAGCTCGGGAATGCTTTCCGACAGGTCGTCGCCGGCCGGGAATTTCACATACACGGAGGGCGAGTCTTCGTTGCCGTATTCGATTTCCGCCTCGGCCAGTGCCGTCTGGCAGCTGCAGCACCAGTGAATGGGCTTTTTGCTTTTGATCAGGCTTTTGTTAATGGCAAAATCGCAGCATTCCCGGGCGATAATGGCCTCATACCCGAAATTCATGGTGAGGTAGGGATCGTTCCATTCGCCCATGACCCCCAGTCGCTTGAATTCCTCCCGCTGGATATCGATATACTTTTCTGCGTACTTGCGGCAGATATCCCGTTTTTCGATCTGGGACACCGTCTTTTTCCTTGGCCCCAGTTCCTTGTCCACATTGTGCTCGATGGGCAGGCCGTGGCAGTCCCATCCCGGAACGTAATCCACCCGAAAACCCGCCATGCGGCGGTTTCGAACGATAAAATCCTTCAGTATCTTATTCAGGGCGGTACCGATATGAATCCTGCCGTTTGCATAAGGGGGGCCGTCATGGAGGATGTACCGGGGTCTGTCCGTGGTAGCGGTCCTGATTTTTTCATGCAGCCGGTCTTGTTCCCATTGTTTGAGTTGTTCCGGCTCCCGCTGTACCAGCGAGGCCTTCATCGGAAACTTTGTTGATGGCAGATTCAGTGTTTTTTTGTAATCCATGGCCCTGTTGTCCTTGTTTTCGCTTTTATTGTGTCTGTTTCGATTAAATAGATAAGTTTATATGTATGATGCATTTTTGTAAAGGAGAAACACGCGGTGTGTCAAGGGAAGCGTTAACAAGTTTCCATGCATAAAATGTGATTTTGCCCGATTTCTGCGTCAGACTCAAATTTGATGATCTCGTAAAAAGCTTTCAGCCCCGCCGCGGCGTTTTTGCAGAAAGTAACGTACCCGAGACTTGGTTTTTTACCGCTATTTGTGCTAAATGCCCCATTTTTCTTTCATACTTTTCTTTGCTCGCCCAAAGAAAAGTATGCAAAAGAAAGGCCGCCCCGCACTTTGGTTACTCAAGGGGATTGTTTATAGTCTGAACTCACCCTTCGTGTCCTTCGTGAACTTCCTGGTTCAATCGTCTGGAGTTGATTACCACGAAGAGCACGAAGGACACGAAGATAAATGCATCGCTTTGATGCCCCGGAACACTCTGGTATCTGTTTTGGTCATTGGAAAATTTGATATTCGGATTTGTTTCGAATACTGGCGGTCGCCTGCTTTGTCAGGACCACCAGAGTTCGCTCATTTTTCAAATGGTAGAGGCGGTAAGGCTGAACATCCACCGTGAACAATTCGGCGGCCGGGGTCATCCGGCCGTCAGGGGCCTGTAATTCAAGGCGTTGCAGGTCGGTTAGTTCTTCGGCGCAGTCACCCCCCTTCATGGCAATGAGCCGTCCGGCTTCGGGAATGAAGTCGGCGGCCGTGCATACAAAGTTGCTGATGGATGTAAATGCCCGGCAGATGACGGTGTCGAATCCGGCGATAAAGTACGGCGGCCGCTCCGAAGGGGTAAGGCGGCAGTGGTGTGCGGTGATGCCCGTCAGTCCCAGCAGGCGGATTACCTGCCGTGTAAAGTTGATTTTTTTGGCGGCGGCATCCACGAGGGTGACCGAAAGGCCCGGTTTTACAATTTTCAGCGGAATGCCGGGAAATCCCCCGCCGGTACCGATATCCAGCAGATGCCCCCTGTCCGGGATGAGACCGGCGGGGGCAATGGCGTCGAGAAAGTGCTTCACAGCTGCTGATGCCGGTTCGCTGATGGCGGTGAGATTGATTTTTTTATTCCAGCGGTAAAGCTCTGTGGCATGGGCAGCAAACATCCGCAACTGCGGGTCAGTGAGGTAAAGGCCCATGTCCCGCGCGCCTTGCCGGATAAGCTGCTGCCATGCTTCGGATGCCATCGGCATGGCATGGGGATCATTCACTGTTGAAATCCATTATTACCCTGGTCTCGTTGGCCTCGGTGCGGCTGACTTTTGCATTCTTATAATGCTTCTTGAAAATATGCAGCATGGCGGTGTTGTCCGCCAGCACGGTGGCGCAGAAGCCTTTGTAGTGATTCTCCTTGGCGATTTCTTCCAGTTTTTTCAGCATATAGGAGGTGATGCCCATGTTCTGGAAATCCTCCCGGACCACGAAGGCCACTTCCGCATAATCCGGATTTTCGCTCTTTGCATAAGAACCGATGGCCATGAATTCCTTCCGGCCCTTTCCCCGCACCAGGCCGATAATGGACATGTTTTTGCGATAGTCCACTGCCGACCATTGTTTCTGCAGCATTTCGTGGGAGAATATCCGTTTTTTATGAAAAAACCGGTAGTAGATGGTCTCGCCCTTGAGGGAATAAAAGAAATTCCGGTATGAGAACTCGTCCGAGGGCAGAAGGGGCCGGAACTCCACAGTCCGGCCGTCTTTGAGTTTCAGCGAGCTTTTGTACCCTTCCAGAAACAGCAGGTCTTCCTGGGCCGGGGGCAGTTGATCGGGAAAGATGTAGTGATGTTTTTTCGCCACATCGATCAGTTCCTCCCGGAATTTGGGATGGGCGATCTGGGCCAGCTCGATGGTTCGCTGGTAAATGCCCTTGCCGTGCAGTTCCGCTATCCCGTACTCCGTTATCACGAAATGGATGTCCCCGCGGGTGGTTGCCACGCCGGCGCCTTCGCTGAGATGGGAGACGATACGGGAGACCTTTCCGTGCTGGGCGGTGGAGGGCAGGGCGATGATGGAAAATCCGCCTCTGGACATGGCACTGCCCCTGAGAAAGTCCACCTGGTCGCCGATGCCGCTGTAAAACAGATGTCCCACCGAGTCGGAACATACCTGGCCCGTGAGGTCCACTTCCAGTGCCGAACTGATGGACACCAGATCGTCGTTACGGGCGATGACCGTGGGGTCGTTGACGAACTCAGAGGACCGGAAATCAAAATGGGGGTTTTTGTGCACATACCGGTAAAGTTCTTCCGATCCCATGCACAGTGAGGCCACGGCCCGGCCGGGCAGCAGGGTTTTGCGTTTATTGGTGATAATTTTTTTCTCGAACAGGGGGATCATGCCGTCGGTAATCAGCTGGGTGTGAAGTCCGAGATCGTTTTTATTTTCCAAATATTTCAGGATGTAGTTGGGCAGCTGGCCGAACCCCACCTGAAGGGTGGCGCCGTCCGGAATCAGCTGAGATACATAATGACCGATCCGTCGGGAAACTTCATTGTCCTCGGCTTCGTGGAGGCCGATCACCAGGGGCTCTTTATGAAAAACAAGGTAATCGATATCGTCCACATGTATAAAGCTGTTGCCGAAGGTCTTGGGCATCATGGGGTTGACCTGAGCGATAACGGTTTTGGCGTTTTCGGCACCGGCCTTGGTAATGTCCACCGATACCCCCAGGCTGCAGAAACCGAAACGGTCCGGCGGGCTCACCTGGATCAGGGCCACATCCAGACCGATATGCCTGTTCTGAAAAAGTGCCGGGATCTGGGAGAGGTAAGCCGGTATATATTCGATTTTGCCGTCAAACGCGGCTTTACGCATGTCCCGGCTGATAAAAAAGAGTTTCAGAAAAAACCGCCGAAGGAACGACTCGTCATTGACAAACTGTGCAAAGGTCGATGACAGCATCTGGTAGGCCATAATGTCCTGAATGGAGGTGTCGTTGACCATGGTTTTGATCAGGTGCTGGGGTTCGCCGCATCCCGTGCCGATAAATACCCGGTCGCCGCTTTTTATGTTCTTGATCGCGGTCTGGGCGGCATCTACATATTTATCCGGATAGCGATCCTTCAGCCATTTTTCATATTCCATAAAAATCTCCTGGTAAATTAATTTCTTTTATGTTTTAATAAAATTAGTATATTAGTTCATATCTTCAATATCTTCAATCTGTTTTTCAACCTGTCCGGTGCGTGGGGGCGTTCCAGGCAGTTAGCGAGTGCCCATCCATAAATTGCTATTTTGCCCGATTTCTGCGTCAGGTTCAAATTTTAATCCTCGAAATACGCTAAGTATTCCTCCGGTTAAAATTTTCGCCTTCCTTGAACTCGGCCAAAATATCTGATTTCTGGATGGACACTAGCGACAATTCGGTACAGAATAACGCTCCCGATAGCGTTTATACTACCCCAACTATCCGTCATACAAAACAGAAAACATTATATATCGTAAGCTGCAATGGAATCAATCATTGTGAGCATCTTCGTCGCCTTTTTGGGCACATGGCCGTCTTAGGGTTCGTCGCAAAATAACTTGACCATTTGGCTTGTTCTTTTTCCCGTCTTCTTTGTTGCTTCGTCGGTCAAATAGCTTGCTATTCTCCCTCCTCGCGTCTCGAAGACGGAAAAAATTCCGGCGCCAAATTTGCCCAACTTATTTTGTGACGAACCCTTAACGGGGCTTTTTCCATAACGGCGGACCGGATGCTTCAACCAGGGCTCATTGGCCATATCAGGGGGAATGGTATGATTCCAGCACCCCCCGCCCCTGTTTAAAGCCAGGCTGGTAGCGGAATTCCCGTTCAGACGACCGGTCATTTCACAATGACCATGCGGTGTTCGGTGGAATTTCAGAACCTCACCGATTATCAGCAGGCATGGCTTTTCTATTTCATCCATAATCATACGCACCATCTGGCCTGATGGCTGCACCTGACTGTATCCGTTCCTTCCGTGCCCTTCCGTGTATTCCGTGGTTGGGATAATCCAAATCGAAATCGGGATCGCTATCGGGATCAAAGAGATATGGCGCTTGGACACAAGAAACTGGATGAACTCGACTGAATGGCCGCGATGCTCAGCCGTCTCGGCGGAAGAGGCTACCAAGTTCGAGAGGATCAATCGGCCTACAGCGTCGATTCCGATCCCGATAGCGATTTCGATTTTGAAGAAAGAAAATCCCAAC
>JAXHVL010000136.1:0-72726 GCA_034189225.1 Thermodesulfobacteriota bacterium
ATCATATTTATTCAGACAACCGAGCCTGTCCGACCCGGAAGAAAATTTCCAAGGCGACACCGGGTTAAACAGCGCCGATTTTTTTATGAATACAAAACTGTCTGTTAAGGAAACGGCATTGGGGTTAGAGTTGCAAAGAACAAAAACGATGGTTTCAACAACAGCGGCTTTGAAGACGGGATATCTATAATTTGTGATCTTTATAATTTGATGATTCAAGATCAGTTTTCTTAATGCTTGGTAGTACTCTTGGGTTAACAAAGTATTAGGAACAATGAAACTAAAATAACCCTTTTTGATTAAGATGGAAGTCAATACTTTTTCAATAAACAAACCGAACGTATTCAGTCTTCCCATCGAAGAAGAATATCGGCTTGCTAAATATGAGCTAACCGTTTCATTATAATAGTCGGCCATTGAAAGCTGAATATACGGCGGATTCCCGATCACGGCGTCAAAGCCGCCGTCGGCCATGATGTCGGGAAATTCGGTCTGCCAGTCAAAGGCGTTGATCCGGAACATCTCCTCTTCATCCAGCAGGCTCATCTGCTGCTGGTCGTAAAAATCCGGGCCGATCAGGGAGTTGCCGCACTTGATATTATCGCCCAGGTCCGGCAGGACCCGTTCCTGGAACAGGGCCAACTGCTTGCCGATACTCTGTTCATCCTCGCCTTCCAGGACTTTCAGCAGCAAGGACAATTTGGTCACTTCCACGGCCTGCTGGTCGATGTCCACGCCGTAAATATTGTTGAGTAGAATTCTTTTGCGCTCGTCCGTGGTCAGACGCCATTCCCCGTGCCGGGACTGATACAGGGCCGGGGTCCTGCCTTTGGCCCATTTTTCCGGGCCATCGGCCAGGTACTGATCCCGGTGCCAGTCCAGCAGGAACTGGTACGCCCCGATTAAAAAAGATCCCGAACCGCAGGCCGGGTCGCAGATTTTCAGCTTGCTCACCCCGCCACGGGGCCCGGGCCTTTTGCCCTCCACCAGTTTGCCCACGGTCTGGCGGACAATATAGTCCACGATATAGGTGGGAGTATAATAGACGCCGCCGGCCTTGCGGACTTCCGGTTTTTCCTCGATTTTGGCCTGGTGTTTGGGGGTCAGGCGGATCACCCGGCCCAGAAACCGCTCATATACCTGGCCCAGAATATCGGCCGGCAGAACGGAAAACTCATAGGGGCTGTCCGGATAATAGAGGTGGCGGAAGATGTCTTTTAAGACCGCGTCGTCAATGGCCAGATCGGGCGTGAGCTGGTCGCAGTGCTCCCGGCCCTTTTCCTTTTTAAAATGAAACAGGCCGGAGTTGTATTTGGCGTCAGCCTGGCGGAACAGCTCAAACAGCCGGGTATAACAATTTTCCCCGTTTTGCAGGGCCATCAGGCGGCCGGGATCTTCAATGCCACGGTCCTCGCAGATGCGCAGAAAGACGATGCGGTCAATGGTGCGCTGCACGGCAAAGTTGAGTTCCCTCTGGGACAATTCGGAATTTCTCAGGGCGATATTTCTGGCCAGCAGATCGCGCCAGCGTTCAATCTCCTGCAAAAAGGCGGCATCCACTTCCGCGGTGCCCCGCTTGCCCTTGCCGGAGTCCACATATTTGTCAAAGGAGCCTTTTAAAACGGCCTGGCGGGAAAAGATTGCGGCGATCTCGTCCCATTTGTCGATGTAGTCGGTGTATTTGAGATAGAGGATGCGGGCGGCCGGGGCCTTGTCGGTTTTGGCGGGTTTTACCCGGCAGTCGTAGACGGAAAACTCCTCAAAATCGGTCAGGATGCTCAGGGGCAGCTTGGCGGTCCAGCCGTAGCGGCGCAGCTGAAAGGCGGGATGGATGTCTTCTTTGATGTTGACGGAGGGTTTTTTGGCTTCCAGGAAGAACTTGCGGGTGCCGCCCACGCGAAAGCAATAGTCCGGGGCCTTCGTAACGCCGCCCACCTTGATGGCGTCTTCGTGGATGACATCTTTGTACGCCTCGGCATAGCCCTGTTTGTTGCTGACATCCCAGCCCAGCTCTTCGAAAAAGGGATCGATAAACTCCCGGCGCAACTGGGTTTCGTTGTAAGTGCCTTTTTTGTAGGCCTCCAGATGGGAAGCAAAGGTTTCCACCAGATTTTTAATCGTGTCCGACGCCGCCATAACCGAGAATACCCCTTGCCTTTCCGTGGTCCCTGATATTGGCAGGATATGCACTGCCGCAGTGCATAATTTCAAAATATGCACTGATTTTTTAAAAATCAGTGCATATCATAATAATTTTCAAATAAATCAAATAGTTGAGTATTGATATACAAAACGCTTCTTCCCGCCTTTTTACTTTTCAAAATCCCTATTGATTCCAACTCCTTAAGATATCGTGCCGCCACGTTGCGGGAGGCAATGCCCCGTTCCACCAGGTCGTCGATTCTCGTATACACATGAACAAACAAGGTTTCCACCAGTTCGTGGGAATAGATTTTCGACCGTTGTTCCTGAATGGTTTTCCGAACGCCTTCCATCAGGGCCACAATGGCCTTGCTTAAATCCAGGGTGGCTTCAGCGGTCTTTTCCACCGCGGTCAGCATGAAACAGATCCATTCCTCCCAGACCTCTTCGGTCGTGACCCGTCGCAGCAGCCGGTAATAATCGGTTTTATGTTCAATGATATAGCGGCTTAAATACAGCAGGGGATCGGACAGCAGTTCCTTCATGACCAGATAAAGCACGTTGATGATACGGCCGGTTCTGCCGTTGCCGTCATAAAAGGGATGAATGGACTCAAACTGATAATGAATCACCGCCAGCTTGACCAACGGGTGCAGATCATCTTCTTCCGCATGGATATAGACTTCCAGGTTGGCCAGCAGGTCCCGGATTACCGTTTCATTTTCCGGCGGGGTATACATTACCTCGCCGGTCCGGTCGTTCACCAGTTTGGTGCCGGGCAGCTTGCGGATTCCCGCCCGGCTCTGTTCCAGGGCCTCCTGCACGGCCAGAATGATATTGGTGGTCAACAGGCCGCGGGCTTTGACCCGGTCAAAGCCCAGGTAAAGCGCACGGCGGTAATTCAAAACCTCCTTCACCGCCGGTTCCATCGCCGTTTGATCTGTCGCCATGGCTTGATACAGTTGGTCATGGGTGGTGACGATATTTTCGATCTCCGAGCTGTCCTTGGCCTCCTGCAAAACAATGGAGTTGATGATAATGGATTTGTTGGGCAGCAGTTCGGCATATCCCTTTAACTCGCCCAGGGATTGATTGGCGGCCACCAGGCACTTTAACACCCGCTTTGTTTCCAAATCCGCTTTGGGCGGCAGCAGAGGCAGGTCGTTGTATGGCTGTTGCGGGTCAAAGCTCATGACCGGGGCTCCTCAAAATCAAAGGCCTGACTGAGGATGGCGGCCGGCCTTCGCCCACCGGCACACAGAGCAGATAATCGGTGCGGCCCTTTCGTTTGCTGGGAACACCGTCGATGATATCCACTCCTCCGGGCGTCGTTTCCGTGTGGATCAAAGCTTCGCTCCACCCAAGATCAAAAAGCACCGGATCAATCCAGTTCGGTTCGGGTCTGTTTTTCATCACGCGGCACAGGGCAATACCTCACTTCTGAAGTTCCACAGGCGGTCGCCGAAAAAACGACCTCCGGATTTATTTTCCATAACCGTTTGCATATTCCGGCCCACGCCCTCCCAGTTTCCAAACCACTATAGCCCTGCTGCGCTTATCTGTCAAACCTTCCCGTTTCCTTACATAATCGGGGTGGCCGCATTTTGTGAATGACAGAGAGGTTATGCCGTTCTTGCAACAGCTTGACAGGTAAGTCAGAATCGGCTAATTTTATTATACCATGTGGATGATTTTAAAAGGATTTTTCGGTTTTGCGCTTATGGCCGGTGCCATTGATGCCTTTCACCCTGACGTTATGGGCATCTTCATCCCTTTGACAGGATTCTGCTGGGGGTTGGGGCTGGTTTTGAATATGCTGACGGATATATTGAATGGTGCCACCCGTTTCATTGCCGCTATACGCCAATAAGGGACTTTTAAAACAAATCATACGCGGGGACGACGGGCCGGGACTAAGCGGTGCGTCTATGGCCTGTCCGATGTCGATACGGACAGGGTGACGGGCGTACACAGCACGATCCGGAAAGATCGACCACCGTCCCCGCTTTTTGAATTCACACCACACCGGTCCTTCCCCTCCACCGTCCGGCATAAAAAAGGCAGCTTGCGAAGAGCCCGGAATGATTACATTGGAAAAATCCGGCTTAATACACTAAGGGCAGAGATGCTGTTACAACCGATGTCTGCATTCAGCCTTCCTGCACTTCATGTTCTTCATGGTAATTGAAACCTGATGAATTTAACCATGAAGGACATGAAACGCAGGAAGAACATACATCACCAAATTTATGTCCCAGCGTACTTCACTCGTTCCCGAGTTCAGCGTTGGAACGAAGGGGCGCTTTCATCTATGTTATAAACCCCTTCGTTAAGTTAATGACATTGATGAACAAAATTGAGTATCAAGTCATATGACCGGACTAACGCTTTTGTTCCTGGGAAAGCTGGTTTTCCATATGATAGAGGCTCAATGCGCGATAGCTGAAGTTGAGGCGCATGGCCGCCGCGGCCGTTTCCAAATTCCGGGTGTGCCATAAGGTTTTCAGCGCCTTGATCCATATGGTGCGATAGGCATAGGTTTTTGACACGCAATAACGAAACGTGCGGATGAACTCCTCCCGTTCCATGTTCAGGGGGACGTGGGTGAGTTCATAAAAATTATACTTCTCCCAGTCTTCGGGGTAATCGGTATAGATGATCCGGCCTTCTGCCTTGAGTTGTTTAAACACTTGGGTTTCGGGAAACGCCGTCATTTTGCTCTGCTGCATGGCGTCGATCCGATTCGTTCGCACAAATTCAGCCCGTTTCAGCATTTTCTCTCTGGTATCATAGTCGCTTCCGTAAATAAACGCCCCGATCACACCGATGCCCGCGCGATTGATGTTCTTCAGCGCCTTTGAATAATCCACTTTCAGCGCAAAATGCTTGTCCATCTGTTTCAGTTCTTCACGATCAATGAACTCCAGGCCGATGAACAACAGCAAGCATCCGCTTCTGGCCGCCCACTTCAAAAGCTCGGGCTTGTTGCCGATATCGATGGTGGTCTGGGTGATCCAACGCTTGTAGATTTTTCTATCCACCATCCCCTTGAAAAGATCCAATGCTCTTTGTTCCGAAGCCTTGCTGTAGCCGATGAGATTATCGTCAATAAAAAAAAGATACCGGTTGGGAATGGTTTCCAGTTCATCCAGAATTTCATTTACCGGTCGCTCCCGGTACCGGTGGCCGTTAAACGCGGTCACGGAACAGTATTTGCAGTTCCAGGGACACCCCCGGGAGGTCTGGATAGAGCTGGAAACATAGCGACTGTCAAAAATGGACCGATCCGGTTGGGGCATGTTTTTCAGTTCCGGCCACGTGCCTTCATAAACCCGCTTCAGATTCCCATCCAGAAAATCCCGCAAAACATCGGCCCATACATCTTCCGCCTCTCCCCGCACCACACAGTCCACATAATTCAATGCCTCATCGGTGCACATGGTGGCATGGATGCCGCCCATGACCACGGGCGTCCCATTTTCCCGGTAAAGCGCGGCGATCTCATAGGCCCGGTTGGCATAGGCCGTAAACGCGGTAATGGCCACCAGGTCAGCATCTTCATAAACGAAAGGTTCAAACTGTTCGTCCAGAAAAGAAATGTGGAACTGGTCCCTGGGGGTTAAACCGGCCAGAATGGCCATGGCCAGCGGGGGATTGACGGAATAACTCCGGACCGTAAGTCCGGCAATCAGTTCATTAATCGGATAAATCAACAACAATTTCTTTTTTTTCTGCGCGGCATCCTGTTCCTGCGCAACCTTTTTACGGGCGATCTCCCGTTTCAACCCCCTTTTCAAATCCTTTATAACAATGAAAGCGCCAAGCAGCATCGTGGCAATCATGAATATTAACCAGACAACCAAGGGTTTGACCACCTGCGGTTCTGTGATATCACCAAAAAAAAACAGGTTGGTGAAATTGACGACCAAAAGCCCGAAAACCGGCGCCAGGTAGGGAGTGTTTTCTGAGTATTTGACAATGGGTTCCCAATAGGTGAGCACTGCCAGAACGGTAAACAGGTAGATGGCCAAAAAAATAATGTTCAGCTCCGGAAACATCCAGTACACAACCCTGTCGCCGATAGGACTGCAAAAAACAGAAACCCTGGAAGGCCCGATAAATGAAATGATTTGGCTTGCAAAAGCGGTGGTCAGAAAGATATAAACCAGCAGGGGAACAAAATACCACCATTTTACAGGCTTGCGGTATCGTGACGAAAAGGAGACGGTCCCCCTTTGGAAAATAACCAGCACAACAAGCAGATACAAGAATACAGAAATCAGAACAATATATTTGTTTGCCATTTGGTTATCAACAATTGCAATTGGATATAATTTTTAAAAATATGACCTTTTCAGGTCAAATTATCATAATAATATGCTATCATGGCGCAGAATAAGGATAACGTCAAGTAAGCAATCTTATTTCATACAAGGTCGCAGAATGGAAAATCTCCTGCTCTTCATCTTCAAATTTATCCTGCAGATTGTACTGCTGATCGTGGTCAGCGGTATTGCGTCCATCACCTCTTTGTTTATCACGGAATTGATCCTTGACATTAAAAACAGGAAGGGTCGAAACATGCCGGACCGGTCTATTCGGTGATGATTCAACGGGAATAAAGAATAACGGATATGCTAATATTTATCGCCGAAGTCGGTTTTTTTATCGCATTTATCCTATGGGGACTTCGAAAAGATGTTGCCTTTACCGCCAGGGGCAGAAAAAAAATAAAATTCATCTACCTGCTGCCGGTTCTCGCATATATCGTGCTTACCATCCTATTTGCCCGTCCCGTTCTGACTTTTGTGGGGGCCGCCGCAGTCCCCATAATGTATGGTCCTGTCGGCAATTTCATGCTGCTGATTGTCTTTCCGGTAATCAACGTGTTTTTCATGCTGACCTGCTTTATCCACATCTGTGTGCTGCTCACCCATTGGGAATGGATTGTCAAGTTCAATGACCGGTATCTTTACTGCCTGCCTATGATCCTGTTTTTAAGCCTCCTTGCCACTGCCGTCATTCTCAATAACCGGCCCTTGTCCTGGGAAACCCTGAAGCCGATATGCGTCTGGGTTGCTTTGATGGTCACGACTTATGGCCTTGTCACCTTGATTGTGGTGCATGATCTGAGACAACAGCTCAACAGGGAACTGACAGAAAAATCAGCCGCCATAGTGGCCGGGCGGGCGTCCGGCAAAAAAAAACTGCTGCTGATCTATCCCATCAACGACACCGCACTGGGCTACACCGCCCATATGTATCTGCGCTTTCCACCGTTATCTCTGGGCATTTTATCGGCCCTGACACCAAAGGATCAATTCCATGTGGAATTGATCGACGAACAGTTTGAACGATTTGTTTACCGTGAGGCCGACCTGGTGGCCATTACGGCGTTTACCGTCTATGCCAAACGGGCCTATGAAATTGCAGCCGTTTACCGTAAAAAGGGCATCCCCGTTGTGATGGGCGGCATTCACGCGTCCATGGCCACCGAAGAGGCCCGGCAGTATGTGGATTGTATTGTAAAAGGAGAGGCAGAGCATGTCTGGCCCACCGTGCTCCAGGATTTTCTGAATGGCAAAATGAAACCATTATACGAGGGTACTTACCCCGAACTGAAAAACATGGTCCATCCGGACCGGTCCATTTTTCATCACCTGTATGTGTCCAATGCCATACAGACATCCCGGGGGTGTCCCCATAATTGTGACTTTTGTTCGGTGACGCGGTTCAATGGCGGCCGTTATCGGCAGCGGCCGGTGAACGAAATTCTGGATGAACTGGAAACCTTTCCCAACCGGTATTTCTTCTTTGCCGATGACAACCTGATTGGCTATGGAAGAGCAGCAGAAGAGCGTGCGCTTGCCCTTTTCAAGGGCATGGTCAAACGAAAAATTGCCAAACGCTGGATCACGCAGACCACCATCGATATCGGCACAAAGCCTGAATTGTTAAAATGGGCCGCCAGAAGCGGCTGCGCCGTTCTCTTTATCGGTCTGGAATTTATTGATCATGAAAACCTGAGGAGCGTTAACAAAAATTTTGCGGTAAAAGTGGACTATAAAAAGGCCCTGAAAAACATCAACCGGGCCGGTATCGGTGTGCTGGGCGCGTTTCTTTATGGCAATGACGAGGATACCAGGGAAAAACTGCTTGAGCGGGCAAAATTTGTGGCAAATGACCGGGTTGATCTCATGCATCAGATGATCCTGACCCCAATTCCAGGCTCAAAGCTGTATACGACAATGGAGCAGGAAAATCGTATTGTCTGCAACAATTACCCCGATGACTGGGAGTACTATAACGGCTTTTCCCTTATTCATATTCCCCGGAACATGAGCCGAAAGGAATTTCTGCAAATATACCGGCGCTGCATGGAAAAAACATATGGTTATCACACCCTTTGGCTGAAAGCAATGCGCACACTGTTGCATACCAGACATGCTGAAGTAGCCATTGCCGCGCTTCGGGCCAACTTCGGCTTTAGACATTTCACCTTCTCAAACCTGGAAAAACAGGAACGGCGGATGCCGCTCAACGACTGAACCGGCCATGCCGCCAGGCAACAGTTTTAAAACCTTTTTTAAGAACACCTTGGAATAAAGTTGACACTACACGAAAAAATTGTTAAAAAAAATAATAGATTAAAGTTATTTTCCGGGGGGAAACAACAGGCGGAAAGGACACCGGCCGGTCACTGTGCCGAATCCGACTCGAATTACCTTTATACCCCGCCCGAAAACAGAAAGCACGGATTGCCGCTTAAGCCGGTCATTTCATGGAATGTTTCATTTAATGTGCATGGGCATACCCGTCTTGTCAGCAGGAAAGCATCATGGCTGAAGACCCCATTGACATAAACGCATCCTCCGATACCGGCGGGACCTCTGCCAAAGGAATGGATGATACGTCGTTCCCCATCATTGGGATCGGGGCCTCGGCCGGAGGGCTGGAGGCGTTGGAAGCTTTTTTCGGTGCATTGCCGGCCGACAGCGGGATGGCGTTCGTGGTGATCGTGCATACCTCCCCGGAACACCGGACATTGCTTCCGGAACTGCTTCAAAAAAAAACCCGAATACCGGTACGCCTTCTTGAAGACGGCACCGCTGCAACCCCGGACACGGTCTTTTTGCCGCCCTCAGACCGGGATCCGATTATTGAAGCAGGGGTTTTCCGCCTGCAAAAACGCCCGGCCCGCAACGAAATACACATGCCCGTCGACCTGTTCCTCGGCTACCTGACGAAAGAACGGGGCCGGTTTGCGGCCTGTATCATCCTCTCCGGCACCGGCACCGACGGGACACAGGGGCTGCGGCTGATTAAGGAAAACGCCGGCTTGTCCATTGTTCAGGCCCCGGCATCGGCCCGGCACACGGGCATGCCCGAAAGCGCCCTGGACACGGGCCTGGTGGATTTTGCGATACCGCCGGCGGAAATGCCCGCCTGCCTGATCCGGTATTTTAAACATCCCGCTGCCATGCCCCGCAAGGACAAATCATCCGATGCCCCCGACCCGCTGCGTAACATTCTGGTATTACTGGCCAACCAAACCCGTCAGGACTTCACGCTTTATAAGGAAAACACCCTGATCCGACGCATCGAACGCCGCATGACCATTACCAACAGCAGGGATGCTTCTGTCTATCTCAATCTGCTCCATCACAACCCGGAAGAAATCCAGTCCCTGATCCAGGATCTGCGTATCGGCGTCACCAGTTTTTTCCGGGACCCCGAGGTATTCGACTTCCTAAGGCAGTCGGTGCTTCCGGATATCGTATCCCGGCAGAAAAACGATGCCGTTCGCGTGTGGGGCCCCGGTTGCGCGACCGGTGAAGAAGCATATTCCCTTGCCATTCTTCTCAAGGAATGCCTGGAAGAAACGAAAATGATCCGGGAACTCCAGATATTCGGTACGGACATAGATGCCGGGGCGATTGAACAGGCCCGCCAGGGCACCTATGTGCAGAATATCGCCGCCGATGTGACGACCGACCGGCTCAAACGTTTTTTCACCAAGGAAAACAACCGGTACCGAATCAAAAACGATATCCGCGATCAGGTGGTCTTTGCCGAACAAAACATTCTGGAGGACCCGCCCTTTTCCAGCCTGGACCTGCTGGTGTGCCGCAATCTGCTTATCTATCTCAAGCAGGAAGCCCAGGAGCGGCTCATTCCGCTCTTTCATTACGCCTTGAAAAACGACGGCATGTTGCTGCTCGGAAGCGCCGAGAGTATCGGCCGGCACCAGGATCTTTTTGAGCCGGTGAACAAGCAATTCAACATCTACCGGAAAACAAACCAGCCGGTCCGCCTCCAGGTTCATTTTCCCACGGGATCAAGAAAACTCAACGGCAGTGATGCACCGTCAGAAAAGGAAACAGCCGAGGATCCGGCGCAATCAAACGTGAGCCGGGTCACGGAAAAAATACTGATGGCCGAACACACCCCGGCGTGCGTGGTGGTGAACGAAAGCGGCGAAATTATCCACTTTCACGGCCGCACGGGCAAATTCCTGGAACCCGCCGCCGGGACGCCCACCCTTCAAGTGGCTGACATGGCACGGGAAGGGCTTCGCTTTGCCCTGCTCTCTGCCATGCGCCGGTGCCGGGAAAAGGGTTCGGAAATTCACGAACGTGATGTCCGGATCAGAACCAACGGGGACGATCACTCTATCAATCTGCGGGTAAAACCGATCACAGCCCCTTCCTTTAAAAACTGCCAGATGGTTCTCTTTGAAGACCGGTTCGAACCGGGCGAACCGGCGGCGCTGAAAGAAGGCCCGCTAAACAGTGAAACCGACGTCCAGAAAGTGGAAGAACTGGAACGGGAATTGATGCGTGTGCGCCAGGATTACCGCAGCGCCATGGAAGAGCTCCAGACCTCCAACGAAGAGCTGCGTTCCGCCAACGAAGAGCTGCATTCATCCAACGAGGAGCTGCAAAGCACGAACGAAGAGCTGGAAAGTTCCCGTGAGGAGCTTCAGTCCCTGAACGAAGAGCTCAATACGGTGAATAACGAACTCAACAACAAGATGGCCGAACTGCGGGAGGCCTATAATGCCGTCAACGCGGTGCTCAACAGCACCCGGATCGCCATCGTGTTTCTGGATACGGACCTCCGGTTGAAACGCTTCACGCCTGAAGCCACCCGCTTATTAAACCTGATCGAATCCGACGTGGGCCGTCCCATGGTTCATATTACCCACAACCTGGAACGAAATGACCTGGTGGAAGCCGTCCACGGCGTATTGAAAAGTCTTGCGCCGGTAGACGAGGAAGTGCGTACCCGGGACGGCCACTGGTACCGCATGCGCATTATGGTGTACCGGCCGAACGACAAGACGATCGAGGGCGTGGTGATAACCCTTATCAACATCGACACTCAGAAACAGGCAGAACTGGCGCTTAAACAAAAACCGGAGGGATCGCCATGAATTCTTCCGCCGTCTCCGGGCACAGATTTCAGGCGCTGCGCGAAAAAGCGGAACACCGGCTTCGAAAAGAGAACAACCGGTCGCCGGATGCCGGTGACGAAGATATTTCGCGGCTGATCCACGAACTCGAGGTCCACCAGGTGGAGCTTGAAATGCAAAACCAGGAACTGCGCCAGGCCAAGACGGATTTGCAGGCATCGCGGGACGACTTCGCCGACCTTTACGAATCTGCGCCGGTTGCTTACATAACCTTGTCCCCGAAAGGTTTGATCGAACGGGCCAACCGGGCCGCCCACGAGCTTTTGCACCATGAAAAGGCACTGCCGGGCCGGCCTTTCTCCGGATTTGTTCACAGGGATGACTGGCCCGTTTATTATGCGTATATGAACCAGTGCGCCCTTTACCGGAAAACACCCGAGCCGGTTGAAATCCGGCTATCCGGCCGGCGGGAAGCCTCGCCCTTCTTCGTCCAGCTCGCGGTATCCCGCCAATACAACTCATTTAAAAGTTCGCCCCGCCTGCGTCTCACCCTTCTGGATATCTCCCGGCAAAAGCGCACCGAACAGGCGCTCGAAACCATGGCCGCCTCCCTGGAGGCCGAAGCAAGTCAGCGGGAGGCGGAACTCAAAGAAAGAAAAAAACTGGCCGGACGGCTTGTTGAACTGCTGGAAAAGGACCGCCGCGAAATGGCCATGATGCTTCATGACGAAGTCGGACAAATCCTCACTTCGATAAAAATGGACATGGAAGATATTGAATCCCGGATGGCGGCAGGGCCGTTGCTTCAAAAGCTTCAGCAGGCCAGGGGAAAAACCGGCCGGACCATGACCGCCATTAAAAACGCCGCCTCGGAACTGCGGCCCACGCTCCTGGAAAACCTGGGGCTGATTCCCGCCGTCCGGGCACTTGTTGACAATATCAGGGAATATGCGGATTTTGACATCCATTTGCATGCGCCGGCTTTTTCCGAAAGGCTTGAGCCGGAAAAAGAACTGGCTGTCTATCGTATTGTCCAAGAAGCCCTGAACAACGCGGTCAAATATTCGGAAGCGGATGCGGTATTTGTAAGCCTCGCCCGACGGGATGAAACTGTTGCGCTCACGGTGGAAGATAATGGCAGGGGATTTGATGATAACCGGTTCGGTATCGCCCACTCCCCGGGGGAGCACTGCCTGGGCATCAGCATTATGCGTGAACGGGCAACTTTGTGCGGGGGCAACCTGTCCGTTGAATCCCGGTCCGGCAACGGCGTCCGGTTGATGGTGACGATACCGGCATCCCCGCCCGGAGCAAAAACCCTTTGACGAAAACGGATAAAAACCATGTCCCCTGCCCCCTCAAATGCAGCACCGCCACCCCGAAAGACCCGCATCATCATCGTCGACGATCACATGGTGGTAGTGGAAGGCATCAGAAACGCCCTTGCCCGGCACCCGGAATTCCAGGTAGTGGACACCGCGGCAGACGGGATGGAAGCCTTTAAAAAAGTCAGGGCTGTCAACCCCGACATTGTGATCATGGACATTTCCATGCCCAACCTGAACGGGGTGGACGCCACCCACCACATAAAAAAGACAAAAAAAAATGTGGCGGTGGTCATCTTCAGCATGTATTCGGACAAGGAATACGTTCTCTCTCTTTTTCGTGAGGGTATTTCCGCTTATGTGCTGAAAGAAGATTCCCTGGAGGATCTGATAATGGCCCTTCATACAGTCAGCGCCGGCGGCACCTATTTCAGCAGGACCATAAAAGACCATGTGCAGCAACATATGGAAGAACTGGAACTGGGCGAACCGGCCATGAAGCGGGGCATCGCGATCTTGAGCGTTCGGGAAAAGGAAGTGTTCCCATTGATTGCGGACGGAAAAACCATTAAGGAAATTTCAAAAATCCTGAACATCAGCCCCAAAACCGTGGAATCCCACAAATACAACATCATGGAAAAGCTCGAGGTGCACAGCGTCGCCGAATTAACCAAGCTTGCGCTTAAAAAAAAGCTGATTCATTTATGACGGCTTCGTAAAAAGCTTCCAACCCCGCTGCGGTGTTTTTGTAGAAAGTAACGTACGCGAGATCTGGATTTTTACCGCTATTTGTGCTAAACGACCCATTTTTCTTTCATACTTTTCTTTGCTCGCCCAAAGAAGATGGTCTCGTAAAAAGTCAATTTTGGGACGGCAAAGTAAAAAGCCGCCCCCTCAGGGGTCGGATTTTTACTTTCGGAAATAACTGATCAACTTTCAGTGTTCTCCCGATGGACACGCCATGAACGATGTTATATTCTAGATACTGTTCTTTAGTGCGTGTTCAGGGTTACGAACCAGCACAGCCGTTCTGCAACAATGATTCCAAAGGCTTGCCACCTGTTTTTGAATTATTTTTCTTCCTGCTCTCTGTTGTTCTGATAAGATGTCCTGCCGCTGCCGCCTCCGGGCCGTCCGTCTAATCAGACACTGCACCTTATACAAACCGCTTTGCTGGCATGAGGCATCGGGGGCGATGTCATGCTGTTTAAAAAGGCGCTTTTTCAGCCCGAAAAATGCAGACACATTGCGGAGACATATGATGAAAAAAAACAATAAAAGGCCCATCGTGATGGCGGATGACGACCCTGAGGACTTCATGATTGTCAGGGATGTCCTTGAGGAGAATGGATTTGAGAACGATTTTCACCACTGCTCCGATGGCCGGGACTTAATGGATTACCTCAGGCGCCAGGGGAAATACAAGAATCCGGCAAAACACCCATTACCGGGGATCATTCTGCTGGACCTGAACATGCCCGGCATGAGCGGGGGGCAAGCCCTGACTATCATTAAACAAGCCGATATGTTTCACCACATTCCGGTGATTATTCTCAGTACATCCAGCGATCCGATGGACATAGAATTCTGTTTTCAGAGCGGAGCGAATGCGTATGTTGAAAAATCCCACAACTATGATCTCCTGTCCTGCAATTTAATCAACACCCTGCAAAACTGGATATCAGGCAGCGCCATCGCAGGGATGGGATAAACCCTTGAACCTGGGCTTTTTCCACACCCCCAACCGCGTTGATCGAAATGCTGGCCGCGTCGGGCTATGAAATATCCGAATCGCACTTTGGTAAAAGGAGGTCTCAAAATGTCCCGACACTCACCGGCAACGACTGAAGCGAACCTGCCCAATATTCTCATCATAGAAGACAATGCCGCCATTCGGAAAATGCTGGCCTTATTTTTCGAAAAGTACTGCAGCTGCAATGTTACAATAGTAGCGAGCGGTCATGAAGCCGCCGAAATCTTTCATGCCGATACCTTCAATGTGGTGATCACCGATATCGCCATGCCCGACATGGACGGCAACGAACTGGCGCGGCACATATTAAAGGTTCGGAACGATCTCACAAAAATCCTGGCGATAACCGGTACACCGGGTGCCGTTGACAGAACACTGTTTGACGGGATTCTTTATAAACCGTTCAGCTTCAGCAAGTTGAAAAATGCATTAACGGAACTGTGTAACGGGATTCAGTTTAAAAGTCGAGGTATTCCATTTTAAGAACACCTTCCAAGCAGCCATACGCTTTATGGTCCCTTTCAGTACACCATTAAACACGGCCAAATAATATCTTTACCGTATTTTAATTGCGTCGATCTTGTTGGATATTAAAACAAGTAAACAGGTAAAAAGACAACGGATACCAATACCCATCATCTGAAGGGGGTTCGCATGAAAACCATTGCTGCGCTTGTTACAGATTTTTTTGAGGATTCGGAGTATACCCGGCCCGTGGAAGCTTTCCGGGAAGCCGGCCATAAAGTGGTGCCGCTGGAAATGAAGGCAGGCAAGACGGTGAAAGGAAAAAAGCAGAGCACACCGGTGACCATCGAAAAATCACTTGATGATGTCACCATCGACGACTTTGATGCACTGCTTATTCCCGGTGGTTTTTCACCGGACAAGCTTCGCGGACTCGATACACCGGTAAGGTTTGTCAGGGAGTTCGTGAAAAGCGGCAAACCGGTGTTCATGATCTGCCATGGCCCCCAGCTTCTGATCACGGCGGATGTGCTTCGGGGAAGAACCATTACGGGGTGGACCTCCATTATACAGGATATCAAAAATGCCGGTGCGACCTTCAAGGACGAAGCCGTCGTGGAGGACGGCAATCTGATATCCAGCCGCAATCCGGGCGACCTGGATGCATTTAACGAGGCCTGCCTGAAAAAACTGGAATAAACGTAATCAAGGATAGTTTCACCGTAACTGCGCAGAGGATGCAGTGGTCTTCTTTCTCTGCGTCCTCTGCGCCGCTGCGCCGCTGCGGTCAATAAACAGCAGCACAAGGGCGTATATTTTACTTTTCCCCGACACCCCTCGGGACAGGCCAAAGGAGATGAACAATGTACAGCAACGAAAGCGTGTGTGAACAGATTAAAAAGGTATTCCCGGAAATCGGCGAGTGCGGTATCGATGTGAATGTTGATTACGATGAAGACAAAAAGGCCTGGATCGTGGATCTTAAAAAGGACGCCCAGCATTTAACCACTCATTTAGAGCCACAGGATGCCGATGAGTGCATGGCAGGAGAAAAATGCGTGGGCCTTGCCTTTCAGATTCAGCAGCTCAGGGAGAACATAAAAGATGTCTGACCGTTCACAGAGATATGATGTGGCCATTATCGGCGCCGGGACAGCGGGCCTTTCGGCCCGTTCCGAAGTGGCCCAAAAAACGGATAACTACGTGGTCATTGACAGCGGCCCCCTGGGCACCACCTGTGCCCGGGTGGGGTGTATGCCGTCAAAGGCCCTGATAGAGGTGGCCAACGCCCGGCATCGCCAGGCTTGGTTCGGCCGGTTTTACAGCGCAGTGACCACACCGCCGCCAGTGGATACCCGTAACATCATGGACCATGTCCGCAGGCTTCGGGACCGGTTCGCCGGCGGCGTCAGAAAAGGCATGGAAAAATGGCAGTCCCGCTTGATTCAGAGAAAGGCGCGCTTTGTTGATGCCAACACTCTGGATCTCGGCGATGAAACCATCCGCGCGGATAAAATCATTATCGCCACGGGCTCCAAGCCGATCCTGCCGGAAAAATGGCGGCCATATGCGGACCACCTGATTGATACCGACCGTTTTTTCGAGCTGCCTGAACTTCCCGGTCGAATGGCCGTCTTCGGACTTGGAATGATCGGCATTGAACTGGGCCAGGCCCTGGCGCGCCTCGGGGTTGCAGTGACGGCCATCACCCTTGACAGGGCCGTGGGCGGGCTGACGGACCCGGATATGCAGGATTATGCCTGGCATCATTTTTCACAGGCTATGACCCTCTGTCAGGGGCCTGCCGAGATAGTGGAAGCAACCGGTGATGGTTTGAAAATCCGTTGCAATGACAACACATGGAGTGTTGACAAGGTCCTGGTATCCCTGGGGCGGGCCCCTGCGGTAAAGGATCTGGGGCTGGAAAATCTGGAGGTTGAGCTGGACAAAAACGGACTTCCCCCGTTTGATCCGACCACGCTTCAGCTCGAAAACCTGCCGGTGTTTATTGCCGGGGATGTCAACGGCATCCGTCCGATCCTTCATGAAGCATCGGATGAGGGCTATATCGCCGGCTATAACGCCGTGGCAGATCAAATCAACTGCTTTCAGAAACGGACATTCCTCAGCATTGCATTCACTTCCCCGAATATTGCGGTCATCGGAAAATCTTTCAGGCAGCTGAAAAATGAAGGAATCGATTTTGTCATCGGCGAAGCGGCATATGAACACCAGGGCCGAGCCCTTATGACGGGCAGGGATAAAGGCCTGATTCACTTGTACGGCGACCGCCGGGACGGGCGGCTGCTAGGGGCTGAACTGTTTCTGCCGGAGGGCGAGCACCTGGGCCATCTGCTGGCATGGGTCCTTTCCCTTGATGCGCCCATGGACAAGATCCTATCGCTTCCATTTTATCATCCAACCCTTGAAGAGGGCCTCCGAACGGCAATCCGCGACGTGATCGGCCAGGCACAAAGCCCGCGCCCGACAATGGAAACGCTCAGGTGCCAGGAAACGCCGGCCTGATCATGCCCGCCCTGATGGGATTTTTTACAAGACCATCTTCGAGGAATTTCAAGACGGAAAGTTGGCCGTCGAGGTGGCCGAGCCCGTGCCTGTGCTGATTATCGAGTAAGCCAAAAGGTGGTTGCCGGGCTGGCGATGGGAATCTCAGCCCGGCTTGTTTCACAAAGCATCAGAACAGGTCCGCTCTCTGCAAAAAACGCCGAGAGATGAGGGGCCACCACTTTCCATGTGGCCCCAAACCGGCTCATCAAATATCCGGTGGTTATTCTGCCCCGTATTCTTTTCTGGCTTTTTCCCAGGCGTCATTAATATCCCGATAGGCATCGGCAAACCCCTCTTTCATGTGCCCCCAGGCATCGCCCGAGCTGCTCTTAAGGCTGCCGTACCATTCCGCCAGCCGGACCCGCTGCTGCCGCAGGGATTTCAGGGTCTCCCGCGCCTGCTGTCGGGCCGACCGGTCCATCTTTTCCCGGTTCTTTTCAATACGGGTTTCCAGGTCTTCAATCCGCCGGTCCAGGTCGTCCAGTGCCGCCCGGGCTTGCCGCACCGCCTCTTCCCGCTGTTGGGCGCTATACCCCTTCAGCGCCTCGAGCAAATCCCGGGTCTCCTGCTTCACCGCCTCAAGCGACGGCCGATCCTTTCCCGCTTCAGCCGGACAAACAAGTGCATTCACCAGAAAAGCCGTGCCAATGATGATCATGATGGAAAAACTGCGCATATTCGTGTTTCCTCCTTCCTGTCTTGCAACCTCCCCGCCCGATGCATGAACCCTTTTTTTGCTTATGCAACATCTTGCCCGAAAAAGCAATCCCGATTTCGTTACCAGCCCTGTTCAGTTGCGGCTGATTTCTGCGCGTTTATCGTCAAATAATCCCTCGGCCATTGCAAGCCGGGCAAAATTTTTCTCGACCCAGACATGCATCGCCCGGATCAACGCCGGGTCATGAAACTGAATCACTTCCTTCATGCAGTTTAAATCCTGTTGTATCCGCCAGTATAAATACATTTATTCTCCTTTTCGGGTGTGGAAACGAGGTTGCCGCATCACTCCATCTATTCGATTTCGCAGAGGGCCTTTTGAGCGGCTTCACGCTGTTGAGGATATGTCTTTGCCTGAAGTAAGGCATCTCTGGCAGCGGAAAAATTACCGGCCTGCCATGCGGAATAGCCGGCCATCAGCCAGGCCCGGCCGCGATGGTTCCCAGGTTTTCGGGCCGCGCGGCGATAATCGTCCGCCGCCTGCCCATACTGTTCAAGCACATAATGCAGCTGCGCCGCCAGGAGGATCAGATCCGCATCCTCTGGTGTGTGGTTAAATGCCCTGATCCGTTCCAGGGCTTTCTCCGGCTGCCCCAGCTGCCGGTAGGCCAGGACCAGCCGGCGAAGCATTTTCTTATCCGGCTTTTCTTCCAGGCACTTCTCATATACCGATGCTGCTTTGACAGGAATGCCCACTTCAAGACTGAGGTCCGCGATCAGCTGTTTTTCTTCGCGGGACAGGGAGGTGAGGAATCCGTAAGGGATCAGCGCCGCAAGTGCCGCTTCGTACCGGCCCGCATTCAGATGAATATAGGCCAGCGACTTCCACCATCTGTCGACTTCCGGGGTCTCCCGGGTCAATAAAAGCGCCAGATCCAGCGCGGCCTGTTCCATACCCAGCTGAATATACTGGTGCAGAAGCACCGCCTGCCACTGCATCTTCTTTTCACCGGTATAACCATCCACCAGCTCCCGGATATAAGGCAAGGCCCGCTCAAATCGGTTGTCTCCCAGCAGGGCATGCACCAGGTTTTCCTTCCATTCCGGCTGCATGGCCGATGGATGGGCCGCCATCAGCCGCTCGAAAAGCGCAACGGCCTGCGCAGGATCACCCGCCATGAGATGGGCCACCGCGCTGTAATAAAGCGGTTCGGGCGTTTTTTTATCCGCGGTGTCATAGGCCTTTTCAAAACAACGCCCCGCCGCCGTCATCTGCTTCATTTCATACAACGCCCGGGCGCGGTTCAGCCAGGCCCGGGTATGGGAAGGATCCCGGATAACTGCTTTCTGATAGGCCGCCGCCGCCTGTTCGTAGTGCGCCATCATCAGGTAACAGTTGCCAAGGGTAAAATAGACCGCCGGGTGATGATAACCGCTGTCGTCGGTTTCCGTGGCCGGCTGCTTTCTGGCCTGATAGTCTTTCAGAATTTCCGCCGCCTGCTGATAGTTCTCATTCTGCATCAGCGGCGTCACCCTGGCAATGGCCAGGCGGGCCCGGGCCGGCCGACTATCAGGGCCGCGGATTTCCGCATGAAGGATGCCGGGCAGCAGGAGTGCCGCCATGAGTATAGCGGTTATGCGCACAGGTCCTTTCCTTGCCATTATGCCCATCCTTGCCATTACGACGGATCCTCGAGCTGAAATTGGATGGTTGTTGTCATCCGGGTTTTCACTGGGGCACCGTCTATAGTGCCCGGCTTGAAGCGCCATCGGCTCACACATTGCCGGACACTGCCCTCAAAAATGTTTTCCGGTTGGGCATCCAGTATCTTTATGTCTTGCACCTTCCCCGATTCATTCACCACAAACGACACCCTCACCCGGCCTTCAATCCCCATCCGCCTGGCCCTCAGGGGATAGACCGGCGGGGTCCGCGCTGTCACAGTAAGCGGCGTGTCCAGCTCACCTTCCGGGAATATGGTGGTAATCCCGTCCGGCGTCAGGGCGCCGGCTTGAAGGGGCGGCAGTTCCAGCGTATCGGGTCCGCCGGGCAGCCGCGGATTGATCTCAAAAGGCATTTTCAGTTCCGGCTGAACGGGCCGGTCCGGAACCGCCCGGGAAGCTGCATCCGGCGGCGGTTCGGGCGGTTCAGGGGTGACGACCTCCCGCTTTTTCTCATGCCGCTGCTCATGGATATGGGTTACCTGGACACGGGGAATGATCTTTTCAATTGTCGGCGCCGTCGGCGGCGACTGGTCCATGAGCCGCGGCATCATCCCGAACAGCAGCAGGTTCAGGCCCGCCGCCGCCAGCACCGCACCCACCCAGCGCAACCGGTTGGCGCTTGTGATATCGTCCAGGTAGTCTTTTTGTTGTTGTGTGTGGGGCATCGACTTCTCGCTGCTTATGCTGATGGGGGTAATCTAGTTTTTAGTTTTTAGTTTTTAACGGGATGAATCGCTTCGCTCTGTCTTTAAAAAAAATGACATATCTACCTCTAACACCTGAAAGCCAATACCTAACAGCCAACACCTAAAAGCTAACTGCTAACAGCTACAACCAACCATCACCCTCACTCCGGAAGGCTGGCCGCCAGGGAGACGTTTTCCGCACCGGCCATGCGGCATCCGTCCATTACGTCGATGGCAACCCCCGTGTCGCTTCTTTTGTCGGCAATAACGATGACACTGCTTTCCGGGTTTTCTGCCAGCGCCCGCTCCACGTTGGCGCGAACAGCCCGCACGTCGATTTCCTGGCGTTCCATGAACACCCGGTTGTCTTTATCCACGGCAATGAGGATACTGGCCTCTTCCTTGGTGGCCGCGGTGGCCGCGGTGGGCCGGGACACGTCAACGCCGGTCTCCTTGACAAAGCTGGTGTTCACCAGGAAAAAAATCAGCAGAATAAACACCATGTCGATGAGCGGCGTGATGTTCAGGTCTGTTGTCTCCCGCCTCCCCCGCCTGGCGCTCGTTATGTTCAACATTTTAATTAACTCCCTGATACCTTTTGAATGCTGGAGGCCTGAAGGCCTCCGCTACACCGGCTGCGACAATTGCCCCGGATTTTTGTATATGTCGGAGCCGGTGATAGGGGAAGCCTTCAGGCTTCCATATCAGAAAAGAGAACCACGTTCCTTTAAAGACCAAAGGAATCGCAACGCTTATTTCATCTTTTAACCACGGAAAGCACGGAAGGACACGGAAACAGCGGAAGATATTGTGTTGTTTTCCGTATTTTTCCGTGTTTTTCCGTGTCCTTCCGTGGTTCCCATCATCAAACCATATTTTGGTGCTTTTCGTGGTACAGTAAAAATCCGACCCCAAAGGGGCCGGCTTTGGTTACCCCTGTAAGGGGATTGTTTACAGGCTTCGTACGTGAACGTTTTAAATTCGAATTTCTAATGTCCAATTTCTGGTCCTTTACATTGCTGCCTGTCGAACTGCCCGGTTTTCTCTTTTAGCCTGCCCTTACAGCCTGCGCCTGAGATAATATCCCACCCGGGCGATGCGCTGTTTCAGGTTGCGGGCCCGGCGGTCCAGGAACCCTTTCATGTAAAGGCCGGGGATGGCCACCATCAACCCGGTCTGGGTGGTAACCAGGGCCTCGGAAATACCGCCGGCCATGCCCTTGGCATTGCCCGTGCCGAAGATGGCCAGAATATCAAAGGTGCTGATCATGCCCATGACCGTCCCCAGCAGGCCCAGCAGCGGGGCCACCGCCGCCAGTACGCCTATCACGGCCAGATGATCGTTCAGGGACCGGTTCAGGGTAAAAACGATTTCATCCAGGATGAACCGGTCCAGTGTCTGCTCGTTGCTCCGCCGGTCCAGAAAACGGGCCACCAGAAGGGATACCGCACCCCTGTGTTGACCGGGGTCGGGCATGCGGTTTTCCCGGACATGGGCCCATGCCGTGGGCGCATCCATGTTTTTCCGATACAGCCGCCGGAAAAACAGGATCCGATCGATGATGAGCAGCCACATCACCAGGCTCACCAGTGCCAGCGGAATCATGGCAAAACCGCCGGTCCGGAGATAGCTTTCCAGCACCAGGTATTGCGCCCATACAAAATGCATTACGACGCCCCCCGGCTCTTGTAGACTATATTCACCAGCGCCACCGCCTTTTCCTCCATCTGACCGATGGTCTTGTCCACGGACCGGTTCAGCAGGGTCTGGGCCAGCATGAGCGGAATCGCCACGGACAGGCCCAGCATGGTGGTGACCAGGGCCTCGGATATGCCGCCGGACATGAGACGGGGATCGCTTGTGCCGTGAAGGGTAATCACGTGAAAGGTTTCAATCATGCCGGTCACTGTCCCCAGAAGACCCAGGAGCGGGGCAATGGCGGCGAGCATTCCAAGGGTGGACAGAAACCGTTCCATTGACGGGATCTCCCGCAGGATTGCCTCCTGGAGCGCATTTTCCATCTCCTCCCGGGCCATGTGGCAGCAATCAAGCCCTGCTTTCAAGACACGGGCCACGGGTTTGCGGTCATGTTCGACGCAGGCGAGGGTGCAGTCATTCCACCTGCTGTCCGCAGCCAGGGCCTCGATGCGGCGGATCAGACCGTCAGGGTTGAGGCGCTTTTGCAGCAGAAAGATGACCCGCTCGGTAACGATCACCAGCCCCACCCCCAGGATTGCCAGGATAGGCCAGATGAGCAGTCCGCCCTTGGGCACCATCTCCCAGATATTCAGTGCATGGGTGAGCTGCCGAAGGGCCGCGCCGCGGGTAATATCCATGGGTACCCGATCCGCCTCCCCGTCCATGTAGCGGTCAATCTGCCCCTGCATCCGGCCGGAAGGCAGGCGGGAAAGCGCATACAGCTTGTTCCCGTCGGCTGAATAATTCAGAAACCCGGTCTCGTCGCCGTGGCGGTAGGCGGCGGTAAACGGCCCCAGCATCAGAATATCCGTCGAAACCGCCTTGCCGGCCCGGTCGATCATGGTGCCCTCTTCCACGGTCACGGCCCCGGTCTTCTGCATCTGATCGAACAGGGCATCGGCCATGCCGCGCACTTCGGTCATGCCGGGAAATTTTGATTGTTCGGCCACCGACGCCAGGAACTCGGGATGCCCCCCGCCCACGGCCGTCTGTAGATTGCCGGCAATCAATGCGTCAATATCCTTGGCATTGATCCGGATCACCCCAACCAATTCCTTGACCATGCCCTGTTTTTCGGAAAGGGTCTCTGAGAGCGTGCTCTCTTCGGCCGACAGTTGCGACTCTGTCCGGGTCAGCGTCTGCACCGTTTTCTTTAAAGACCGGTTTTGCGTTTCTATTTCAGCGATGGCATTTTCCAGTTTTTCCCGATCCGCTGCGATCCGCGCCCGGCTTTCGGCGGCCGCTTTTTCCGCGGCGGCCTTTTCCGCGGCGATTTTCTCCTGCAGGGCCTGCCGTTGCTGGCGGGCTTCCCTGGACAGCGCCCGCATATCGGCGGCCGTCGACACCCAAGGCACCAACACCAGGATCAAGCAGACCGGCAACAACCATAATATCCGGTGAATGGTCCGTGTCATGGGCTTACGATCCTCCCTAATGGCAGCGTCAGCAGTTCGGCGGTCCGCCGCTTGGCAGCGATGTCCACCGCGGCCTTTATTTCCGGCAGATGAACGCCCGAAAGGGGCTGCCATTGCTTTTCGGCAACATTATAAAACCCGCATTGGGCGCGATCGAGGGTGAGATAAAACAGGTTGAGGCGCCCCAGCCGGAAGATGTTCACCAGTCGTTCCCCTGCCTCGATGGCGATGGTGTCCTGGTAAACTTCCGTGGTGAAGCCGTATTCGGCCTCGACCAAGAGCGCCTCAATGAGCCGACGGTATTTTTCGCTGACCGGAGCATCCGGATCTTCCACCAGTTCTTCCATTTTTCGAATGCGCTTTGCCCGCTCATCCGGAAGAAACGGCAGGTCGGCACGAACCCGACCCTTCAGCCGGTCCAGCAGTTCATCCAGGAACGGCCGTATCTGCTCCGATATCTGCCGGATATCCGCCAGCTGGTCTTTTTTTTCCGCCAGACGCAGCTTTGTTGCCTTGACCTCATTTTCCAGGCCCCGTTTCCGCTGTTTCAGGGCTTTCTGCTCGGCCTCAAGCTTTTCCAGCCGGGCCAACTGCTCAGCTTTTTCCTGCCGCCAGGCCTCCTGCTGCTGCTGGGTATTCTGGCGAATATCAATGGCCTCCTTTACCGGCCGGTCGATTCGCTCCTGAGCATAAACCGGCAATAAAAGGCCGCTGACAACCGCCAGCATCACCACGGCCAGCCCCCCTGCTCTGAAACCACCCCTGGTTAAACGCTGATGCATTGTCGTCATAAACCGATCTCCTTTTTCCCCAAAAAAAAACCCGGATCGATTCAATCGATCCGGGATTCCCTGATTTATCCACAGATGATCCATGGGTACGGTACCGTTCCGGCAACCGTCCCATCTGTTCAGGCAGGTCTTCTGACTTTCGGATCTGTCTACTGACCGCGCCTTCCCGGTCCTGATGGCTTCGTAAAACGCCCAATAGCTGCGTTGCGCTGCATCTCTCGTCATGTCACGTACCGCCAAGTACGCTCCATTCCTCGATATGCAGCGACGCCTTGCTCTTGAACTTTTTACTTTGCCATCAGAAGAACGCTTCGTAAAACGTCCGTCTACCTTCTGACCAGTGGCATGCTGCGGCCTTCGTCCCCGATTACAGCGGCGGGCCCGTCCCCGAATTTCACGGGGTTCCCTGTTAGGCTTTAACGCACCTGAACATTTCACTTTTCTGAATGATCTGATGAAATAATGCAGTCACATTCTAGACGAAATTGACGTGTCATGTCAAGGTCTTTTGCAGAAAGGGAAATTTACAGCCAGTAAATTTGGCTGATCTTTCTGTTTTTCATCCTTGACAGGGAATGTTTGGTTGTATAGTCTACAGAATCTGTTCGGGTACGCTTATGCGTATAATAGGGAATCTCGTTAAAATCGGGAACGGGCCCGCCGCTGTAATCGGGGACGAACACCGCAGTTTGTCACTACCTCCGGAAGGATGTGGGAAGGCGCGGTCAGTAGGAAGATCCGGGAGTCAGAAGACCTGCCTGAACAACCCGTGGTTATGTTCACGGCCTTGAAATAACCACAGAAAACTGGATTAAAAACGGAATCCCCGGTTGGCGATAATACGCTGGCCGGGGATTTTTTTATGCCGGTGCCGTTTCTTTCGACAAGGTTCTAGCGGGCGGATCACTGCCGTGAAACCTTACCGGCGTCTAATCATTTTCAGGAGGAAAGAATGAAAAAGACAGGATTAATAGGTATGCTCGTTATGACGTTGATTTGTTTTGCCGCGGCCACCGCTTTTGCCCAAGGCCATGGTCACGGTCAAAAATCTGAAAAGAAGGTGGGTATTCTGCTGGTGGCGTTCGGTTCCAGCGAAGCCTCGGCCCAGGTTTCCTTTGACAAAATCGAGAAACATGTCAAAAAGACCTATGCCGGCATTCCCGTTCGATGGGCTTTTACATCCCACATCATCCGCCACAAACTGGCTAATCAGGGCAAGCAGCTGGATTCACCCCAGGTGGCGCTGGCCAAAATGGCAGACGAAAAGTTCACCCATGTGGCGGTTCAGTCCCTGCACACTATCGCCGGTTCGGAGTTTCATGATCTGCGGCGGGTGGTCGAGGGATTCAAGGTCATGGGCGCGTTTCAACGCATTACCATGGGCGATCCCATGCTGGCCACCCAAAAAGACATGGAAAAAACCATTGATGCCATTCTTCAGGCCATTCCCGCCAGACGGAAGCCAAACGAAGCGGTAGTACTGATGGGGCACGGGACACATCATCCGGCCAATGCCTTTTATGCAGCCCTGATGTTTCAGATCCAGCTTCAGGACCCCAATGTGTTTGTGGGTACGGTGGAAGGGTACCCGAAAATGGGCTTCATCAAAGACCAGCTGAAAAAGAAGGGCATTGACAAGTCATACCTCATGCCCATGATGTCCGTGGCCGGCGATCATGCCAAAAACGACATGGCCGGCCCGGAAGAAGACTCCTGGAAATCGATCCTGACCGATGCGGGCATCGACTGCAAGGTCGTACTCAAGGGCACTGCCGAATATGATCCTTTTGTGCAGATATGGACGGATCATGTGGGAGTGGCATTGGGACACTTTTAATCCAATGCTGAACATTTGAACGAAAAGGTTTTCACCGCAGAGAGCGCAGAGAGGCATTTTTCTCTGCGTCCTCTGCTCTACGGTGAATAAACAGAACATGACGAAGGTACAGAACAACATAATGGCTGCCGGCACCTCCATCCGGTACCGTATTCTCACCGAGAATCTGATACTGCTGGCCATCCTTGCCGTGCTGATTATCGGTGCTGCCGGGCTGGGCTACATGCACATTGCCATGGGTGATGTCTGCCGGATTGTAATCGGCACATGGTTTAACATGCCGGAGATGCTTTCATCCATTGCGGACAATGCCGCTGCCGTGGTCATCGATGTTCGACTCCCCCGCATCATGGCCGCCGTCGTGGTGGGGTCCGGCCTTGCCCTGTCCGGGGCGGTTTATCAGGGCGTTCTGCTCAACCCCCTGGCCGACCCCTTTACACTGGGCATATCCGCAGGCGCTGCATTCGGGGCGTCTGTGGCGCTTCTGTTTTTCCCGTCCACCGCTTTTTATGTCCTGCCTGTTGCTGCTTTTATCGGCGCCACACTGACCCTTTTTGCGGTAATCTTTCTGGCAACAGGACGCACCTTCAGTCGTGACGGGGTGTCGGCAGGCAGCCTGATTCTGTCGGGCATTATTGTCTCGGCCATACTGTCAGCCGGCATCAGCTTCCTCAAATATCTTGCCGACGAACAGGTATCGATTATTATTTTCTGGCTTATGGGCAGCTTTGCCGCCAAAACCTGGCTGGAGGTTGGCATTGCAGCCGTAGTGGTGATCACGGGGTTTCTGGTTATCTATTATTTTTCCCGTGACCTGAACGTTATTTCCCTGGGAGACCGCATGGCCGCGTCCCTGGGCGTGGATACAAAAAAAACCATTCTCTGCCTGCTGCTCACGGCTTCCTGCGTGGCCGCGGTGTGTGTAGCCATATCCGGCATTATCGGGTTTGTCGGTCTGCTGGTGCCCCACATGATGCGTTCCTGGACAGGCCCTGACAACCGCCGGCTTCTGCCGGTCTGTGTGCTGGCCGGTGCAATTCTTATGCTGTCGGCAGACACCGTGACCCGTGCTGTCCTGCCCGCAGAGATTCCCATCGGCGTGCTGACGGCCCTGATCGGCGGGCCTGTCTTTTGCTGGATTTTCCGAAAAAACCGTATCGAGGGCCGGGTATGACAGCGACCTGTTTCAACATAACCGATCTTTCGTTTGCATACGGTGGAAAACCGGTGCTGGACAAGGTATCCATGGGCATTGACCGGGGTATGATTCACGGTATTTTAGGCCCCAACGGCAGCGGTAAAACCACACTGCTGGACCTGATCGCCGGTCACAAAAAACCGGTCACCGGTGCGGTCCGCTTTAACGGCAAGCCCGTGCACGGCATTGCCAAATACCGGCTGGCAAGGCACATTGCCTTGGTATCCCAGAACTTTTATATTAATTTTCCTTACACGGTCATGGATGTGGTGATGATGGGGCGGTATCCGTACATGGGCCGTTTTTCCCCGCCCTCGAAAACAGATTTACAAATCGTGGAAGAGACCATGCGCATCACGGGCGTGGCAAAATACCGGAACCATCCGGTCACCCGGCTCAGCGGTGGCGAACGGCAACGCACGGTCTTTGCCCGGGCCCTGGCACAGGACACGGATGTGCTGCTGCTGGATGAAGCCACCTCAAACCTGGACATCAACCATACCCTCACGCTGCTGGATGTCGTGCGCGGGCGGGTTCAAAAGGACGGAATGACCGTTATCGCCGTATTTCAGGACATCAACCTGGCCGCCATCTATTGTGACCGGATGATTTTAATGAAAGACGGACAAATAGTTGCGGCCGGACCCACGCATGATATTATGGATGCCACCCTGCTGGCGTCAGTGTTTGATGTTGAATCCACCATCCGCTTTGAACCCGTATATGGAGCACGACAGGCGGTATTTAAAACCGGCCTCGACGGAGCCTGACCCGGCTATTTTACGAGTCGATTCGGGCGCAGGCTGCGAGGCGCAGACTGCCACGCTGTGGTAAAGCATCCTGGCCCAGAGGGGCGGACTTTTTAGATTGAAGTAAATGCATAAGAAACAAATGAAATATACAATCCTGTTCTGCTGGATGATATCGGCAATGGCCGTCACTGCCATTGCAGCGCCCGCTGATTTTTTTATCGACAGCAACGGCCGGCTGCACGACCAGGGCGGCCGGATATTGACGATCGACAAGCCCTTTTCACGTATAATCTCCCTGTACGGCGCGCACACGGAAACCCTCTATTACTTGGGCGCGGAATCGACCGTGGCGGGGGTCAGCCGGGGAAAAACATTCGCCCCGGTGGACACTTCCGGCAAACCCGTGTTTTCCTATCATGACGGACCGGAGCGCTTTCTGGCCGCAAATCCTGATCTGATCCTGATCCGGCCAATGATCGACCGGGGATATGCCAACCTGGTCACCCAGCTTGAAAAACATGGTATCACGGTGGTCTCCCTTCAGCCCGGCACAGTAGAAGAGATGTACCGTTACTGGCACATCATGGGGCAACTCACCGGCCACGGGCAGACCGCCCGGCGGATGGTGCAACAATTCAAAAAGGCAATAACCCGTTTTGGGGCGATCGCCGCGACAGTGAACCCTAAAAAAAGGGTTTACTTTGAAGCCATGCACGACCAGATGAAGACCATATCCAGGGGATCAATGGCGGATTTTGTGCTTAAAACAGCCGGGGGCATCAACATTGCAGACAATGCCGCGCCCTCCCGTGGCACCAATATCGCGAACTACGGCAAAGAAAAAATTCTTGACAGGGCCGACCAGATTGATGTCTACCTGGCCCAGCGCGGCCCCATGAACCATCCCACACGGGAAATGATCAAGTCCGAACCCGGATTTTCAGTCATCAGGGCCGTACAGGACAACGAAATTTACATTATTGATGAAATCATCGTATCCCGGCCCACGATTCGATTGCTGCTGGGAATTCATGACATCGGTGTCCTTCTGTATCCGGATCAATACGGCGAACAATGGGATCAAATACTGATGGAGGCACTGGCACCATGGCAGCATCTTTTGGAGATGGAATTGTCAGAACCAGCAGCGAATCGGGAACGACCAACCTGACACCGTGGCCTATGGCCTGACGACAACGGCAGGGGATTGCGGTGGCGCCCGTCAATAAATACAGGCAACACAAGGAGAATTGACCACAAATGACCTCGAAAACAGGAACCTTTTACGGGGTGGGTGTCGGACCGGGGGACCCCGGTCTGCTGACCCTGAAATCCATTGAAACCATAAACCACGCGGATATTATTTTTGCGGCATCTTCAATCAAAAACAACCACAGCCTGGCAGTGGAAATTGCCCGCCCCCATATTGATGCCAATGCGGATATTCGCATGCTGTCTTTTCAGATGTCCCACAATGTGGATGGAAAAGAAGCGCTATGGGAGCAAAACGCGGAAAAGATCATCGCCGAACTGGAAGCAGGCAGGAATGCGGTGTTTTTAACCCTGGGGGACACATTGACCTATTCCACATACGGTTACCTGGTCCGCATTATCGCCCGAAAAGCCCCCCATATTCCCATCCAGACCATACCGGGAATCCCGTCATACCTGGCCGCAGCCGCGCGCCTGAATCAGCCCCTGGTAGAGGGCGACGAATCCCTGCTCATCACCTCTGGCGCCCATGGCGGCGCCGAGCTTCGAAAATTCGGCAGACAGATCAACAATATGGTAATGTTAAAAGTCTATCGGCACATTGAAGACATCAACACGGCCCTGGAAGAAACCGGCCTGCTGAAAAGCAGCAGGGGTATATCCCGATGCTGCCGCGAGGATGAAGAAATCGTCGAAGATGTTAAAACCTTTGAACAACGGAAACCCGATTACTGGTCCCTTATCATTGCAAAACGAAACTGCACCGAAAAACCCTGAAATCAAGGGGACGCCGCCCAAAGCCGGCAGAAAACACAGCCGGCCCCGGCATAAGGCATTCGGGATGTCGCTGATCATCTCTGCGGCAATCCTTGCTGCGGGTCTGCTGCTGATTGACGGCCTTACCGCCGAACAGGCGGGACGCCGACTGCTGCTCCCCCTCCTGCGGTTGATGGGATTCATCACCCTGGGGCTGGCCGCCGGGCAGATTATCGAGGCCTCGGGGTGGACCCACGCGCTCTCGGTTCTTGCCAGGCCTTTTTTCCGGTTCGGCAACCTTGGCGAACGGTGCAGCGCTGCTTTTACCGCTGCATTTATCTCAGGGGTTACGGCCAATGCCATGCTGCTTGATTTTTACAGGGAAAAAACCATTACCCGGCAGCAGCTCTTTCTGACCAATTTTGTCAACCAGTTGCCCGCCTATTTTCTCCATCTGCCCACCACGTTCTTTATCGTACTGCCCCTGACCGGAAAGGCCGGGGTGCTTTACTATGTACTGACTTTGCTGGCCACCCTGATCCGGACAGCTCTTTTTCTGGTGTATGGCCGGCTGTTTATCAAAACACCGGAAACCGTAACTTCAGATACGGGCCGCACCGGCCACCGTAAACCAAACACCGGTATTTTCCAGGGTATACGCCGGAAGCTGCCCGCACGGGTAATGAGTGTTGCGGTTTACGTGCTGCCCATCTATATTGCCGTGTTTGTGGTCAATGAACTGGGGTTTTTCAAGCTGGCCAACCAGTTTGTGACCAGGACATTTACCCTGACCTTCCTGCCGGTGGAATCGCTCTCTGTCGTGGTCCTGAGCTTTGCCGCGGAATTCACATCGGGGTTTGCCGCGGCCGGCGCACTGCTTGATGCCGGTGTCATAACGGTACGACAGACCGTCATGGCCCTGCTGATCGGGAACGTGCTGGCCTTTCCCGTCCGAGCGCTCCGGCACCAGCTGCCCCGGTACATGGGAATATTTTCCCCGAAAATGGGGGCCCAGATACTGCTGCTGGGCCAGCTGTTCCGAGTATTGAGCATTATTACTGTAGGGGTTGTCTATTTCCTGATCACGGCATGATAAACATCAGCATCACCCTCCGCTTTTCAAGGCCCCTGCCATTTGCGCTCATATCCCCGCCGCGTCACCATGCGCCCGTTCATCAAGATCGTGTCGCTGTTACCGATAATGAGGATCGAGTTCATGCTCATTTCGCACTCAAGAAAGTTGTCAAGTATACTCATCTGAATCTTCTGGCCACTACGAAGTGCATGGGTCACGATCCCCACGACTGTATTTTCAGGCCTGTGCCTTAAAAATGCCGCCTGCAATCTGCGAATCAATTCCGTCCGTTTTTTGCTGACCGGGTTATACACGGCCGTCACCATGTCCGAAGCTGCTGCCATCTCAATCCGTTTTTCAACCGTTTCGGTGGGGGTCAACAAGTTGGAGAGGCTGAGCGTGATAAAATCATTGACTAGGGGCGCACCCAGCAAAGCGGCTGCGGCAGTGGCGGCGGAAACCCCCGGCGACACTTCCGTATCGACGATTTCATCAATGGCGGCCATCCGTTCATGGACCAGACCGGCCATACCGTATATGCCGGCATCTCCGGAACATATCAGCGCAACCGTTTTGCCTTTTGCAGCAGCGGTGACTGCCGCATCCACCCGCTCTGTTTCTCTGGTCATGCCGGTGGAGATGATCTCCCTGCCTGCGATCAGCGGGGCGACAAGGTTGATATAGGCTTTATATCCCGCTATGACATCACTGTTTTCAATGACACGGCGGGCATGGGCCGTCAAATAGTCTGCCCCGCCCGGACCAATGCCCACAACAAAAAGCTTGCCGGTCTTTTTTGGTGGTAGAATCGATCTTTTTTTCGCCACCGCCACGGTGACGTTGCCAATCTTCTGCTTTGGAACAATCAATGCCGCGTCCGGGCCGGCGCACAAAAGGGCAGCGGGTTCGGCCACAGCTTTTGTGTTGACATACTTTTTGGCATACACCGACAGGGGTGACATGCCCGGATCTTCCACCCGGTCAAGCGACTCTGCTGCAAACCAGTGAACCGCTTTGCAGATGGTTCGGGCATAGTCGTTCAGTCCGGGTTCGTCTTTCTTTTTATCAATGGATGCGACCCCGGCAATCGAAAGCGGTGAAAGATGATGATCGTCAAGGGCCCGGTCGACGGCGGCGGATATTTCTTCACTGGACGTATGCCTGTTGCAACCTATCCCCAGGACCAGATTGGAAGGCCGGATAAAAAGGGACCGGCCAAGCACGTCAGCCGGGACATCGTACCGTTTCTCCGTTATAAAGCACAGTGCGCTATAGCCTGCCAAATCGTCTGTATTCGGGTTTTCGATGTATTCCGGGCAAACATCTGATTCCCGGCAGCAGGATTCAAACAACTCCCGGTCGCAGATCATTGCCACCGGCGCACGGTTCAGCATGCATTTGGCGACATGCTTGACTTTTTCCCTGTTTTCAATCACCGCCCCGATCCTGCGGGCAATATCATCCATCGCTGTAATGCTGTTCACGTCCGTGGCGGTTGTTATAACAGCATTGGCGCCCAGCCGGGAGGCAAGCTCTGCACAGAGCGCATTGGCTCCGCCCAGGTGGCCAGAAACCAGGCTGATAACATGGTTGCCCGCTTCATCCATCACCACCACGGCCGGATCTGTTGCCTTGTTCCGGATAAGACCCGCGATGGAACGCACCACAATACCCGAGGCCATAATAAACACATGAGCGTCATATTCGAAGAACATAGACGAAAGGTGACGTGAAAAACGATCAAACCCCGCCAACTCTTTATCAGCCCGGCTGTTTACCATTGATGCCGGCACAAAAACCGTCGCCGTATCGATCATTTTGGCACATTTTACGGCAAGGTTGAGCCCGGCTTCACTTAAAGCCCAAAAAGCGATTTTATCTCTATCCATTATGCTGTACCCGTTTCTCCTTGCCGTATAAGACCGAACGGACCTCGCTCTTCTTTTTCTCACCAAAGGTGTCTCCCACGAGGATCAGGGCCTGCTTGACAATACCATGCTGTTGCATGGCGGAAGGGACATTTTCCAGTGTGGATCGAATCAATTTCATGTCAGGCCAGCCCACGCGGTAGGCAATGGCAGCCGGCGTGGTTACAGGAAAATGGCGGGTGAGTTTCTCAACAACTTCACCGGCCTTATGAGCGCTTAAGAAAATAACCATGGTGGAGCGGTGCGCGGCCAGCTGTTCCAGGTCCTCTGATTCGGGAACGGGTGTCTTGCCGTGAATGCGGGTAAACATGACAGTCTGTGTGCCGTCCGGAATTGTAAATTCCGATTTTAAGGCCGCAGCGGCGGCCATGGCCGATGATATGCCGGGAATCACTTCATAGCCTATGCCATCGGCATCCAGACGCGCCATTTGCTCATAAATCGCCCCGTAAATAGATGGGTCGCCGGTATGAATCCTGGCCACGCTTTTGCCGTCTCCGATGGCCTGCATGATAAGCTGATGGGTTTCCTCCAGTGTCAGATCCGCACTGCTGAAGATGGCGTCTCTGGTTAGAGTGGTATGCGGGATAAAAACGCTTTCGGGAACCAGGGATCCGGCATACAGGATCAGCCCCGCTGATTTTATCCGATCAACCGCTTTCAGGGTGATAAGCTCCGGATCTCCCGGGCCTGCGCCGATAAAACTGACAATGGACATGGTTACTCCTTTGTAAATATTCAAATCACAAGCGTAAAAAAACGAATAAGACCAAAATCACAAGTTCCAGATGACAAGCAGAAGCCATCTCATTTCCTGATGTCAAAGATGGTAATCGGGTTATCGGGCTTAAAGACATGGTACTTGGCCAGTTCCTGCTGTCGTGAAATTTGCAGTGCAATGACGTCTGACGCTTTCCGAATCCTTTTTAAAAAATGGCGAACCGTTTCAAATGCCTCAACCGTGACCGTATTTATCACCATCACGCCGTTTTCGGAAAGACGTTCATAACAGAGTTCCAGGAGATCAGCAAGTTGCTCTCCGCCGCCGCCGATAAACACCCGGTCCGGATTCGGCAATGAGGGACAAACCGCCAACGCCTCTCCTCTGACGACAGACAGATTATTGACGTTGTGTCTTTGCATGTTAGCCCGGATATGGCCACACCGCTTCTCATTTTTTTCGATGGCATATACGGTCAGGTAAGGATTCATGTGTGCGGCTTCGATACCCACGGCACCCGACCCTGCCCCCACATCCCAGAGTATTTCGCCATGACCGGGCCTGAGCTTGGAAAAGGTGACAGCGCGTACCTCCGGATGGGTGATCAGGCCGCCCTCATGCACATAAGCGTCATCCGGGCGCCCAAAATCCGAAGACGCAAGAAGCGGTATAACCGGATGCGGATTTTCCACCACCAGCAGGTTTGGCGTCAAGAAAGCGTCTGCTGCACAAATCTGCTGCAACATTCCACTTGCAATGGTTTCCTCCGGCATGCCCAGGCATTGACATACATAGCCCTGCCATTTCCCTGCCTGCGGAATTGTTTCCACCATCTCCCGGATAACTTCACCGGGACTTTGTCCATGGGACGTTAAAATGACGCCGGTGCGGTAATGAATCAGCCGGCGCAAATCATCGTCATGGGTGCCATGCCTGCTTAAAACAACCGTATCCTGGGGCTTTAGCCCCAGCCGGGAAAGCGCGGCCTGGACCGCGGATATGCCCGGGTGAATCACTACGGCGGCGATGCCAAAGTGGTTAATTAATGTATTGCCGATACCGAACATCAGGGGATCGCCGCTTGCCAGCACAACGATACGCATGTTTTCTTTCCTGTAATGTTCAATGTCGGTGATCAAAGAGGAGAGGTCCCCTGACAGGCAAACGGTTCTGCCCTGGAAGAAACTGACCGACGAAAGATGATTTCTGCCGCCGATCACCACATCGGCGTTATGGATAAGGCGGCGCTTTCCTTCAGATAGCGGTTCACCGGTGACATCCATCCCGACAATATCGATTTTAAAGGGTTTTGTTTCCTGCATCATTCGCTTTTACTTCCCATTGTTTGTACAATAATTCACTAAAGTCCCACAGACAGATAGACAGGTATGCCCTGTAGCCAATGATCTGTGCGGCGTTTTGCAGGGCCTTTTGCCCGATCGTTTCGACAAACATCGGCAATTGCGGATCACACGACTCAAAAATATGACGGGCGTTGTTGGCGGTTTCAACAAAATCGCAAAATTCTTCTGAAAGCCCGGCTTCAGCCGCAAGGCGCGACAGATAAGCAAAATCGGTCAAACCTGATTTTGCGTGGGTATAGGTCATGTTCATCGCCCATTTGCACAATTTGCCGAAATAACCGGTGAGAACGATCTCTTCAAAGCCAAGATCAACGGCCTTTCTTAAAGCATATGCAAAAAAATCGGCAATTTGCACAAAGCAGCGTTCATTCAGTTCCCGATAAAACGCCTGGGCCAGTCGTTCACTTCTTCTGCCCGTCGAAAGCACACATCTTTTCTGGTTATCAGTGGATGCCGACTTCAGGCAGATATCGATTGTATCCTTATAGCTTTTGGCTGAAAAGGGTTTGACAATGCCGCTGGTTCCAAGGATGGATATACCGCCGACAATGCCCAGCCTGGGATTAAGGGTTTTTTGTGCAAGCTTTTTTCCATCTTTTACGGAAATAACGACATTCACACAGAACCCTTCATCCAGGGGCAACCGCCGTCTGATTTCCTGTTCGATCATTGCACGTGGGACCGGGTTGATGGCCGGTCCGCCAACGGCGACCGGCAAACCGGGACGCGTCACCCTGCCCACACCGTCTCCCCCTTCAATTGCAATGCGTGTGACGCTACTTTTCACAATGGTCAATTGGGCGTTGACATAAGCGCCATTGGTGATATCCGGATCGTCACCGGCGTCCTTGATCACTGTTGCTGAAACCATTTTAGCCCCACCGGGAGCATCCGCCATTCCGGAGGAATGGACCGCCACAGACACAGTCTCTTTTGTATTCGGCAGATGCACCGATACCGTGCACAGCGACTTTTTCAAAAAAAGATCCACAGCCGCAGCAGCAGCTGCTGCTGCGCAAGTTCCAGTGGTTAAGCCATCCCTTAATTGTCGATTTTTTTTAGTGGTCATGATGGTGACAATGGCCTTGCGTTTCTGAAAACGCTTTCTCCGCTTCATGCGACTTTTCCACAAACTCTCTCTGACCATCAGGAACAGGAACTGCTTTCATTTGGTTACCTCCATCGCCATTATCGCAATCGCGTTTAGTGCTGCAACAACGAGCGTTGAGCCGCCACGGCGGCCATCCATCAATATATAGGGAACGGCAAGACCCTTCACCATCTCCTTGGTTTCAACAACATTGACAAAGCCAACGGGCATGGCGATCAGCAGGGCCGGATAGATATTTTCTTCCTGAAGCAAGCGGACCACCTCCCACAGCGCCATGGGCGAATTGCCGATGCAGACAATCCCCTTATCAATGGATGCCTTCAATGACCGCATGTTGTATATTGCCCTGGGTAGCTGATGTTGGCCTGCCTGATAACACACATCTTTTTCAGCAACACGGCATACAATGCTTTCCCTTCTATATCCAGGATTAATTTTTTCAAGACGGGCCACAGAAATACCACTTTTGATCATATTGCTGTCCGATACGATGGCAGCGCCTCTTTTCAAAGCGCGGACGCCTTCCCTGACAGGCTGGTTGCAGAACTGAACCTGATCCATAATGGAAAAATCAGCAGTGGTATGAATCATGCGACGAACAACCGGCCACTCCTCTTTGTCAAACCCATGCGCCCCGGCTTCTTTGTCTATTATCGCCAGGCTTTTTTCTTCAACCTTGTCGCCGGGCATAAAATCGATCATAATCGGCAATCTCCTTGCTTTATTACACTCAAAAGGACTTCAAAAAAAATCCCGGATCGATTCAATCGATCCGGGATTCCCTGATTTATCCACAGATGATCCATGGGTACAGTACCGTTCCGGCAACCGTCCCATCTGTTCAGGCAGGTCTTCTGACTTTCGGATCTGTCTACTGACCGCGCCTTCCCGGTCCTGATGGCTTCGTAAAACGCCCAATAGCTGCGTTGCGCTGCATCTCTCGTCATGTCACGTACCGCCAAGTACGCTCCATTCCTCGATATGCAGCGACGCCTTGCTCTTGAACTTTTTACTTTGCCATCAGAAGAACGCTTCGCAAAAAGTCCGTCTACCTTCTGACCAGTGGCATGCTGCGGCCTTCGTCCCCGATTACAGCGGCGGGTCCGTCCCCGAATTTCACGGGGTTCCCTGTTAGGCGCATCCTCGCGCACCCGAACCAGGTTACGAGAATATACAATTAAACCGCTGCTGTCAAGGGTCGATAATGTAAAGTTTTATATTTACATTGACATTGACATTATGGCAGGTTATGGTAAGAAAAACAATACAGAAACTCCCGGAAAAACCAGACGGAGGCCTCATGAGAGAAGCGCTCACACCCAGACAGCGCCAGGTACTTGACCATTTTCAAAAACAGATCGCTGAAAACGGAAAGCCGCCCAGCCTTCGGCAGGCCGCAGCCGCCCTGTCGGTGAGCCACGCGGCCGTTGCCCAGGCGCTCAAGCTTCTTGAAGACAAGGGGTATATCACCCGGCAGGGGCGCTACAGCCGCAAGGTCCATGTGCTGAATCCGGTAAACCAAACAGCGGGCATTCACCGCTGGCGTGAAATCCCGGTTGTCGGTCATATTACCGCTGGACTGCCCATGCATGCACAGCAGCAATGGGAGGGCACCCTTGTTCTGGACAGGCAGGTCTTTCGCGGCAGCAACCTTTTCGCGTTGCGCGTTCAGGGCGATTCAATGAAAGACGCCGCCATCCTGGACGGTGACCTGGCCATCTGCGAGCCCCGGCAATATGCCGAAAACGGCGAAATTGTCGTGGCCCTGATCAACGGGGAGGAGGCAACGGTCAAACGGTTTTTTCTTCACAGCGACCACATCGAGCTGAGACCGGAAAACCCTGACTACACGCCGCTTCAACTGGGGTTTGCAGAGGTGCTGATTCAGGGGAAAGTCATCGGTATTCACCGGGACCGGAAGGGCATTACATGACCGTGCATCACCCCCGCATTTTAACCGGTACCTGCGGGTATTCCTATCCGGAATGGAAAGAGGCGGGCTTCTATTGCCCGGACACGCCTGCCGCGGGCATGCTGGCGGCATATGCCGGGCAGTTTCCGGTGACCGAACTGAACTATACCTGGTACCAGATGCCCAAGGCCGCGGCAATGGAGCGGATGCGCCATAAGGTGCCCGACACCTTTCTGTTTTCCGCCAAACTGACACGGAAGCTGACCCACGAGGTGGCGCCGGGGCAATGGCGGCGGGAGGCCGCTCTGTACAGGGAAGGCGTTTCCCCGCTGGTGCAGGCGGGCCAGCTGGCAGCCGTTGTGGTGCAATTCCCGCCTTCTTTCAGGCGGACGCCGGACAACCGGCACTACCTGGCCGCCCTTCTGGACGAGATGGGGGACCTGCCCCTTGCCGTGGAATTCCGGCATGCCTCATGGGCAACCGAAAAGGTGTATGACGCCTTTGCCGGCAGAAAGGTCACCCTGGTGACGGTGGATGTGCCGGACCTGCCGTGGCTCTATCCGTGGGTGGATATCGTGACCAATCCGGAGATGTTTTATGTCCGCTTTCATGGCAGAAACGCCAGAGGCTGGGGCTCCGGGAACATGCAGCACCAGTTTGACTATGATTACACGGATGCCGAGCTTGCGGCCTGGGCGGACGAAAAAATCCCCCGAATGGCGGAGCAGGCCAGAGCCGGGTTTCTGTTTTTCAACAACCATGTCCGGGCCCAGGCCCCGAAAAACGCCGCCCGCTTAACCCGGATGCTGATCCGCCAGGGGCTGGTAAGGTGAAAAACCGCCCCAAAGAGGTCGGCTTTGGTTACCCTTATAAGGGGATTGTTTATAGGCCTCGTACGTGACCATATAAAGTTCGAAATACGAAGGCACATAGTGCTTGCACTCATCCTTCGTGTTCTTCGTGAACTTCGTGGTTCATTTGATTTGATGTTTATTACCACGAAGCGCACGAAGGGCACGAAGACATATGCATCGAATAGATATCCCGAAACACGCCGATATCTGCTTTGATCATTGAAACATTTGGTATTCGAATTTGTTTCGGGTTTCGAAATTCGAATTTCATGCTTAAAACCATTACTGACCTGGCCCCGAAGGCCAGTCTTTTTCAGTTAAAGTAAGGCCAGCGAACCAAGCTTTGGTTTACCCCGAAAGGGAGTGAGGCCAAATCATAACCGGGAGCACAATCAACATGCAGCATCACAGGGAACGATCGGTGATCCACATCAATGTGGCCAATTTCGCGGTGGCCGTGGAAAGACGGCTGGATGCGCGGCTCAGGGACCGGCCGGTATTGATCGCCCCGGCCGGGGCCCCGCGAACGCCCGTATACGACATGAGCCAGGAAGCCTTTCAGTCGGGCATACGTAAAGGCATGCCGGTGGCAAGCGCCATCAAGCGCTGCCGGGCGTGTCAATTGGTCCCCCTTCACCCGGCCCGGTACGAACTGGCAATGAAAACCATTATCAAATATGCCCGAAAATACACCCCGGCCATTGAACACGGAGACGGGGACGGCCACCTGTTTCTGGATGTGACCGGGACCAGCCGGCTTTTCGGGCCGCCGCCGGATGTGGCATGGCGCCTGGAAAAACAGGTCAAAAAAGATCTGGGCATGGCGCCGGTGTGGTCGGTTGCGCCCAACAAGCTGGTTGCCAAGGTGGCCACCCGCCTGGTCAAGCCAGTGGGCGAGTATATTGTCTGGCCCGGCGAAGAAGCGCCCCTGCTCGAGCCCTTACCCATGCACCTTATTCCCGGCATTGAAAAAACCGATCTCGTGGAACTTTCCCAATATCATATTTCCCGGGTGCATCAATTAAGGGGTTGGACCATGGAACAGCTTCAGGTGCCTTTCGGGGCCAGGGCAAAATTTCTGTTCGAGGTCATTCGGGGCATCGATCCGTCCCCAATAACGCCCGGCAAAAAAAAGATGCCGGCCATTGCCATGGATCACGAATTTTCTGAAGACACAAACAATCGCCATGCAATGGAACAGGTTCTTTACGGACTCACTGAAAAGGGGGGAAAACAGCTTCGGGCCCAAAGACGGTTTGCAAAAATCGCGGGGGTTGTGATCGACTATTCAGACGGGCGGCGGTGCGCACGGCAGATATCCATCGACCCGGCCACGGCAAATGACCCGGCCCTGTTTGCACCGGCACGCAAAGCGCTCCGGCTCGCACTCACCCGGAGGGTCCGCGTAAAGCATATCCGGCTTGTTTTGAGAAAACTGGTTTCCCCCCCGGTTCAGCTGACGCTTTTTGACAACGACCGCCAGGAACAGCAGACCCGCCTCTGCGACGCCATGGACAGGGTCCGGCTGCGGTTCGGGGACGACGCCGTCTACCCCGGCCGCATGGCCTCCCCGCAATTGCAAGAAATATTTTACGCATGATGCCATGCCAAAACAGCATCACCGGTTCCCACGCAGGAGAGGCTGTGTCGCAATATGCCATTCCGGCCAATGCAGCGAAGGAACTTCTGGCGGTCTAAAGACCGCCGCTACACCGGCTGTGACAATTGTCCCATATTTTGGTAAACACCACAGCCTGTGTAGCGGAAGCCTTCAGGCTTCCGCAAAAGCCGAACATAGATATCTTTTTCATACTTTTCTTTGGGCGAGCAAAGAAAAGTATGAAAGAAAAATGGGTCGTTTAGCACAATAGGGATAAAAAAGCCAATCCTCGCATACGTTACTTTCTGCTATCTGTTTTGGTCATTGGAGCATTTGATATTCGGATTTGTTTCGAATTTCTAATTTCAAATTTCGTGCTTTGCTCCTTACCGGCATAGCCTTTTATCGTTGACCTGGCCCAGAGGACCAGGTTTTATTGACTGAATAAAATTATGATCCCCCTCACCATTCGATCCCATTATTCCCTCATGTGGGGCACCGCCGCCGTCAGGGAGATATGCAATGCGGCCAGGCGCCTGGGATACCGCCGGCTGGCCCTGACCGATACGGACAATCTGTACGGGCTTCGGCATTTCATTCAGGCCTGCAAAGAAAATGATATCACGCCCGTGATCGGGGCGGAACTGACCGATCCCCGCACCCCGGACCGGGCAGTGCTTCTTGTGAAAAACAGCGAGGGGTATAAGAACCTTTGCCGGGTGATCACGGCGCGGCATCTTGACCCGGACTTTCACCTGGGCGACAGTGTTGCCGGCCACGGGGACGGCCTGGCCGTGCTGGCCGCAACCCCCCGCCACCTGCCGCAATGGCATGAAGCTGGCATCGATGTCCATGCGGCCATCCCCCGGAAACCGGGACCGCAATCGCGCCGGCTTTGCCGGGCCGCCGGAGAACTGAACATTCCCCTTGTGGCCACACCCGGCAGTTTTTTTCTGGCGCCCGGGGATATCGAAACGCACCGACTGCTTCGGGCCATTGACCTGAACACCACCATAGACCGGCTCGGGCCGGCGGAGACCGCCCCAGCAGATGCCTGGCTGGCATCCGCCCGGACCTATCAGGACCGTTTTCACCTGTGCCCGGAGGCGGTTGCCAATACCCACCGGCTTTCTGAAACCCTGGCATTTACCGGCCCGGATTTCGGCCTTGTCATGCCGCCATGGCAGGGGGAAGGCCGTCTGAATGCCGAAGCCGCGCTGCGGAAAGCGGCTTACCGGGGTGCCCGCCAACGATACGGCCACGACCTTCCCCCGGCCGTGGCAGACCGGCTTGACCATGAACTGAATATCATCAATGCCATGGGGTTTGCCGCCTATTTTCTCGTGGTGCAGGACATCGTGCGCCTGAGCCCCCGGATCTGCGGCAGGGGATCGGGGGCCGCCTCCCTTGTGGCCTATTGCCTTTATATCACCAATGTGTGCCCGGTAAAGCACAACCTCTATTTTGAACGCTTTTTAAATCCCGGCAGAAAAGACCCGCCGGACATTGACGTGGATTTTGCATGGGACGAGCGGGACGATGTCCTGGCGGCCGTATTTGAAAGATACCCCGGCCATTGCGCCATGATGTGCAATCATGTACTGGTTCAGCCCCGGCTCGCCGTGCGCGAAGTTGCCAGGGTTTACGGGCTCACGGAAGCGGAAATCAGCAGGGTCACCCGAAAGATGCCCTGGTTCTGGCGAAAGGAAACGGCCGGCCCTGATATCCTTCGTGAACTGTCAAAGCGGCCCGAATCCAGGGACCTTGACCTGCCCGCGCCCTGGCCGGACATCATGGCCGCGGCCCGGAACATATGCGGTGCGCCCCGGTATCTCTCGGTTCACCCGGGAGGCATCGTGATCACCCCCAACCCTGTTCATGAATATGTGCCGGTTGAACGGGCGGCCAAGGGGGTGCGGATTATTCAGTGGGAAAAGGACCAGGCGGAAGATGCAGGACTTGTAAAAATAGATCTTCTCGGCAACCGGAGCCTGGGCGTTATCCGGGACGCCGTCTGCAATCTCAAGGCAAACGGCCACCACCTGGATGAAGCCGCATGGGCGCCCGAAGAAGACCGGCGGACACAGACGGCCCTGGCCCGGGGCAACACCATGGGGTGCTTTTATATTGAAAGCCCTGCCACACGGCTGCTGCAGCAGAAATCCGGAACCGGCGATTTTGCACACCTTGTCATTCACAGCAGCATTATCCGGCCGGCGGCAAACGACTATATCCAGGAATACCTGAAACGGCTGCACGGGGCGCCATGGGACCCCATACACCCGCTGCTCGCCGGCGTTCTTGACGAAACCTTCGGCATCATGGTGTATCAGGAAGATGTATCCCGGGCTGCCGTGGCCGTTGCGGGATTTTCCCACGCCGATGCCGACGGCCTTCGGAAGGTCATGTCCAAAAAGGACAAAGCACATATATTGAACGATTTTCATGAACGGTTTGTGCAGGGCGCTCGAAAAAAGCACATCCCTGAAGCAAAAATCAGCGAGATATGGGAAATGATGATGAGCTTCAGCGGATACTCCTTTTGCAAGCCCCACAGCGCGTCCTATGCGAAGGTATCCTTTCAGGCGGCCTGGCTAAAGGTCCATTATCCCGCAGAGTTCATGGCGGCGGTGATCAGCAACCAGGGCGGGTTTTACAGCACCTTTGCCTATGTGTCCGAAGCCATGCGCGCCGGGATCTCAGTCCTGCCGCCGGATGTAAACAGGAGCGGGATCAAGTGGCAGGGCAAGGCGCAATATATCCGGGTGGGGTTTTTATCCATCAGGGGATTGTCCTGCCGGACAATGGAAAAAACCATTGCCCAACGGAAAAAGAAAGAATTTACCGGCGTAACAGATTACCTGGAACGCGTAAGACCGGGAACCTCCGAAACCCGAGCCCTTATCCAGTGCGGCGCATTTGACGCCTTACACCCAGGTGTGTCAAGAACCATGATCATGTGGGAATTGGCCCACCACGATAAAGCACGGCAGCCGGATGCTTCCGAGCCGCTCCTGTTTGCCATGCCCCCTTCTCCGCTAGTGCCGCCGCCGGAGATGAGCGAAGACCCTCTCAAAAGGCGCAGGCAGGAATTCCAGGTGCTGGGGTTCTTGTGTGACAGTCACCCCATGACATTATACAGGGAGACCCTGGAAACAAAACAGGTGGTAAAGGCAAGCCATATGCGCCGGCATGCGGGTCAACACATCTGCATGGCCGGCTGGCTCATCACCGGAAAGGTGGTCAGAACAAAGCACGGCGACCCCATGGAGTTTCTCACGTTTGAAGACGAAACCGACAGCTTTGAAACCACCTTCTTCCCAGGCGTCTATACCCGGTTCTGCCATATGATCGACAAGGGCCGGCCCTACCTGCTTCAGGGAACAGTTGACGAAAACTGGGGCGCGGTCACCCTGACCGTCCAGAACGTGGCGGCATTGCCCCGCCTGAACTCACTGCGCCAGGATCATCGTCGGTCCCCGGATGCCCTCTGTTATTGACCGGTGGCGCGTTGCCGGTGCAGCCCCTTCGCATCCATTCACCACGGCTAATTTGTTCTAAGCCGTCCCCGGGCATTTTTATTGTTGGCCTTTTGTCTCTTTATAGGTGAGGTTTTTCATTTGCAATCCCTTCACCCTAGCATATCTTGCCATTATATATGCTATAATCACAAATACCGGTAAAGCAATTGCCGCTCTCGCAAGTGTAAATTTCCAACCCAAAAAATTAACCTCAAATAGCATCATGGGGATCTTCAGTGAAGAAAAGGCCCCAAGATACATAAAAACGTTTCTCATACTACAGCCCTTCTTCCAAAGAAGATGGACTGTAGGGAAGGCTCCATATAGTGGCCCCCCTTGAAACATGGCCAACATAATTACATAGACAGCACCTCGAAAACCAGACTCTTCGCCTATATGCTGCTGAATCAATTGTTTTGGAATCCAAACATCAAGAAGTCCGATCAGAATAAATATGCACGGAAGAATAATGACCATTTCACTTGAAAATGCCGTAAATTCACGGACAAGCTGTTTTCCAAAAGGGATTTCTAAGACAATAAGAACAAATGACGTGAGAGCAAAAATCAATGCAACTATATATCCAAATGGAATGTCAGATATTTTTTTCATAAAATGACTCCGACTAACAGGCCAATAATTAAGGCTCCAACCAAGAAAAGAAAATTGCGTAAAATGGTAAGAGGCAAGCCAAAATATGCTTTTTCAACCGGAAGTGTCAAAATACCAACCATCATGAGAGTTGTAATGAAAACAGCAAGTATCGATAATGGCACACCGTTTTGAGCCAACATCCCAGTTAAGGGGTATGCTATCGGAGCAGGAATTAATGCAATAGAACCGATAATAGCCGTTACAATAATCCCAAGCCACCCAGCCTGCTGCATTAAAAAAGATGCCAATGTTTTTTGAGGTACGAATGCAAAAAAAATGCTGACCAAGACAAGTAGCACAAGAAACTGTGGCAAAAGCGCCATGAACATTTTAATACCCCTGCGCAGTCCCAAAGCCGTCTTTTGTTTATTGATTACCGCGGAAACTATGATTGCTATCAGTGTAATAGAAACCAACAAAAGATTTTTGGACATATAGTCTCCATAAATTGGTTTTCAATATGCCATCAATTACTAGACTGCCTAAATGACGTATCAATGTCATTAACTTAAGGCCGTATTGCAATTTAATTTTATGAATTTATAAATAAAAATTGTTTTTTTGAGGGCATCCCGCACTTCATCAATAAGATTTACATAAAACGTAAAAGGGGCCGCTACCGAAACAGCAAGCCCCTTGAAATTTTCTGGTGCCGGAGGTCGGAGTCGAACCGACACGGAGTTGCCCCCGGAGGATTTTGAGTCCTCTGCGTATACCAGTTTCACCACTCCGGCAATCGTTTGTACAAAAATATACGAAATTCAGATGTCGGTGTCAATGAAAAGCTAGGGGAAAAGCTGGGAAAAGCCGGGGGGAAAACGCTGTCACAAATGTGCCAGTGTGTCGAATATCAGGGAGGCGGGGACAATGCCTTCCCTGAGAATGACGGGCGGAGAAACGGTGACATCGACCACGGTGGAGCCCACGCCCCCTCTGAGAGGGCCGGCATCGAGGATGAGATCCGGGCGCGAGGCAAGAACATCGTTGAGCCGGTCGGCTTCGGTGTATGGCCCTTGACCGGCGATATTGGCGCTGGTGCCGGTAAGGGGCCGGGGGCATTGCAGGACAAGGGCCTGAGCCACGGGGTGGCTCGGCAGGCGGATGCCGATGGTGCTGTCGGGAGAGGCCAGGTGAACGGGCAGGCCTGTCGATGCGTTAAACACAAGGGTAACGCCGCCGGGCCAGAACCGGTCCATAATGCAGACCGCCGGCGGGGATATATCCGCGGCCAGTTCATTCACCACCTGTCTGTCCTTTACGAGCAGAAGAATGGGATTGGTTGCAGGGCGGTTTTTCATCTTACGGACTTTTGCCACGGCCTGGGGCTTAAAGGCATCCGCGGCAAGGCCGTAAATGGCGGCGGCGGGGAATGCCACCACGCCGCCGTTTGCGACAACCCGGCAGGCTTCGCCGATCAAATCGGCATCGGGAAAGTCCGGATCAATGGTACGGTAGTTATTGCCGCATCCTGTCAAGCTGCTCCGCCTTTCGTTCCACCTCGGCAACCATTTCCTTTTTGTGGGCCGCCAGTTTCTTTTCAAGGCCCTTGTCCGCGATGGCCAGCATCTGAACGGCCAGGAATCCGGCATTCTTGGCGCCGACCTTGCCAATGGCTACGGTGGCCACGGGGATGCCCGGTGGCATCTGGACCGTGGACAAGAGCGAATCCTGCCCGCCCAGCGGGGAGGCGTCGATGGGAACGCCGATCACCGGCAGCGTGGTATGGGAGGCCAAAACGCCGGCCAGATGAGCGGCCATACCCGCCCCGGCGATGATCACCTTGATCCCGCGGCGCCGCGCCGAGCAGGCGATCTCCTCGGCCCTGGCCGGGGTCCGATGGGCAGAGGCCACGGTCATTTCAAAGGGCACGCCGAATTTTTTCAGCACACCGGCTGCGCCGGTCATGGTGGACAGGTCGGAATCACTGCCCATGATAATACTGACCAGCGGCTTTTCGTCAATTCGGTTGAGTGCCTTTGCCCCGATATCCTTACGAAAGTAAACCCCGTCCCAGGAAATCTTTGATACGGTGGCATAGGCCCGCTTGATGGCCTTATCTATAGAGGGCCCGAGGGCTGTCACGCCCAGGACCCGGCCGCCGTCGGTCAGCACCTCCTTCCCCATGGCCTTGGTGCCGGCGTGAAAGGTCATCACGTCCTTCATCCGGTTCACATTCTTCAGGCCGGCAATGGGCATCCCCTTTTTATATGGGCCCGGGTACCCGCCGGCGGCCATGACTACGCAAACGGCGGCCCGCTCGTCAATTTCCAGGGACACCTCATGAAGTTTGCCATCACACACCGCTTCCATGACCGGCACGATATCGCTTTTCAGGCGCATCACCAGAGGCTGGGTCTCGGGGTCACCAAACCGGGCGTTGAACTCCAGAACCTTGATGTCGTCGCCGTTGATCATCAGCCCGGCATACAAGACGCCCCGGTAAGAAATGCCCTCGGCTTCCATGGCCTGTACCGTGGGCGTCATGATGGTTTCCATGATCTTCTTGTGAAGGTACTCGTCTACCACCGGAGCGGGCGAATAGGCGCCCATCCCCCCGGTGTTGGGGCCTTCGTCGCCGTCGTGGGCGGCCTTGTGATCCTGGGAAGATGGCAGTGGCAGTACGGTCTTGCCATCCGTAAAGGCCATAAACGAGGCCTCTTCCCCATCGAGGCGCTCTTCCACAATCACCCGATCCCCGGCATTCCCGAAAACCCTGTCCTTCATGATCTGCTTCAGGGCGGCGGTTGCCTGCTTTTCGGTGGAACAGACAAAAACCCCCTTGCCTGCGGCGAGCCCGTCGGCCTTGACCACCACGTTGCATCTCATGTCCCGGATATAGGTCAATGCCTCGTCATAAACATCAAAGCAGCGGCCCCGGGCCGTGGGGATCCCGTACTTCGTCATGATGTCCTTGGCAAACCCCTTGCTCGTTTCCAGGCGGGCCGCCTCCTTCCGGGCGCCGAAAATTTTCATGCCGGCTTCCTCGAACCGATCCACGATGCCTTCCACAAGCGGGGCCTCCGGCCCCACCACGGTCAATTCGACCCCCTCGTCCCGGGCAAAATCAAAGAGCCCGTCGATATCACCGGCATTAACGGGGACACATTCGGCAATGGCGGCTATCCCTGCATTTCCCGGGGCGCAATAGACTTTTTCCACCTTGGGACTTTTCGAAATTTTCCACACAAGGCTGTGCTCCCTGCCACCGCTGCCGATTACCAGCACTTTCATGGTTATTCTCCTTTATGAACACTGAACCACTTGAAACATCATATCATTACATTATCATCAAATACATTTCCCTGGAAATTAGAAATTGGAAATTAGAAATCCGTCATGCCTCACTAGTGTCTAATCTCCAATTTCCAATTTCAGCCTGCAAAAGCCCGGCAACACGGCCCATAAAAACTTCAACTTTTGTCTATCAGTTCTCTGTACCCTCCAGGCTCAATTGAATCAGCCGGTCCAGAAAAGCCGGAAACGACATGCCCGCCGTTTTTACCGCCAGGGGAAGCAGGCTGGTCTGCACCATGCCGGGGATGGTGTTGGTCTCAAGAACGTACAGGGTATCATCCGTTGCGATCATGTCCGTGCGGCTGCAGCCCTTGCAGAAAAGAGCCCGGTGAGCACGGCAGGCATAGTCCTGGACAGTCCGGGTGAGCTGATCGTCAATGCGGGCGGGGCAGATTTCGGTGGTGGCGCCGGGTGTATATTTGGCTTCATAATCAAAAAAATCATATTGGTCGCCGGGAATAATCTCCACCACCGGCAGGGGTGTGAGCGTTTCATTGCCGAGTACGCCGCCGGTGACTTCGACCCCCTTGATACAGGATTCCAGAAGAACCCTATCGTCATGGGCAAATGCAGCCAAAAGGGCGTCCTGAAGCTTGGCCGTTTCAGCAACGATGGTCATGCCGATGCTTGAACCGCCGGACACCGGTTTAACCACCAGCGGCAGCCCTAGGGTATCAACGGCCTGCTTGAGAACCGCATTGCGATCAGGAGTATCTGCCTGAAGAATCGTATAGGGAGGGACGGGAAGCCCGCTGATTTCGTAAATCCGCTTTGATGCGAGTTTATTGGCGGCAAGCGCACTGCCCAGAACTCCGGCGCATTGATAGGGAATGTTCAGTAAATCCAGAAATCCCTGAATGGTACCGTCTTCCCCGTTCGGGCCGTGAAGAACCACGAAAGCGGTATCGATTCGGGAGGCATCCGCAACGATTTTCGCCAGATCCGTTTTGGGATCGTATCGCAGGATTCGGTATTTTTCCTTATCCAGGGCGCGATATATCTGCTCACCGCCAGCCAGCGAAACTTCACGCTCCGCCGAGAGGCCCCCGGAAATCAGTGCCACTGTGATCATCGACATGCCTTTATCCCGGCGGGCTATTCCTTGCCACCGATACGCTCGCTCAGCCTGCCCATGTACCGCTGCGGTATCTCCATCTCAACACTGGTGCTGCGCATCATGTTCACCTTCGTAATCAGGAAATTCAGTTTTTTGTTCAGCCGGTACTGTTCGTGAATGTCTGATACGCCGGCCAAGAGGTCTTCGGTCTGTTTAATCTCTTTCCGCAGCTCAACTTCAGGGGGCAGGCAATCGGCATTTTTCAGGATCTTATAAGAAAGCCGAAGTTCTTCGGGAATATGGCTGTCATCGGAAAGTTCCAAAGGCCGCCCTGCCCCGGGCAGATTATCGAATGCGCCTTGCCTCTGGGCCTTCTTTATCCTGCGCTCCACGACTTTTTCAAATCCTGCCATCATAGGGCAACTCGCCTCCCAAAAAAAACAGGCCCTCCTGAAATCAAGTCCAAAAGAGCCCCTGTGTGCCTCGCCCGCCCGGGCGACTGGTCCGGATATTTCATTTGCCGGGGCAACCGGCACCGCCGGTTTTGAGCTGGTGGCGATGCAGGGATTTGAACCCCGGACGCTACGGATATGAGCCGTATGCTCTAACCAACTGAGCTACATCGCCACATGCACCCCATGAAACATAAACTCATTCAAGTACCAGCTTCCCTGCCGTAAGTCAAGTGTTTTTATCGAATTTTTCAATTTTCAAAACAACTGATTGCAAGGGTGTGTGTTTTGATCATTGGAGCATTTGATATTCGGATTTGTTTCAAATTTCGAATTTCGCGCTTTGCTCCATACCGGCATAGCCTTTTATCGCTGACCTGGCCCAGCAGACCATGTTTTATTGAATGAATAAATTGGCTGATTGAGTTCCTTGGAAGTCCGCCCCCTGCCACGCAACATTAACGCCGTCAGCAACTTTTGCAAAGCCGTGGCTTTCTCCACAGGAAAACCATACGGCCCAGGACTCAGGGACCTGAAATCAGATGACGTGTTTTCTTCATGTGCTTCATGTCCTTCATGGTAATTGCCACCTGATGGATTAAACCATGAAGAACATGAAACGTATGAAGGCCGAAATCAAGCATCATTGGAAATCCACCAGCAGAAATCCATCGGCTCTCACACTCCTGCGTGAGAGCCGATGGGGAGACTCACCGTTAAGCTTACGGGGCCGTCCCCCTTACCGTGCCGGTACGGATTCCGATACCGCCACCTCGTATTCCACGAGGTCCGGCGGCAGCTCGGGGATCACAATCATGAACGGCACGTTGGCGCCGGGCTGAACCCCCACATTCTGCTGGTCCATGCCGGCGCGATTGGCCAGGCGGGCCCGGATACTGCCGATATCATTTTCCGACAGTTCTTCAATTGTCAAAATGTTCCCACAATAGGCCGAAGTGGTGCGTGCCAGATTATGCCCCCGCGAGTACAGGTTTGCCGTCACCTCGATGAAACTCTTGGGCTCGGATGATTTATTGGTTGCGGTGCCGCTGATAATAAAAAGCTTGCCGGAAATATCGTTCTTTACAAAATCGCTCTGAATACTGCTTTGGACCACGCTGACATCGGAACCTGAAACAGCCGGCGGGCCCTGTTCGGAACCTGCTATCAATTCTCCGATATAGGGTATTTTTTCAAGGGAAGGCAGGTTCACCCCCATCCTTCCGGCCAGTATATACCCGCCCACCGCGAGGGCCGCCAGTACAATCAGAACAATAACAATCGAGAGAAAAACCTTTCCAATCTTCTTCTTTGCCTTCTTTTTCTTATCCTTGCCGGCCTTCGCCGCTTTCTTCTTTTTGGCCTTCTTGTCTTTACCCGCGGCGGTTTCCGCTTCTTCACCGGCTTCAGCGGCCTCGTCTTCTTTCGAATCGAAGTCCACCTCGATGTCCTCGGCGTCTTCATCCTCGTCCCCGGCCAGCATCTTTTCTATATCCGAAAAATCTTCATCCTCGGCACCGCCGAGCTCCAGGTCCTCATCCGGGGTTTCATCACTTTCATCATCGGAAAGCTCCAGTTCAAGGTCCTCTGACTCTTCATCATCATCTTCTTCCGGCTCCAGCAGTTCCATCTCGATGGTCTGCTCCAGATCGGAAAGATCGATTTCCTGCTGCTCCACGCCGTCCTCATCCCCGGCATCGCCAAAATCAAGCCCATCGGCCGACTCTTCCACGGTATCGGTAAAAGATTCGTCATCGTCGGACTCCAGCAGGCTTTCAACCTCAGAAAAATCAAGCTCATCGTCTTCCTCATCATCAAGGCTCAGCTCGAGTTCGTTACTGCCGCCGTCACTTTCCGCCGCTTCATCATCATCCAGGGAGAGCTCCAGATCATCGTCGTCTTCATCCAGGCTCAGCTCAAAATCATCCTCATCTGTGGCGGGGCCTTCCTGCCCATCGTCGTCGCCATCATCCAGGGATAGTTCCAGATCATCAACACCCGCGTCATCATCTTCGTCCAAGGATAATTCCAAATCCTCACCGCCCGGCGCTTCGTCTTCGCCCTCTTCGTCTTCATCCAGGGATAACGCCATATCCTCGTCATCGAAGCTCAACTCCGGTTCCTCGCCTTCAACGCCGCCGGATTCGTCTTGGTCCGACTCGATTTCTATATCCAGATCATCAGCGCCTTCGGCCGCTTCCCGGTTTTCATCCTCGTCAGTTTCATCCTCATCAATAGACAAATCAAGTTCATCCTCGCTCAAATCAAGCGACAGATCATCATTCAGTTCATCTTCGAAATCATCTTCTGAATCTGCTCCTGAATCTGGCCCGCCTTCCGGCTCACTTTCATCTTCTGCGTCTTGCACTCCAAAGTCCGGTGTTTCCCCGGCTGCCTTGTCTTCTTCATGTTCACCACCCCCGGTATCCGGCTCAGGCTCAGGTTCGGCCGCCGGTTCCTCAACGGGGGGAAACGCCAGAAAAATATGCTTGCACTTGGAGCACCTGACCTTGGAACCGCTGGGCTTTAGAAGGGTTTCGTCGAGTCTAAAGCTGATACCGCATTTTTCGCAGGTAATGATCATTACATTCCCTCATGAGTTGTTTGGTATTGAAGGCAATAAGCTCCTCTGTACTGCCGGCGGCACAGTCACCTGCAACCGGTGCCGCAAGCATGATCAAGCGACTGGGCCGGTCATACAGAGCTTTATCGAGCATCAATAGACATCTTTACACTTTGCTCTGGTCACCGCCATTTCGGGCGACTCCGCGAAGTCTATACTCACTTCGTATCGTGAACAAAGCGTTTTGTCAATATCTTTGCTCTATTATACCCTTACATACCCGTTTCTGCCAACTCATTTATTAATTTTTTCTGCTTTTCAGTAAGCTTGGCGGGAATATCAACGTGGATTTCAACATACAGGTCGCCCCTGCCACCGCCTTTCATGTGGGGAATGCCCTGATCGGACAGACGGAGCTTGCTCCGATGCCGGGTGCCGGAAGGTATGCGAAGGCTCAATTCACCGCCTTCAACCGCCGGAACGGTAACCTTGGCCCCCAGTATCGCATCGGTCAATTTAACATGCCGGGTAACATACAGATCAAACCCATCCGGTTTGAATACCGGATCATCGAGCACCTTGGACCGGATATAAAGATCGCCGGGCGGTCCGCCGAAACGGCTGGGTTCACCCTTTCCGGTGAGCCGGATTTTCTTACCGGTGATCATGCCTTTGGGGATTTTCACATTGATCTTTCCGGCTTCGCCACCATGGCCCAGCGACACCTGTTTGGTGGTGCCGGTAACGACTTCCTTTACAGTCAGCGGCAGCTCATACACCAGATCGTTGCCCTTGACTGCCTGCTGTTGCTGCCGACCACCGCCAAAGGGCGATCCGCCGTCAAATGAAAATCGAACGCCGCCGCGGCCGCCGCCACGGCCGCCACCGCCGGTGAAAAAATTGCCGCCGCCGAAACCAAACTCCTTGAGAATATCGGAGAAATCAAAATTTTTAAAAATATCTTCCTGGGAATACCGCTGATGAAAGCCGCTTTCCCCGAACTGGTCATATTGTTTTCGCTTTTCCTTATCCTTGAGCACGGCATAGGCTTCGCTGATTTTCTTAAACTTTTCCTCCGCTTCTTTTTTATCCCCCTTACTATGATCGGGGTGGTATTTCATGGCCAGCTTGCGATAGGCCTTCTTGATTTCATCATCCGAAGCGTTTCGGTCGACCCCTAAAATATTGTAATAATCGGTCTCTGCCATTATCCATCACCTCTTAAGAGTTGTGAGTTTTGAAGTTTTTGATATATCCGTTAAAATAAGCCGGAACCGGGGAAGTGTCAAGGTAAGGGTTCAAAATCGAAGTCGAGGTCGAAATCGCTCGCCGGTTCCCACGCAGGAGCGTGGGAACCATAGGGTAAAGTAAATCACCAAACGAATAAGGGGCGGTTTTTTCGGGAGAAAGAACTTGACAAGGCGATGAAGAGGTTGCTAATATTGTCCATCAGTTGATGGAAGCGATAGATGGATACTTATCCACAGCAGCCTTTAAACCGTCCCCAAAATGGAGGATAACAATGACAACAGTCGATATTTACTCTTCTGCGGGATGCCCCTACTGCGTCAAGGCAAAACAATTACTCGATAAAAAAAACGTCTCCTACAATGAGCTGCGGGTTGACCAGATACCGAGGCTCGCGGAGGAAGCGGTTCAACGCAGCGGCGGCCGCCGAACCGTGCCACAGATATTTATCAATGAAACGCATGTCGGCGGCTGCGATGAACTTTATTCATTAGAGAAAGCGGGCCGGCTGGATGGGCTGCTTGGAATGAACCAAAAACCCAATTAACAGGTGAGGACACATGGAGTTTACGCTGACAAAATCGCAGAAGGAAATTCAAAAGGCGGTCCTTGAATTTGCAAAAGGCGAATTTGACAAAGAATTCGGCCTTGATTGCGAACGAAACGGGACCTATCCCACGCAGCTTCTGGAAAAAGCCTGCGACCTTGGATTCATCGGCATCCATTATCCCGAAGATTATCTGGGCGCCGGATTGGGGCTGTTTGAAAATTGCCTTGTGGCAGAAACCCTTTGCCGAAAGGACTCCACACTGGGGCTGGCCCTGACATTAACAGCATATGGCGCGGAATGCATTCTGCGCTTCGGCACTGACGACCAGAAAGGGCGTTATCTTCAGAAAATAGCTGAAGGAAAGCTGTTCTCCGGTGCCGCATTCACGGATGCCGGTATGGGCTACGATTTCCGGAAACTGGGCACCACTGCCGTCAAAGAGAATGACCAGTGGGTCATCAACGGCAAAAAATCACTGGTCCTGAATGGCGGCACAGCCGGTGTTTATGTTGTATTGTGCCGTACCGGGGCCGAAGATGAAGCCCCTGAAAAAAATTTGAGCATGTTCATTGTAGAAGCCGATGCCCCCGGTCTTCTCTGCGAGAATGCCGGCGCAAGGATAAGCTGTAACCCGCTCTCCGCCGCAGATCTTACCTTTGCCAATGTGCGTGTGCCGGATACCAACAGACTCGGCGAAATGGGCGGCGGCCATAAAATTCTTCAGCATTTCCTCAGTGAATTCCGGGTGGTGCTTGCGGCCCAGGCCGTGGGGATCGCCCAGGGAGCCTATGACCGCGCACTGGCCTATTCCCGTGAAAGGGTCCAGTTCGGCAAATCCATCGGCGAATTTCAGATCATGGCCCATAAACTTGCGGATATGGCCAGGCAGATTGAATATGCCCGAACCCTTACCTGGAAGGCGGCATGGCTTTTCGACAAGGGCGACCTTGATGCGGCCATGGCGGCCATGGCGGCCATGGCAAAACTGACCGCAACACAGGCGGCGATGCAGGTCACCTACGAGGCGGTTCAGATCCACGGCGGATACGGGTTTATGACGGAATATGAGGTGGAACATTTTTACCGGGACGCCAAATTCACGGAACTATTCTGCGGCAACAGCAATGCCCAGCGGGATACCATTGCAAGCTCGATTTTCGGTAAACGGAAATCCTGACCGTAATATGGCGAAACCGATTAATTGCAGCGAACATATTATTAAGGAGTGTCCGTCCGGGAATTAGATATTTTGGTCGAGTTCAAGGAAGGCGAAAATTTTAACCGGAGGAATACTTAGCGTATTTTGAGGATTAAAATTTGAGCCTGACGCAGAAATCGGGCAAAATAGCAATTCATGGATGGGCACTAAGGAGATGGCATATGGACATATTACACTACACCGATGCCCATGAGGAATTCCGGCACCGCCTGCGCACCTTCTGCGAAAACGAAATCACACCGTTTGTTGATGAGTGGGAAAAAGATCATATTGTTCCAAAGCATGCCTGGAAGCGAATGGGGGAAGAAGGCTTTCTCTGCACTGCCGTTTCAGAAACATACGGCGGCCAGGGAAAGGATTTCCTCTATTCCGTGATCGTGGCCGAAGAGCTGGCCAGAACAAACCACACCGGCCTGGCTGCCCCTCTTCACAGCGACATCGTGGTGCCGTACATCGAGTCCTACGGCTCTGAAGCCATTAAAAAGCGGTTTCTCCCGGGCTGCGTTTCCGGCGATACCATTACAGCGGTGGCAATGACCGAGCCGGATGCGGGCAGCGACCTGGCCGCCATGACCACCACCGCGGTGGAAGACGGCGACGAAGTGGAGATCAACGGCTCAAAAACCTTTATCACAAACGGCATCAATGCGGACCTTGTGGTAGTGGCGGCGGTTGACCCATCGGTGGACAACCCCCACCAGGCCGTCTCCCTCTATCTTGTCAAAGATGGTACGCCGGGGTTTGAACGGGGCCGGCGGCTGGAAAAAATGGGATTTCACAGCCAGGACACGGCCGAGCTGTTTTTCAATAAATGCCGAATTCCCGTGGAAAACCGGCTGGGAGAAAAAAACATGGGCTTTATCATGCTCATGGAAAAACTTCAGCAGGAACGTCTGATCTGTGCGGTCATGGCCCAGTTCGCCGTGGAACTGATCGTGGAAAAGGTCACCGAATATTTAAAGACGGCAAAGGACGCGGTGGGCAAGCCGCTGTCCAAGTATCAGGCCACAAACTTCGCCCTGGTGGAAATGGCGACCGAGGCCAAAATCGGCCGGACCTTCATGGAAAAGCTCGTTGCCGAACATATGGAAGGCAGGGATGTGGTGATGGAGACCTGCATGGCCAAGTACTGGCACACCGACCTTACCCAGACCGTTGCCAACCGAGCCCTGGACCTGATCGGCGAAGAGGCGGCGGCCGAACGGAGCCTTATCCTTCGGGGCTGGCGGGACCTGCGGGTGCTGCCGATATTTGCCGGCACCAACGAGATCATGAAGATGGTGGTGGGCCGCATGCTGCAACTGTGAGGGCTTCGTAAAAAGCCCAATAGCGGCGTTGCGGTGCATCTCTCGTCATGTCACGTACACCCCTGTACGCTCCATTCCTCGAGATGCACCGGCGCCTTGCTCTTGACCTTTTTACTTTGCCCTCAATAATTTTTTTGAGGCTTTTAGCTTCTCAATGGAGATTGATAATGCTTGAAAACGGCGCTCTTACGGGAATTAAAGTGGTGGACCTGTCCCGACTGCTGCCGGGACCGTATTGCTCCATGATCCTGGCGGATCACGGGGCACGCGTTATTGCCGTTGAAGACAAGCGGTTTCTGGCCGATGGCCTGTTCCTCAGCACCGTGAACCGGAACAAGGAGCATATCACGCTTGATCTGAAGTCCGAACAGGGCAAGGCGATTTTTTTCCAGCTGATAGCGGACGCCGATGTCGTGCTGGAAGGATTCCGGCCCGGCGTGGTCGAAAAACTGGGCGTGGACTACAAGGCCGTATCAGAAAAAAACCCGAAAATTGTTTACTGCTCGGTTTCCGGATACGGTCAGATCGGCGCCAACCGGGATCGCAGCGGGCACGATGCCAATTACTTGGCCATGGCCGGTGTGCTGGACCTGATCGGCGAAAATAACCGCCAGCCCGTCATTCCCGGCGTTCAGTTCGCCGATATCGCCGGCGGCGGCATGAACGGGGTCATCGGCATCCTTCTGGCCCTTATGGCCCGGGACAAAACCGGCCGGGGCCAGTACATCGATATATCCATGACCGATTCCATGGTCAGCTTCATGCCGGTGGTCCTGTTTCTGGACCAGGAGCTGGGCATGACCCCGGGCCGCGGAAATTCCCTTCTCTCAGACCGGTATGCGTGCTATACTACCTACCGGACAAAAAATGACCGGTATATCGCCATCGGCGCCCTGGAAAATCGTTTCTGGCAGCGCCTCTGCGACCATATGGGCGTTCCTGAGTACGGCCCCCTGCAGTTCGATGAACCCCGGCGGGAGGAAATCCTGGATTTCATGCGCCGCCGGTTCCGGGAAAAGCCCCTTGACCAGTGGGCCGATGAACTGGCTGGTGTGGATACTTGCTGGGCGCCGGTGCAGGGTTTCCGGGAAGTGCTGGATGACCCGTTCTTTGCCGAACGGGAAATGGTGGTGGAACTGGAAGGCAAAAACGGCAAAACCAGCAAGACCATCGGGGTGCCGGTGAAACTCAGCGACACACCCGGCAGTGTGCGGACCCCGCCGGACGGGTTCGGCGAAAGCACCACCGCGGTGCTCAGGGAGCTGGGATATACCGGGGAACAGATACAACAATTTTCAGACAACGGAGTTATATGATGCATGTACTGGCAGAAACCATCGGCTCGTCCATCGGCAAAAAACTGCTGATGGCATTGACCGGTCTGTGTTTCGTGGGCTTTCTCGCCGTTCACCTGGCCGGCAACCTGTCGGTTTACGGCGGGGCGGAGATGTTTAACAGTTATGTGGACCACCTTCACGCGCTGGGGGTCCTGATCAATATCGCCGAAATCGGCCTGCTGCTGGCAGCTGCGATTCATGTAGTCACCGGCACTCTGCTGGTGGTCCAGAATTTCCGGGCACGGCCGTCGCGATACGCGGTCAAGAAAAATGCCGGCGGCCGGACCCTGGGATCGGCCACCATGCCCTATACCGGGTTTACCATTCTGGCCTTTGTTATTTTTCACCTGGACGGGTTTCATTTCGTGGGCCACACCAACCAGACCGTTTTTGATATCATGACAGGTGCCTTTGCCAACCCCCTGGTGGCGGTCATTTATGTGGCAGCGGTGCTGGTGGTGGCCCTGCACATCCGTCACGGGTTCTGGAGTCTGTTCCAGACCTTCGGCGCCAATCACCCGGTGTATATGCCGATTATTCAGAAAATTGGCATCGCTTTTGCCGTCATCGTCGCGGCCGGCTTCGGCCTGATCCCGCTTTATCTGCTGATATAGGAAGAATGCAAATATACAACCACGGAGCACACGGAACGACACGGAAAAGCAGAACATTTTTCAATTTCCGTGCCTTTCCGTGCCTTTCCGTGTTTTCCGTGGTTTAAAACACAGAAGCCCCACAGGAGATATTGATTTATGAAGCTTGACGCAAAAATTCCCGGTGGTCCGCTGACGGAAAAATGGGACCGCCATCAGTTTGATCTGAAGCTGGTGAACCCGGCCAACAAGCGTAAATTCACCGTCATTGTGGTGGGCACGGGGCTTGCCGGCGGATCTGCCTCGGCATCCCTGGCCGAACTGGGCTACAATGTCAAAACCTTCTGCATTCAGGACAGTCCCCGCCGCGCCCACAGCATCGCGGCTCAGGGTGGCATCAATGCCGCCAAGAACTATCAGAACGACGGGGACAGCGAATGGCGGCTGTTCTACGATACCATCAAGGGTGGCGATTTCCGGGCCCGGGAAGGCAATGTCTACCGTCTGGCCCAGCTCAGCACCAATATCATTGACCAGTGCGTGGCCCAGGGGGTTCCCTTTGCCCGGGAATACGGCGGTCTGCTGGCCAACCGGTCCTTTGGCGGCGCTCAGGTATCCAGAACCTTTTATGCCCGAGGCCAGACGGGCCAGCAGCTCCTGCTTGGGGCATACGGGGCCATGTCCCGGCAGATCAAGGCCGGCAAGGTTACAATGTTCCCCCGCCGGGAAATGCTGGACCTGGTGCTGGTTGACGGCAAAGCCCGCGGCATCACCGCACGAAATATCATCACCGGCGAGATCGAGTCGCATGCCGCGGATGCGGTGGTGCTTTGCACCGGCGGTTACGGCAACGTGTTTTACCTCTCAACCAACGCCATGGCCAGCAATGTCACGGCCGCTTACCGGGCCTATAAAAAGGGGGCGGGGTTTGCCAATCCCTGTTTCACCCAGATACATCCCACCTGCATACCGGTTCACGGCGACTATCAGTCCAAGCTGACCCTGATGAGCGAAAGCCTTCGCAACGACGGCCGGGTCTGGGTCCCCAAAAAACCCGGCGACACGCGGCCGCCCCGGCAAATTCCCGAGAGTGAGCGGGACTATTACCTGGAAAATAAATACCCCAGCTTCGGCAATCTGGTGCCACGGGATGTGGCCTCCCGGAACGCCAAGGAACAGTGCGACATGGGCAAGGGCGTGGGGGAAACCGGTCTGGCGGTCTACCTGGATTTTGCCGATGCCATCAAACGGGACGGCCGGGACGTGATTGAACGCAAATACGGCAACCTCTTTGCCATGTATGAAAAGATTACCGGCGAAAACCCCTATGAAACGCCCATGATGATCTACCCGGCGGTTCATTACACCATGGGCGGACTGTGGGTGGACTATAACCTCATGAGCACGGTGGACGGGCTTTTCGTGCTGGGCGAAGCCAACTTTTCCGACCACGGGGCCAACCGGCTGGGCGCCAGTGCCCTGATGCAGGGACTGGCAGACGGCTACTTTGTCATTCCTTACACCATGGGCGGATATCTCGCCGGCGCCTCCCTCTCCCCGGTATCCGAAGATGACCCGGCCTTCCGGGAGTCGGCCGCCCGGGCAAAAGACACAATGGAGACCCTGCTTTCCATCAACGGCAGCCGCACCGTGGATCACTTCCACAGGGAGCTGGGCAAAATCATGTGGGAACACTGCGGCATGGCCCGTACCGACGCAGGGCTTGAAAAAGGCAAATCTCTGGTGGACGGCCTCAAGGCCGAATTCTGGGAGGATGTCAATGTACCGGGCAGCGCCGAAGACCTGAACCAGTCCCTGGAAAAGGCCGGCCGGGTGGGCGATTTTTTTGAATTCGCCGGCCTGATGATGGACGATGCTCTGGCGCGCCGGGAATCCTGCGGCTGTCATCTGAACGAGGCATACCAGACAGAGGAACACGAGGCCAAACGGGACGACGAAAACTGCTGCCACGTGGCCGTGTGGGAGCATGCCGGCACGGACAAGGCGCCGGTCTTTCACAAGGAGCCCCTTGAATTTGAGAATGTTGAACTGACACAAAGGAGTTACAAGTAATGAAAACCATCAATCTGACCTTACAGGTATGGCGGCAGGAAACCTCCGCAAAAAAGGGCAGGTTTGAGACATATAAAGCGGAAAACATTTCAACGGACATGTCCTTTCTTGAAATGCTGGACGTGGTCAACGAGCAGTTGACCCTGGAAGGCCGGGAGCCCATCGCATTCGACCATGACTGCCGGGAAGGCATCTGCGGCATGTGCGGGGCAATGGTGGACGGCCATGCCCACGGCCCGCAGAAAGGGACCACCCTTTGCCAGCTTCACATGCGTCACTTCTCGGACGGCGATACCCTGGTGATCGAGCCCTGGCGGGCCCGGGCGTTCAAGGTGGTCAAAGACCTGGTGGTGGACCGGAGCGCCTTTGACAAGATCATCCAGGAAGGCGGATATGTATCCGTGAACACGGGCGGCACGCCGGACGGCAACACCCTTCCCATCTCCCAGGAGGCCGCGGAAAAGGCCATGGACGCGGCGGCCTGCATCGGCTGCGGCGCCTGCGTGGCGGCCTGCCCTAATGCCTCGGCCATGCTGTTCACGGGTGCGAAGATCTCCCAGTACGCCCTGCTGCCCCAGGGCCGTCCCGAGGCATACAAACGGGCCCGTGCCATGCTGAAGATGCACGATGTATGCGGATTCGGCAATTGCTCCAACGAACGGGAATGCGAAGCCCAGTGCCCCAAGGAAATCTCCATTGTCAACATCGCCCGCATGAACCGGGAATTTCTCAAGGCTGGGTTTTTCGGGGAGTAAACATCCGACCCCAGAGGGGCCGGCTTTGGTTACCCCTGTAAGGGGGTTGTTTATAGTCTGAACTCACCCTTCGTGAACTTCGTGGTTCAATTGTCTGGCGTTGATTACCACGAAGAGCACGAAGGTCACGAAGATAAATGCATCGCATTGATGCCCCGGAACACTCCGGTATCTGTTTTGATCATTGGAACATTTGGTATTCGGATTTGTTTCGAGTTTCGAATTTCAAATTTAGTGTTTTTCGCATTGTCTTGACAAAGCCCCTACCACTCCTGGCCCGGCTCTAAGATTTTCAAATTGGAAGAACAAAATGCAAGCAGGCATTAACGATACGGCAGATTCCAAATGTCTTCCAAATCGCATCGGTATCATGGCCGACAGCCACGGTGACGTGACTGCCCTTGAATCGGCCGTTGGTTTTTTAAACAAAGCCGGCTGCGGGACACTCTATCATCTCGGCGACATCTGCGAGTCCACCCTTCCGGAAACCGTTGCCCCCTGCGTGTCCGTTATCCAGGACAACAATGTGCTGGCCGTCAAAGGCAACAACGAACACACCGTGTCTCTCAATACAGCGGAGAATGATGAAAGCGCCATTGCCCTGTTTCTGGGCCGGCTGCCCATGGTGCGGGTTTTACCCGGCGCCCTGTTCACCCATTCCCTCCCCTTTGAAAAGGACCTGGGCCTTTCCGCCATGATCCGCGCACTCACCGACGAGGCGACCCGCTTTTTCTTTCGGCAGCACCCCGGTGATGTGCTGTTCAGGGGCCACAGCCATGCGCCGGTATTGATGCATGAAAAAGGCGGTGCTGTCCTGTCAATCCCCATCTCCCTCACCGCGTCGACCCCCCTCGCCCCCTGCCGGCCCTGCATCATCACCGCCGGCGCCCTCACCGACGGCCTGTGCATGACCTGGGATACGGTGACGGATGAAATACGACTGCATAGTATTTAAGGGAAAGACCTTCGCTACACCGGCTGCTGACAATATCACAGCCCCGGTAAATGCAACGGCCATGGGTTGCCCCACGGGCAACCTGACGGTCAGCCCCTGTCACCCATTTTTTAAGAGTGTATCAACACTAACAGGCACAAACCATGATCGAAACTTGTTTCTGCGGTCAATTTTTGATATAAAATAAGAAATGAGTTCATATTTGAGCAGGTGCTGAATAGTGACAAAGGAAAAGCATCGTGGCAATTAAGTTCTCTCGTCATGCCAGACGAAGGGCACAACTCTATAATTTGCCCGAGAAAGTTATTAATGACATTATTTCAGAAGCGATGCTGAGTGACGGGGAGCACATCTTAATTAAAGATATTACTGGTTTCAAATATCCGGTTAAAGTGGTTGTACGGGTTGAGGGTGACCTATTGACGATTATCACCAATTACCCATTAAAGAAAGGTCGTGGACAATGAAAGTTTATTATGATGAAAAAGTCGATGCCCTTTATCTTAAACTTGGGGACCAGGAGCCGGATGGTGTTATTGAAATAACCGAAGGCGTGAATATTGACACCACAGCCGAAGGTAAACTGACCGGCATTGAAATCCTCCAAGCATCCCAAAAAATAGATATCGAAACCATTCTCTCCTATACCATTGAGCTGGCGCATCCCTTTTCCGCAAAAAAGATCGCTTGACATTCTCACAATAAAAATTGTACAGGCGGATGTCGCGGCTCGAAACGGCTAGGCCGAGGGTTACCCACGGGCAACCTGACGGTCAGCCCTGCCACTATTTAAATATCTATATTTTCAAGATATCGTTTTTATTCATACTTTTCTTTGGGCGAGCAAAGAAAAGTATGAAAGAAAAAAGCGTGTTCTATTTAAATGCTAAACCGCTTCTTCCACCGCTTTGATAAAGCGCATCCATGTTTCAAAAAATTCGTCGGCGGGCATGGAATCCGGGGTGCGCAGCTCCAGGGTGGCGCTGGCCAGGTTCAGCCGGATATCGGTGAAGATGGTGGTGAAATGGTATTTGAAGGCATTGAAACCGGTGTCCGATGATTCATGGAACGGTACGTCCTCGCCCAGCACTTCCGCGTCTACAGCCACGCGGACGAATTCCGACAGCACGTCGCGGGGCGCCGTGTGGGCTTCCACGGCATCATATGGCATGCCGCAGCGGCAGGGATCGGTATGATCCCATATATCGCGCCGTTCCGGGCTCATCCGGAAGTCCGGGCTTTGAGCCAGCTGCTGCAAAAGCTGAAACAGGGCGGGCAGCTCTTCAAGGGTTTGGATCGCCGCATGGAGATGAATGGAGGCTGTGCCCTTCATCATCTCCAGCCCCCGGGTATCGACCTTTGCCAGGCGCTCATGAAGGTTGAGATACCGTTTGGCCGACAGACAGAGCGGTGCTGCTGCGCGGCCGGGGATATATCCTTTGGCCAGATAATTGATCCCGCACTCCTGCCGGATGGTTTCATTGATGTTGGCGATCACGCCCAGGGTGGACAGAAAGGCCTCCTCATCACGGGCGGAAATCGGCGTACTGTGGTATTCGATCTGGCCGCCGGGCTCAAAGGTGACCCCCATACCCTCGGCATTGTAGAACATCTTTCCTTCGGGATAAAACCCTAGGGTCTCCAGGCAGGCATACAGCTTATCGATGCAGTCGGACGTGGGCGGGGTTTCTGGCAGAAATTCATACTCGAATCCGTAGGTTCGGGGACCATCCGTTGAAATTTTCTTTAGCAGCAGACTCAACAGCCTGTAAGTATAATCCCAGATCAGCTTTTTCCGCTCTGATGTTGCCGGTCCCACTGTTGTCCTCCTGAATATTTGAAGATTTCATACCACAACGTAAACATTATCACCGCAAACACACGGTCTGCTTCGGACACCAAGGTGTCCGGTCCTACATTGTTATGCGATACCATATTAACGCGCTGTTTAAAAGCCTTTTCATTCAACACGCCGTGACGGCGGACCACATCGCCAAAAAGAATATCCTGCAAAAAACCGGGAAGCGATTGCGGGACGGACAACCAATCGGCAATGGGACTGGTAAAGGGTTGTTTTTTCCGGAATGCCGTTTCATGGTCGATGACGTTATGCCGGGCCAGGGCCCGGCGGCAGATGATCTTGCTTTGGGCCTGCCGGCTGTCAACCTTGAGATGAACGGGCAGGCCGCCGGCAAATTCCGCAAGCCGGTAATCCAGAAAGGGGGTGCGGGTCTCAAGGGAATGCCGCATAGACAGCTTATCCAGGCGAAGAATCACATAATCCGGCAGACGCGCCCTGCTTTCAATGGCAATGGCCGTGTTTACCGGGTGAGCAGCCGGATTCAAAGCAGGAACGGCATCTTCGGGAAAGCTTGCATCCCCCCGGCCGGCGCCCAGCAGCGCCGCCAGGTCGGCGGACTCGAAAAGCATTTCACTCTGAATATAACGTGCCACCGGATCATGATGCCGTTTTGCCATATAGGCACTCAGTTCCGGATAAAGCGCGTCCAGTCCGGCGCGGCCGGCCGCATCCAGATCCGGATAGCGCAAGGCCGCATCTTCCAGAAGAAACTTCCGGTACCCGGCAAACACCTCGTCCGCACCTTCGCCGGTAAGTACTACCTTGACATGGGAACCGGCCAGGCTGCACACCTGGTCCGTGGGCAACACCGCCGCCAGGGACAACGGCTCCTCCAAGGAAGTCACGATATCCGGCAGGGTTTCCAGGGTTTCAATGCCGCACGATCGGGTGATATGTTCACAATGGGCAAACCGGTCGGCCCTGGCCGCGATGAACCGCTCCACGTCCGGCAGTTCATTATATTTAGCCTCGTTAAAGGCCATGGTAAACAGTTTTACCTTTTTCTTTTCCGCGGCGGTGGCCGAGGCCACAGCAGACGAATCAATGCCCCCGCTCAAAAGGCTCCCCACTTCCACATCCGAGCGCAGGCGAATCCTGACGGCATCGGAAAAAAGTTCGTAAAAGGCATCTTCCGCCGCCGCATCGGACATATGGGCCGTTTCCTGCCAGGGGCGATACTCCCAGTACCGGCGAATCCTATGGGTCCGACACCTCAGGTCATATTCAAGAAAGGACCCCGGAGGCAACCTGTATATTCCCTCGAACATGGTGGCCGCCCCCGGCAAATAGCGGTAAGTAAAAAAGGTGGGCAGGGCCGCTTCGTTGAGACCGGCGGGACGGTTACCCGCTGCCAGCAGCGGCCGGATTTCCGATGAAAAAAAGAAATCCCCGTCCTGTTCCGTATAATAAAGGGGTTTAATGCCGAACCGATCCCGGAACAGCAGGACCCTGCCCGCTCGGGGATCAAAAATGGCGCCGGCATACATGCCGTTCAGCGCATCAAGAAAATCGACGCCCCGTTTGCGATAGAGGTGCATGGCCACCTCGATATCCCCCCGGGAGATAAAAGGTGCATCCGCCACCTCGGGCTTGAGTTCAACATAATTATAGACCTGGCCGTTGCACACGATGGCCGTGCCGTCGGATTCACAGACAATGGGCTGCATACCGGTTTCCAGATCAAGAATCGACAGCCGGACAAGGCCCAACCCCACATTCATGCCGGAAGTGGTAAACACGTTTTCCCGTTGCGCATCCGGCCCCCGGTGCCGCTGGGTTTTGCCCATCACCGTCAATCGCCGGGCGATTTCATTCGTTGGCAAAGTTTGTGAAATGATTCCGCAAATGCCGCACATTCAAACCTCCCCCTATAGCTTTTTTCTCGACAGATACCAGCACAACATCCTGTAAACATCGGTTTCCGTTCCCACGCAAAAGCATGGTAACGAAAAAGCATGCTGTAAACAATATGTTAAATTCTAACACCCGGAGACATGAAAACAATAAAAAAAACCCGGGCATTGCAAACAATACCCGGGGTGAAAAAAAACTGGACGGGCATAGGAGCCCGTCCAGCGATAGGTTTCCGACCAGAGGGGAGGAGGGGAGGGGACTGGCCGAAAACCCGATTGTGGCTGTTGCACCGTATGGGGAAACCGATGCAATGACCAGCATTATAATTAATCTTTTTTTAACGTTTTGATTAAAATCTTTATAGCATCATTTTTGCCACTTGGCAATAGATAATTTTCTTCATCAGTATAAAAAAATAATACATCCTTTTTTTTTGTCAAACCATTAATCAAGTGTCCGGCGATCTGCCATATCCACCAGAACCCGCTCGCGTGTCTTGTCGATACCAAGATCGCGCCGTTTTTTATCGATATGGGCGATCATCAGCCGCGCCATTTCATACGGATCTTCGGCAAACCCCCATTTCCCGAGTCCATTCTGCTCAAGCCCGTCAAAGAGATGATCGTGGAACTTTGTCTCTTTGACAATGGGGAATGTCACTCCGAACACAGTGTATACCCCGGACGCCACAAAATACTGGCCGATGGAAATGGCCTTTTCACTCATCCACTCAGGCGCGGCACCGGCCACTGGCAGTTCCGCGATGGTTTCACCCAGCCCGCCTTCCTTTACCATGGCGGCGGTGGCGATCAGTATGCGGCTGTTATCCACGCAGGAACCGACGCCCAGCACCGGCGGCATACCAACGGCCTCACAGACTTCCTGCAGGCCCGGCCCGGCCAGAACCGCTGCCTCCGGTGAGGTCAGGCCGGCCTTTGCAAGGGATATCTCTGAACACCCGGTCTGCAGCACCAGCACGTCGTTCTTGATCAGTTCCTTGACCAGCTCCACATGCACCCAGTCATGTTTGACCCTCGGATTGGTGCACCCCACCACACCGGCAACGCCCCTTATTCTGCCGTTTATGATGTTGTCGTTCAAAGGGGTGTAACCAGCGCGGAAGCTTCCGCCCAGCATATAGTTGATATATTCATGGGAAAACCCGTGCACCCCTTTATTGACGATATTAGGTATTTCAATGGGCAACTTCCGGTTTTTAAACCGGGAGATGGCCTTGATCACGATCTCGTCCGTGCATGCCATTGGATCATGCTCATGAAATTCCACATGCTTGGCGCCCTGAATATGGCAGCGGGGATTGGTGGTAAACAATTCCGTTCCGTAACATTCGGCCACTGGGGCCAGGCCCTGCTTAATACACTGCACATCAACACACATGGCATCCACCGCGCCGGTGACCAGAATGGCCTCGGTTGACATGAAATTCCCGGCGTGGGGAACACCGTGGCGAACCAGCATTTCCGCACCGGAACAGCACATCCCTACCAGATTAATGCCATCGGCACCTGCATCTTTTGCCGCCTGAACCAGGGTCGGCGACACCACGGAAACCAGCATAGACTCAAACAGATTGGGCTCATGGCCGTGAACAATGATGTTCACCATGTTCTCTTTGAGCGTGCCCATGTTCACTTCGATCTGAACAGGCGAAGGCGTACCAAACAGAATATCCGAAATTTCAGTAGCCACCATGGACCCGCCCCATCCGTCAGCAAGGGCGGTACGGCTGATCTGCCTGGACATGTTTTCATAATGCTGGTCCACCCCCATATGGGTTCTGTGCATAATTTCCATAATCTCGCGCATGGCCCCCCGGGGAACAATACCGAGTTTCCGCCAGGTTTCAAGGGTTTTTTCCGGCACCCGTTTGGCAAAGGGGATTTCCCCCTCTATCTGGGTGTAGGTTCTCTCAAGCTCCTGGTACAACTCATGGGCAATGGCTTCCACCGACTTGTCGGTAATATCAATGCCGATGGATTCAGCTACCTCATTCAGCTTGCTGACGTCCTTGATGGTGTATTCTTTGATCTTTCCATTCACCACCTCCCGGAACAGATCCAGCATTGACATGCCATGGTCGGTATGGGCCGAAGTTCCGGAAGCCACCATCCTGGCAAAATTCCGGGACATTATTGTATCAATATCCGCACCGCAAACCCCCACTTTTTTATAGGGATCCTTGGCATTCAGGCGACAGGGTCCCATGGAACAATGCTTACAACAGGCGGAATCCGCACCGATGGGACATGCTTTCATGTTAGCCGCGCGGTCAAAAGCGGTTTCCACGCCGTCCCGCTGAGCCTTTTCCAGCATCTGGCTGGTGGCCTCACAGATGGTTACAGATCGGGGATTTATTTTTTTATCCTTATCATCTTTTTTCATCATTTTCCTCCTTCATGGATGGGTTATCACAGTACTCTTTTTATAGGAGTCCAAAATCCATGCCACTATCCCCTTCAGTGACAGTAAAAAAAACCGTTTTTCACTATAAGGATTTCGGTGTCACCGCTCATTATCAATAACTATTTGTAATGATTAATCTAATTTTCAGCAAATCCAGAGGCAGGCGCCGGTCTATCTGTGGCCTTCGAAAGTGCCTTATCCCGTCCACCCCGCTTCGGCCTTGACGATACTCCTGTTGTTTCACTAAAATTAATACACCTTTGTTTCATTTCAATGGCCAATACACGAGACACTCCCTCTTTCATCTTTCTCTTCTTTCACGCCGGCGGCCTCGAAAAAAGCAACCAGACGGCTGAAAAAAAGCTTGCGATTCACCCGGTTGTTGCGATAAAAAAGGGAGTCTTAATGATCGGTTTTGAACCGTAACAAGGAGTATGGATAAATGCACTACGAAGGAAACATGATCCGGCCGCCCAGCGAGGCCTACAGTATTTTGCTGCAGGCCACGGTAGGCTGCTCTCACAACAAATGCACGTTCTGCGGCGCATACAAGGGCCAGCGGTTTAAAATCAAATCCGATGATATCATCATGGAAGATATCGCGTTTGCCGCGCGTCACTGCCGTCATCAGAACCGGCTGTTCATCTGCGACGGTGACGCCCTGATCATTCCGCAGAAAAGGCTGCTGCCCATCCTCAAAGAAATTGAGCGACAGCTTCCCTGGGTGGAGCGGGTCGGCGTTTACGCCAACACCAAGGGATTGAAGATGAAAACGCCGGAAGAACTTCGGGAGCTGAGAGCCCACGGCCTGAAAATCGCCTATATGGGCCTTGAATCTGGCGATGATGAAATCCTGAAAAAGGTTAACAAGGGGGCCTCCGCCGCCACCATGATTGAAATGGGGAGGAAGGCGCGGGATGCCGGCATCAAGCTGTCCATCACCGTTCTGCTGGGGCTGGGCGGCCGGGAACGGTCGGAAATCCACGCGCAGAAAACCGGGGAAGTCCTCACGGCCATCGACCCGGAATATGTGGGCGCCCTGAGCCTGATGCTGATACCGGGCACTGCCCTGTACGAGGAATATGAAGCCGGCAACTTTCCGGTTCTCACACCCGATGAAACCCTTCGGGAATTGCGGACCATGATCGCCGCCACCGATATGAACAATGGCCTGTTTCACGCCAACCACGCATCCAATTACCTGCCCATCAAGGCCAGGATGCCAGAGGACAAGGCGCAGTCCCTGGAACTGATTGACGCGGCCCTTGCCGGTGAAATCGAACTGCGGCCGGAACACTTGAGAGCGCTATAACAACAACCGCATTAAAACAAGCTGGAGACCGACATGAGCACCACCACTCGCCCGGACGACGCAAACCTTGACGAGCTCTGCATCAATACCATCCGATGTCTGTCAATAGACGCCATTCAAAAGGCTAACTCCGGCCATCCAGGCGCCCCCATGGGGCTGGCCCCGGCCGGTTACGTGCTGTGGACACGGATACTGAAACACAACCCCAATAATCCGGGATGGATCGACCGCGACCGGTTCGTCCTGTCCGGCGGCCATGCCTCCATGCTGCTTTACAGCCTGCTGCATCTCACCGGCTACCCCCTGTCCCTGGACGACATTAAAAATTTCCGTCAGTTGGGCAGCAAGACGCCGGGCCACCCGGAATACGGGCACACCCCCGGCGTGGAAACCACCACCGGCCCGCTGGGCCAGGGATTTGCCAATGCCGTAGGCATGGCCATTGCCGAACAGCATCTTGCCACGCGGTTCAACCGGGACGATCTGAATATTGTCAACCATTTTACCTATGTGATGTGCGGCGACGGGGACCTGATGGAGGGCATTTCCTATGAGGCCGCCTCCCTGGCCGGACACCTGGGCCTTGGTAAGCTCATCTGCATGTACGATGACAATGAAATCTCCATCGAGGGCAATACCGATATCACCTTTACGGAGGATGTGCCCACCCGGTTCAAGGCCTGCGGCTGGCAGGTACTGCCCCTGGAAGACGGCGCCGATGTGCCTGAAATCTACCGGGCCCTTCGCACCGCTCAGAACGAGACCAACCGGCCCAGTCTTATCATCCTGAAAACCCATATCGCCCATGGCAGCCCGAACAAACAGGACACGGCCGATGCCCACGGCGCTCCCCTGGGCGAAGAAGAAGTGGCCCTGACCAAACAACAACTCGGCTTTCCGAAGGATCAGCACTTTTACATTCCCGACGAAGCCCTGAATCACTTCAGGAAGTGCGCCGATGCCGGGGTGGAACTTGAAGACGCATGGCTGGCCAAATACCGGCAGTATGCAGATCAGCACCCCGAGCTGGCCAACCTGTGGGTCAACGCCCTTACGCAATTTCTGCCGGCCGAATGGGACGCCGACCTGCCGGCCTTCTTGTCGGAGGACGGCCCCATTGCCACCCGTGCCGCATCCGGCAAGGTCCTGAATAAGATTGCGGAGATCGTCCCCGGGTTGATGGGCGGGTCTGCTGACCTGGCACCGTCCAATAAAACGCTGCTGGCATGCTGTGGGGAGTTCCAGAAGGGATGCTGCGGTGAACGCAACATCCGCTTCGGCGTCCGGGAGCACGCAATGGCCGCTGTCATGTCCGGCATGTATCTTCACGGTGGTTTACGGCCCTATGGCGGCACATTCCTTATCTTTTCCGATTACATGCGGCCGGCCATCCGCGTGGCCAGCCTGATGAACCTGCCGGTCATCTATGTGTTCACCCATGACAGCGTGGCCGTGGGCGAAGACGGCCCCACCCACCAGCCCGTTGAACAGCTGGCATCCCTGCGGGCCATCCCTGGCTTAACAGTGATCCGGCCGGCGGATGCAAATGAAACAGCCGATGCCTGGCGGCACGCCATCAAGGCCACCTCCGGTCCCGTGGCCCTTGCCCTGAGCCGACAGAAGCTGCCCGTCGTGGAACCCGGCCTGACCACCGGCAAACTTGAAAGTGGCGCTTATGTACTGAAAGATAGCGACGGCACACCGGATATCATCCTCATTGCCACCGGCGGCGAGGTCGCCGTGACCCTCGAGGCCGGGAAAAAACTTGATGAAAAAGGCATTGCCGCCCGCGTGGTGAGCATGCCCAGCTGGGAACTGTTTGACAAAACCTCGGACGGCTATAAAGATTCCGTTTTGATGCCCGGCGTGCCACGGATTTCCGTTGAAGCCGGTTCGCCCATGGGATGGGAACGGTACACCCTGCGAAGCGACGCCATCATCGGCATTGACCGGTTCGGCACATCGGCGCCCGGGGGCGAGGTTTTGAAAACCTATGGTTTCCATGCAGATGCCATCGTAAAAAAAGCCGAAGACATTTTAAACAAGTAGGTCGCAATGCCACTTACAAGAAACCGTCTTTTTGACATGCGCCTTTTTTTCTGATAACACAAGCAGTATCAGAAGCAGCAAGAGGGGGCAAGCCTTGTATCCTTGGAGGGATGCCACACGTCAACATTAAACTAAAGAAATGAGGCAACATTATGTCCGGAGTCAATAAAGCAATGGTCATCGGCAGGCTTGGCCGGGACCCGGAAGTCAGGTATACACAGGACGGGCGGGCGATCGCCAATTTCAGCGTGGCGACATCCGAAGAATGGAAAGATAAGACGACCGGTGAGAAGAATGAACGCACGGAATGGCACCGGATCGTGGCATTCGGCAGGCTCGGCGAAATATGCGGGCAGTATCTGGCAAAAGGCAAGCTGGTGTATGTGGAAGGCCGGCTTCAGACCCGCTCGTGGGAGAAAGACGGGGTCACCCGCCACACCACGGAAATCGTGGCCGCCAATATGCAGATGCTTGAATCCCGGTCCACCTCCGGGGGCGGCGGGGGATACGCCCCGTCCTCGGCGGGCTCAAGCATGGATGCACCTGCCATCGGGGATGAAGACATCCCCTTCTAATATTGATGATGCACTCGTAAAAAGTCACTTTTGGACGGCAAAGTAAAAAGTTCAAGATGCGGCGTGTCTATCTCACTCTCGAGGAATGATCTGTAGGGGCGAACACAAGGTTC
>JAXHVL010000137.1:0-3191 GCA_034189225.1 Thermodesulfobacteriota bacterium
TTGGTCGAGTTCAAGGAAGGCGAAAATTTTAACCGGAGGAATACTTTGCGTATTTTGAGGATTAAAATTTGAGCCTGACGCAGAAATCGGGCAAAATAGCAATTTATGGATGGGCACTAATGGAGATATGCGGTATGGATGAATTAACGGCGTTGTCTGTGCTGGATGGCCGGTATGCAAAACTGACGGGCACATTGGCCCGGGTGTTTTCCGAATACGGGCTGATCCGGATGCGGGTGTATGTGGAACTGCAATGGCTGAAATTCCTCGGACGGGAACTGGCCCTGTTTGAGCTTTCTGATGCAGATGTGAAGAAGATCGATGCCATTGCCGAATCCTTTGATGCGAACGAAGCCCGGTCGGTGAAATCCATCGAAAAAACCACCAACCACGACGTCAAGGCGGTTGAGTATTATATCAAAACCCAACTGGATTCGGCCGGCCTTTCCGCCATTCGGGAGTGGACCCATTTTGCATGCACTTCTGAGGACATCAACAATACGGCATATGCCCTGATGATCCGGCAGGGCCGGGATGAGATAGCCGACGGGTTTGCGGCGGTGCTTTCAAATATAGAAGCGCTGGCCCGGGAGCACAAAGCCGTCCCCATGATGTCCCGGACCCATGGCCAGCCCGCCACCCCCACCACCGTGGGCAAGGAGTTCGTGAATTTCGCCTGGCGCCTGCGCCGGGAGCTGGAGAAGCTCAAGGCCGCCGAAATCCACGGAAAGGTCAATGGCGCTTCCGGCAATTTCAATGCCCATGCCGTTGTATTCCCGGATATTGACTGGATCGATGCATCCCACCGCTTTGTTTCCGAGTATCTGCTGGCCGTTCCCCTGTTGTGGACCACCCAGATCAATCCATACAGTTATATCGCGGAACTGCTGCAGGTGATGAACCGGGGGGCCGCCATCCTGATTGACCTTGACCGGGATATGTGGGGGTATATTTCCTTCGGGTATTTCAAGCAGAAGCTCAAGGAAGGGGAGGTGGGCTCCTCCACCATGCCCCACAAGGTCAACCCCATCGATTTTGAAAACAGCGAGGGCAATCTCGGGATCGCCATCTCCCTGATGGAACATTTGTCGGTCAAGCTTCTCCAGTCCCGGTTCCAGCGGGACCTTTCCGACAGCACCGTGCTTCGAAATCTCGGCGCGGTGTTCGGCTATGTGATGATCGGACTGAAAAATGCCTTGAAAGGACTCAATAAAATTGATATAAATATAGAACTTATCAACGAGGATTTGACCGCCAACCCGGCTTTGCTTGCCGAGCCGATTCAGACGGTGATGCGGGTCTTCGGCGAAGCCGATCCCTATGAGAAGCTGAAGGCCCTTACACGCGGAAAATCCATTACCAACGATGATTTCATCACCCTGATCGATTCACTTCAAAAGGTTCCACCCGAATACAAAGAAAGGTTGAAAACGCTGACCTGCGATACCTATACCGGCAAGGCCGAAGAATTGGTGAAGCTTTATTTTGAAGAATATTAATCTTGATGGCTTCGTGAAGAGTAAATTTGGGACGGCAAACTAAACAACCACCCCGGCCTTGTTTTATTAACTGGTGTCGGCGTTTTACAACGCATACATGAACGATACAATCCACATACTGATCATTGATGATGCCCCCCAGGCCATCGGCCGCTCCGATTTCCTGTTTCTCAAGAAACCGTTTGATCCGGAAGAGATGCGCCAGCTGGCCCGTGCCGCCGCAACTCAGTGGCGGCTCGAAAGGGAGAACCGGGCTGCTTTGGAGCAGGTGGCGGTGGCCAATGAGCGACTGAGCGAGAAGGTGCGGGCCCTGGAGACGGCCAAGAAGGAAATCGAAGCCATGCACGGGGAGGCACGGGCCGCGGAAAAGGCAACCGCGGATCTGAACCGGCAGCTGGAGTCGGCCGTGGCCCTGACCGCCCACGATGCAAGCGGATCACGGGACAGGTTCCTGGCCGACGATATGAACGATTATATTCCCAAGCCCGTGAGAAAAAGAGATCTGGCGCAGGCGATTGGAACGCATCTGCCTGGCAGCCGTTCACCTGCATGACTTAAAAGAATGGCCCACGAATTCACACGAATCGGCACGAATCGGAGGCAATGAGTCATCATTCGTGCCGATTCGTGGGCAATATCCAAATTGAGAATGCCTGTAAAATATTATTTCAAATGACACCCGGGGGCGCATGACCGGAACCCTTTATATTGTATCCTGTCCCATTGGCAATACCGACGATATCACGTTGCGGGCGATTTCCGTGCTGAAAACCGTGGATGTGATCGCTGCCGAAGATACCCGGCATACCCGGCGACTGATGGCAGCCCATCAGGTTGAAGGTGCCGACCGCCTGGTTTCCTGCCATGAACACAATGAAGCAGGCCGTATTCCAGGTTTTATAGACATGCTGAGCCAGGGCCGGTCCATCGCCCTTGTCACGGACGCCGGCACACCTTCGGTTTCCGACCCGGGCTTTTCCCTGGTCCGGGAAGCCGCGGCCAATCATATTGCCATTGTCCCAGTGCCCGGCCCTTCGGCTGCCATAACGGCTTTGTCAGCCAGCGGAATGCCCACGGATGCATTCATGTTTGCGGGGTTTGTGCCCAAAAAGCAGGGCAGGCGGCATGAGCGTCTGGCCATGCTGGCGGCCAATTCGGCGACCCTTCTTTTTTATGAGTCCCCCCGGCGTGTCATGGCGCTGCTGGCAGCGATTTTCGAGGTGATGGGCGACCGGCAGGCGGTGCTGTGCCGGGAAATGACAAAGCCATACGAAGAGTTCATCCGTGGATCTGTATCGCAGATTCTCGAAGGCCTGGAAGGAAGGGATGCCCTTAAGGGGGAGGTCACCCTGGTGGTGGCCGGGGCGGCCGGGGGCGCAGCACCGGCCCTGCCGGTGGCGGACCTTAAAAAGGCGGTTGAGGCTGCCAACTGCGGTTCATCGGAGCTGGCGAAAATACTGGCGGCGGTCACCGGCCTGCCCCGCCGCCGGCTTTATGAGGATATTCTGAGCGTCAAAAACAAGAAGGAGTCGTGAAAACCGTCCAGGGTTGCGGCCCGGCCAAAGTGTGAGCTTAGGGACTAAGTTAAAATAACATGTACAAATATTACCCAAAATACATAGTTTCCTGAGGCTTTATTTTGTAATTCCATTCACCATGAAAACTCGCCCGCTCAATGTTCAACTGTGCCAT
>JAXHVL010000138.1:0-8855 GCA_034189225.1 Thermodesulfobacteriota bacterium
GGCGAACCTTGTGTTCGCCCTCTGATCGGGCGAACACAAGGTTCGCCCCTACACCGTACGTGACATGACGAGAGATGCAGCGCAACAAAGAAATTGGATTTTTTACGAAGCCGTCATGGAAAGAAGGATAAATCCGGGTGTTTACTCGCTGCCGGGTGAAAACAGCACAGGAGGTTTCAAAATGAATGATGCCAGCCGTTCAGCGCTGCGCCAGGCACTGAACCAATGCCTGCAAACGTTCCGGGAAAATCCCGGCATGTCCGGATCGGAGATTCTGCAGCAGGGCCGTTCGCTTGCGGCCTGGAAGCAGGCCCGGGGCATTGACGGTATTTTTACCGACCCCCCGCGCATGATGACCGCCACCCTGGACGACGGCATCGGCCAGGGCCTTACCCTGATTCACTGCTTTGCTGAACTGGCCGGGGTGACGCTCATTCCCCTGGGCCTGATGCAGGCGCCGGAAACCATTATCAATGAATGCCGGCGGCAGCAGCCCGACATTCTCGGCCTCACCGTGCTGCAATACGGCACCGAAGAACTTCTCTGCAACGATATTATACCCCACCTGCCGGATCGCGTTCAGGTGATCGTGGGCGGGCCGGTATTCAAGACTATGGATAAGGCGGCGTTGGCCGCAAAACCATACCGGGTGCTCAATGATGTAAGGGCGTTTCTGGATCATATGCTGAATATGGCCGTTGATCGGTAGGCGCAGCCCGGATATGAAGTGGCATATCCGGGCTATTACCCCCTGCCTGTTGTCAGAAAATACTGTTGACAAAACACCCGCCCCCGCCGTCTCCCGAGGGAATCGGTGCCGGAGATACCGTTTCAACGGCAGGCCCTCCCGGATCGGTAATTATTCCATTGGTGTCGTCAAGGTCGCTGTCCCCCCGCTGTCCGTCCACAAATGTCAGGGTGACGATGTTGCCGTTGATCCGGGCGCCGGTGGTGCCGTTCCACATGAATTCATACCAGTGCGGACTGGCATTGCCAGGTGTGGGGCCGTATTTCCAATAGTCGTCGATGGTCGTGCCGTCCGGCGCATACGGGCCGGACAGTTCGGCCGCCTACGTCCGGATGTTTCGATACGTGGCGGATATGGTCGCGGCCCGGGGGGCGGACAATATTCATTGGGTGTTCTGTCCCAACGCGGAATCTGTGCCGGATGCCGATTGGAACCGGATTGCCGCCTATTATCCCGGCGCGGCCTATGTGGATGCGGTGGGCATGGACGGTTACAACTGGGGCACCACCCGAACCCTTTCGGAACATGGATGGGACAGCCGATGGCAGTCGTTTCAGGCAATCTTCCAGGCGGCTGGCCGTGATCTGCGGACCATTGCCCCGGGGAAATCCCTGTTTGTATTTGAAACCGCCAGCGTCACCCATGGCGCCAGCCGCGAAGCATGGATAGCGGAAATGTTTGATACCCTGAATGCCTGGGACGTGCGCGGTGTTGTCTGGTTTCAGGCGGACAAGGAAAACCAGTGGTGGCTTGCGCTGCCGGCCGATGCATCGGCCATCCAAACTGTTCGTCGGCATATTGCGCCGGCGCAGCAATGGCTTTATCAACAATAGGCAAATGCATGAGGAGGCATGTCATGGAAAAGGGTGAGCTTTTGCGCCACATTCAGGAGGGTATCCGCACCGAAGAAAGCGCCGTGGCGATCTATTACAAGCACCTTCGGGCCGTCATCACCCGCAGCGGTATCGCCGCCGATACTCAGGACCGGATCCGTTCGGCCCTGGAAAAGCTGAAGACCGAAAGTGCCGGCCATCGTAAACAACTGGAAGCCATCATGGCGGAACTGGAAAAGGACCCGGCCGATGATTTCTAAAACCGATATTCAGCGGTATCTGAAAGAGGCCAACGACCTGGAGCGAAAGATGGCGAAGTTCTATCGGTTTCTCGCCGATACCCTGGAAAATCCTTATTACAAGGAACGCTTCCGCCGCCTCAGTGAGCAGGAAGGCGGCCATGTCCGGCTTCTCGAGGAGATAAAGGCCCTGTTTGAAGATACCTGAAAGGCATTACTGCAACTGAAAAAGCTTGGCCCCAAGGGCCGGGTTAGCAATGGCCATAACAATAAAACGGTAAGCACGAAATCCGAAATTGGAAATTCAAAAAAAATCCGAATATCAAATGTTCCTCAAATGTTCCAATGATCAAAACAGATACCGGTGTGTTTCGGGCATCAATTCGATGCCTGTATCTTCGTGTCCTTCGTGCGCTTCCAAGGAACTCGATTCGAAATTGAAATCGAAATCGGTATCGGTATCGGTATCGGTATCGAAATCGATAATTTAAGATTCGATTGCGAAGCCATGGCGCAAGTTACTTACTTCAAAAACGCCGAGCAGGGTTGGAAGCTTTTTACGAGTGCATCCTGAATTGCCCGAAATTTTTATTTGCCGCTTCCGCTATAGTTGTTTATAATCTACGGGGTTTATTGCAAATAACAATTGGAGGCGATTGCATGATACGGTTTTTTTCGATCCTGCTGGTAATGATAATGGCGGCGCCTGTCAGTTCTGCCGAAAACGCGTCGCATCATCCCCTGGATACCCATCTTTCGGAAACCTATACCAAGGATCTGCCCGCATTGCGGGAGCGGAAATATATCCGGGTGCTGACCACCATGAACCGTACCAATTTTTTTCTGGCGGACGGCACGGCCCATGGATTTGAATATGAGCTGCTAAAGGAATATGAGAAGTTTTTAAACAAAGACGTTCGATCCGGGGAATTGAAAATCACGCTGGAGTTTATTCCGCTTGCCAGGGATCAGTTGCTGCCCGGGCTGGCGAAAGGGTGGGGGGATATTGCGGCGGCCGGTCTTACGATCACGGACAAGCGGGAGAAGATAGTGGATTTTACCCGGCCCTATCTAACCGGTGTGGATGAGCTTCTGGTGACCCATACAAAAACCGCTGCACCGGAACGCCCCGAGAGTCTGTCCGGTAAGCGGGTGCTTGTCCGCCCGAGCAGCAGTTACCATGAAAGCTTGATAAAGCTCAACAGCCAGCTGAAAAAAGCCGGCCAAAAGCCGGTGAAGATCGTGGCGGCCGATGAAAACCTGGAGACCGAGGACATCCTGGAGTTGGTCAATACCGGCGCCATCGAACGGACCATCTGCGACAGCCACATCGCCCTGATCTGGTCAAAGGTGCTGCCCGATATTCAGGTGCATAATGACATCAAACTCCGCACAGGCGGCCGGATCGCCTGGGCCGTTCATGAAGAGGCGCCTCAGCTGAAAGAGAGCCTTAACCGGTTTCTCAAGACCCACAAAAAAGGCACGCTCCTTGGCAATATCTTTTTTAACCGGTATTACAAGAAAACCCGGTGGGTGAAAAATCCGCTCCAGGATGACGCCCGTACAAAGATCAAACAATACCGGCCATGGTTTGAGAAATATGCCGATCAATACGGTTTTGACTGGCGGTTGCTGCTGGCCGTGGCCTACCAGGAATCGGGGCTGAATCCGGACCAAAAAAGCCACCGGGGCGCCGTGGGGCTCATGCAGATGCTGCCCTCCACGGCGGCCGATCCCAATGTGGGCATCCGGAACATTCACCGGGCGGAAAACAGCATTCATGCCGCGGCCAAATATCTGGATTTTATCCGGGACCGGTATTTCAGTGACCCCGGTATTTCTCCCCGGAATCGGGTCCGGTTCTCCCTTGCGGCCTATAATGCGGGGCCGACCCGGATCCGTCAGGCCCGGAAAAAAGCCGTCGCCATGAATCTGGATCCCAACCGCTGGTTTCGGAACGTTGAGCTGGCGGTCCTTCGAATGGTGGGGCATGAACCCGTGCGCTACGTGAGCAACATCAACAAGTACTATGTTATATATAAAAACGCCCTGGAACGCAAGGAAGCCAGTGAAACAGTCAAGGAGCGGCTCGACTGAAAGGGGGGGGTATGAAAAAATGTCCGTACTGTGCCGAAGATATCCAGGATGCGGCCATCAAGTGCAAGCACTGCGGGGAGTTTCTGGATGATGCCCGCCGCGTCCGTGCTGAAACGGAAAAACAGGCGTGGTATTTTAGAACCTCCTTTATCGTCATTGCCATCCTTTGTGTAGGCCCCCTGGCACTGCCCCTGATCTGGTGGCGGCCCCGCACGTCCATGCCCTGGAAGATCGGCCTGACCATCGTCATCCTCGTGCTCAGCTGGATTCTCTTCCAGGTCACCCTGCAATCCGTCCGCACGCTTACAGAATACTACCGGCTGCTGGACTCGATTTGAAACAGATATTGAGGCAGGACCGGCTTTCTGGTATGATTTCTTCTTAATCAGCAAACCGCAATGAATGACAGTAAAATCAAACGGAGGCGCATGTGGCGGTTTTAGGCAAAAATATCGGATTTATCGGCGGCGGCAACATGGCCGAGGCAATTGCCGGGGGCATGATTCAGGCCGGGGTATGTACGGCTGAGCATATATGGGCCAGTGATGTCAGCGGGGAACGGCTCGAATATCTGTCCCGGACTTATGGCATTCATACAGGCACGGACAATGGCGAGGTTTTCGCGGCGTGTGATATCATTATACTGGCGGTAAAACCCCAGATCATTGACCCGGTATTGACCGATCTGGCGGAAAAATGCCGGACTGGCGAAGTCGCTGCCAGAGACCGGCTGATTGTTTCCATTGCCGCGGGTATTCCCATTTCCTTTATCGAGAGCCGGCTGGGAAAGCATCTGCCGGTGGTGCGGGTGATGCCCAACACCCCGGCCCTGGCCCTTTCCGGCATGAGCGGGATGAGTGTCAATGCCAGCGTGAGTGAGCAGGACCGGGAAAATGCAACGCGCATCCTGGAATCCATCGGAAAGGTGCTTATATTAAATGAAATGTATCTGGATGCGGTGACCGCGGTTTCGGGATCTGGTCCGGCGTATGTTTTTTATTTTCTGGAGGCCATGATGGACGGCGCCGCTGCACTGGGGCTCTCCTCGGAAGATGCCGAAACATTGACCCTGGAAACGCTTAAGGGCGCGGTGACATTGCTGGAAGCCCGCGGTGAAACGCCGGCGGATTTGCGGCGCAAGGTCACTTCCCCGGGCGGCACCACCGAAGCGGCCCTTAATGTCATGACCGGCGCCGGCATGGCCGATACCATTGCCGCGGCAATGAAGGCGGCCCGGGACCGGGCCAGGGAGTTGAGTCCGATAGAGGGGTGAGTTGTGAGGTGTGAGTTTTGAGTGGTGAGTTGTGAGATGGGGTTGTTTGTTCCTCCAGCACTCACCACTCACCCCTCACCCCTCACAACTTTCTCGTTCCCTTGCTGATCGTGGGAACGAGAAAGCCCGGCGTCGTTTGATCACCGCAGCGCAGAGGACCAATCAACTCCGCGCCCTCTGCGCCTTTGCGATGAAAAGTAAAATTTGTTGAAAGACCCTGTATCATGTTCGAAACCGCAACTGTCACCTTTCCCATGGCCTTCGGGGCGGGGCTGCTCGCCTTTCTGACCCCGTGTATTCTGCCCCTGGTGCCCGTGTATTTCACCCTGATCACCGGGCTTTCCCTGGAGGACCTCACCGGCGTGGCCAATGCGGATATCCGGCGGAAGGTATTTTTTGCCACCATTGCCTACGTGCTGGGATTCTCCACGGTCTTTATCCTGCTGGGGGCATCGGCCTCCTTTCTGGGCGGGTTATTGGATGCCAACCGGTCTGTTCTGAAGATTGCCGGCGGAGTGGTCAGCATTGTCCTGGGACTTCACCTGGCCGGTATCATCCGGATTCCAGGCCTGAGCGTTGAAAAGCGGGCGCATATTAAAAAACGGCCCGTTCATCTGCTGGGCGCGTTCGTAGTGGGGCTGGCCTTTGCCGCGGGCTGGACCCCCTGCATCGGCCCCATTCTGGGATCCATCCTGTTCGTGGCCGGCAACCAGGAGACCGTGGGCCGGGGCATTTTGCTGCTGTCGGTGTTTTCGGCCGGTCTGGCCCTGCCGTTTATCATTCTGTCGGTTTTTATCAATTTCCTGTTGGTGTTTATAAAAAAGGCAAATCGTGTTATAAAGTATATTAACCCCGCTGCAGGGGTATTGTTGATGGTCGTCGGACTATTGCTTCTTACCGGCGTCATATAATCGGATTGTTGCAAGGCAAAGGAAAAACTCATGAAATTCAAATGCCGACTAACCGCCATTTGCATATCTATATTGTTGGTGCTTGCCCTTTCGGGAAGCAACGGCGGGGTGTATGCGGAAGCACAGGGTATTCAGTGGCGGTCCTATGAGCAAGGGGTGCACCTGGCTGACAAACAGGGCAAAAAAATATTTCTCCATTTTTATGCGGACTGGTGTCACTACTGCAAGATGATGGTGGAAAAGACCTTTGCCGATCAGGATGTGGTGTCCCTGCTGAATGATAAATTTGTTTCCATTCGGGTTAATTCATCAAAGAAACAGCAACTTGCCAACGAGTACAGTGTCAGAGGCGTGCCGATGTCCTGGTTCCTGGAGTCGGACGGTGACCAGATCGGCTCCCGCCCCGGTTACCTGCCACCGGAGGATTTTATGAATCTTCTGGAGTTTGTTGTGCAGGAGAAATACAAGAATTAAGGTGATGAAGCTGGACACCCACACTCTCGCCAAAACCGTGGATGCGGCGCGGGGGCCTGCACCGCCCACCTATCCCCATAAAGCGACCTGCGTGTCGCTTCTTTTTTTCGGGAAACAGGAGACCCGGCTGCTGGCCGTGCTCAAGGCGGACCGTGAAGGCTATCCCTGGCGCAACCAGATCGCCCTGCCCGGCGGCCATATCGACGATACCGATCCCACGCCCATGCACGCGGCCCTTCGAGAGCTTGAAGAAGAATTGAATATAATGCCGGCGAATGTCTCTTATTTCGGCAGCCTGGGCCATTTCCAGACCCTGGCCAACCGGGTGATCGAGGTGTTCGTGGGCACCTGGAACCAGGAAGACGAGATCCGGCATGAAGAACATGAGATCGCCCGGGTGCTGAAAATTCCCCTTAAAACCATCCTGGATACCCATATCAGCCAACGGTTCCACGGCAGGATGCCGGACTACGGAGAGCTGCTGTACCCCTACGACGGCCTGGTGGTCTGGGGCGTCACCGCCAAAATCTTCCACTTTTTTCTGGAACACCTCTACCCGTTTGTTGAGGAGAGTAATTCGTCTTGACGGTCTGGTCAATACGAAACACACGAAAACATGGCGTCAAGATATTCCAGATGTGTCCGCCCGGTTCAACCATCAAGGGGGCTGCGCACACCCAGGCGGTTCTTCTGAGCCACATGGGTGTAAATAAATCATGGTGGTTTGCACGCTGGCATGGCCCAGCAGGTCCTGTATGCTGCGGATATCGTATCCTTTTTTCAGCAGATGGGTGGCAAAACTGTGATGCAGGGTATGCACGGTGACCCGTTTGGACAATCCGGCCTTTTGTGCGGCCTGCTTGACCTGCCGCTGCAAGGTGGTTGAATAAATATGGTGCCGGTCCACGGCCAGATGGTTGATAAAAGCCTTGAAATCTGCGTTGTCCAGCTTGTCCGGCGCTTTCCCCTTCATAAAAACGCTTCCCCTGTCGACAGCGGTGAATCAAGGTCTTTATCTGCAGAGGCATAGCCCTTCGTTACCCAGGAAACACAATAAGGTGCTGTTTTCTCGGTCGCAAGATGCTTATTCAGCAGATAGTTCTGAAAGTCTTTCATGGGTTTGATAATTTCCTCCCTCGTTTGGCAAGCGACTATATAATATATAAAATATAAACGAAAGACAGCATAGTTCGCAAGCCATTTTTTATAACAAATCAAGATGTTATAGCAAATCATGATGAATGAATGATTTATTGTTGACAGAAATAAGCCATATCATAATAATGTATCCAGGTTGGAGGAATTACCGCAGCAATATAATCTATGTTAGCCATAAAAAAACATAGTCAAGTACCAAATTGTTTTGAAAGGAGAAGGTTCAACATGAAATTTAAATTGATGGTTGTGTTTTTAGTGTTGTTTAGTTTTGTTATTGTGTCTGGATGTGCAATAAAAGGCCCAATGCCACCTGCAGGTGTATTGCTTACAAAAGTCAAAGCACCTGAATCTGCTTCAACTCTTGCATTAAGAACCGGAAATATGGATAAAGTTGGAACTTCGAAAAGAGGTGCAGCGAGTGCAACAGCTGTTTTAGGCCTTTTTTCTACAGGCGATGCAAGTATTCAAGCGGCAATGGAGAATGGTAGGATTACAAAAGTTCATCATGTCGATTATGATAAAACTCTTGTTCTTGGTGGTCTTTTTCACCAGTTAACCACAATTGTTTACGGCGAGTAATTATTATTGTAAATTTTATAGCTATGATGTGATTGCCTAACAAAAAAAGGATTAGTCCCGAGTCGAGCGAAGCGAGTGCTCGGGACTAATCCATGGTTCAAGAGGCGGGGCCGTTGCGGGACATAGGGGAAAAGGTCGGTGGGTTCCGGTGAATTTCTTTTGATCGGACGCTGAGAAAAAGCGCCAAAACATTTAAAACTTCCGTCAATCAGCCGTTTTCATCATTTATTTTCCATCAATATTTCCGGTTACGACGCTAAAAATCGGGTTTTGGGCAAACGGGTAGTGTTGGAGGCCGCCTGATGATCGTTTCAGGCCCTCCTGATGGTTAACCGTTGCTGAATGAGCCGGACGAGAAGGTGTTATCCGGAAGGCCCCCACCGGGGAGGGGCCTTTAAAAACATCATGAACCGCAGCGCATGTCCGCAGTGGCTGCATTTTATGCCGCGCTTTTTATAGACCGGGATGTCGGGCAACAGATCGCGGACAACGTCATGGATTAATGAAATCAGTTCCCGTATTTGTTCGATGGACAAGGTGCTG
>JAXHVL010000139.1:0-3801 GCA_034189225.1 Thermodesulfobacteriota bacterium
AGGCTAAAGCCTTCCGCTACATGTGCATTCTTATGCCGCCATCGGCAAGTGTAGCGGAAGCCTTCAGGCTTCCAGGTTCGAGGAGGCATAAATGACAATTCTCTGTTGACATGACACTAGCACACCGATCCAGATTCAGGCCGGCGCCGACGTGATTTACGGGATTGTTACGGACTGAAGAAACGCCCCTATCTTTTCGTTGAGCACCCCGGGCCGTTCCATGGGCAGAAGATGGCCTGCGTCCGCAATGCGCTCCAGTCGTGCATCGGTAAGATTGGCTGCAAGGTAATCAGAGTACTTGGGCGGTGTTGTCAGATCATCCGCGCCGCTGACCACCAGCACCGGCACCTTGATCCGGTCAAGCGCATCCATCACATCAAATGCGTTGCACGCGGCAAAATCCCCGTACGCCACTGTCGGACCACAGTCCATGGCCAGCTTCATCGCTTCCCGAAGCGCCTCCGTCCGGTTTTTCTGCGCCACGCCGCCGTTGAAAATAAAATCCGGAAACTTGTCAAATGCAGTTTCAATGGTCTCGAAAATCAGGGGCAGCACCTTGAGCCTGGCGCCCGTGGCCACCAGAATGGCGGCCGGGAACCGATCCGGATGCTTGATCAACAGATGCTGAGCAATGGCACCGCCCATGCTGTGCCCGCACAGGACGGGATCAGAAATCCCCTGATCGTCGATAAATGCCATGACCGCCGCCGCATATTCGGCAACATCCCGGCATCCCGTCCCTTTATTCATTCCATGACCAGGAAGGTCAACGGCAATTGCATTAAAACCGCTGCCGAGCGCCTCAACCTGGTAATGCCAAAACGATTTGCACATGGTCGCACCATGAATGAACAGGATGGTTTTCCGCCCCTGCTCCGGCGGCCAGGGCGCTGCAATAAAAGGTAAATCGTTGTCAGACATGGGCTGTCCTTTCTTAAAGTTGATGGTCTCGTAAACAGTCATTTGGGGACGGCAAAGTAAAAAGTTCAAGATGCGGCGTGTCTATCTTACTCTCGAGGAATAATATGTAGGGGCGAACCTTGTGTTCGCCCGATCAGAGGGCGAACACAAGGTTCGCCCCTACACCGTACGTGACATGACGAGAGATACATCGCAACGCAAAACCCCGTAAGCGGACATTGGACTTCCAAGGAACTCGATTCGAAATCAAAATCAGTATCGGTATCGAAATCGATAAGTTGAGATTCGATTGCGAAGCCAAGTCGCACGTTCCTTTCTGCAAAAACACCGCAGCGGGGTTGGAAGCTTTTTACGGAACCGTCAAACTTCAGTGCCTCACCAGGAAACCACGTTATGATCCATCATCCCTGAACGTGATCCTGATGTCAAGAAACGCATTCCCCTTCCCTGCCCTGAAATGTTCAATACCCGCCCTGCATTGACCCACGCATGCGTATCCGTTATGATGTTTTTCAGAACAACAGACAACCCCATAAACAGATCAGGCGGTCTTGCGATGAACATCAATGCCATGTATTTCAGCCCCACCGACACCACCCGAAAAGTGGTCGTTTACGGCAACCGGCATTATGACGACGCTTTGATCGAATTGCGGGATATTCTTCAAAAGCAGAGAATTCCGCGAATTCCGGGGACAGGCGAATTCCGGGTAGAGTAGAAAAAGTATTTGGACAGGTCAGCATCAATTACTTGACGATGCCCTGCCAGCAGTCCTTTGGTTATCGCCTCGGCTGCATCATGCGCGGAGCGCTTCGGTCAAAAGCCATATGAACTTTCACAAAAGTCGGCTTCAAAGATTGGTTCAATCACCAGCTTCAAAGCCATCTGAACCACTCGATCACGAATTGTAGGGATGCCAAGCGGCCTTTTGCTGCCGTCTGGCTTTGGTATCCATACCCGCCGTCCCGGTCGCAACGGCCTTCCCTTCACAAGCTTATAGTTTTTCCCCATAATCATCATCGGAAAAAAAGTCAGCTGACGCCTGTTCCCGCGTTGCGTGATATAATGCGGCATTCCTTCTGCCACAACTCTTGCCATTCTAGCCATGAAGATAAAATACCCACAACTGCACTATCTGTCAAGAAAAATATATATACTGTCCCCGGAATTACGGAATTAGAACGGATTACCATACAATTAAATATCATGTCCCCGAATTCACCAGAATATGGTTGTGTATATCAATCATATTATTAAATTTTAACTGCTGTCTGATGATAGACATCTTCCGCTTTTTTTGCCCTGGCCACCATCCGGGCGGTTTCTTCAAAATCCGGCGCGCTGTTTTCCGAGGCGGCTTTTAATGCCATGGCCAGATCCGTCCAGGCGGCGGCGCAAGCGGCCATCAGGTCCGGCAATTTCAGGGCATTGATTTCAGGCACAACACCGCCGGCTTCCCTTAAAAATTCCTCGTACATCAGCCGGAAGCCACCCCCGCCGGTGCCCCGCTTTTCAATGACCTGATAAGCCAGACGGGCGGTCCACTGCCAGTCTTCTAAGGCATGCCATTGTTTTAATTCCTCCTCCCAGGTCTCCAGCGCCCGCACCCCCTGTATGGGCATGTTGTCATTCAGCAGGGCGCGGCTGTTATCGGCGATGGCCTTTTTTATAACCGGGGACAGATTTTCCGGCAGGGTCAGGCAATCGGGCGCGAACATGTTGCCGGACAAATTAAAAATACCGCCCCCGGAAAATCGGGCCTTGTCCATGTTGTCAAAGGGCACGGATTGAACGTCCTCGCGTTCAGTGTCAGTAACAAAAAAAACCTTTTCTCGGGGATCATATCCCCAGACGGCAATCAAATGCCCCGGGAAATGGGTGCTGGACTTATAGTAGGGCAGGTAAAAAATATCCGTCAGGATAATGGCGGGCCGCCCCGCATCCAGTCGCTCGCATAATGCCTGCCGGCTTTTTTGCGGATCGTCAAACTGTTCCCATGAAAACTCGCCCAGCACCCGGTTAAAAAACTGGGCCTCCAGGTCGGCGGATCGCACATGGACCATGCGCGAAGCCGGTAACGTCGAGTCGTTGATGTACCATAACCCCAGCCCGGCGCCCAGGCCGAAACACATGGCCTCGGTCAGGCGAATATTATGAAACGCCAGCAGGCTCTGAATGCCAGTGCTGCCGCAATGTCTGCCGGGGGTGTGGGTGACGGTGAGCATGACCATAAAAGCAGTACCTTTTTGATTTTGGTTTATTTTTAGCTATTTTTGTCTTATATTCAATAAAGATTCAACAAAAAAAGGGTTTGGATTTCAGGAGACAGTTGATGATCGAAAGCACGGGTTCCACATTCACGAGCTTATCGTTTTCCCACGCCATATGGGCCAACGCACTGCTCCAGGGCCACCTATCCGGAGACGTTGCCAGTTTCGCCCGAACCGGGTTGTTTTCGACATACCGCACACAGGCAACCATGTCGATATATGCCTTATAATCTTCATCGGAAAAAAAGGTCGGCTGACGCCTGTTCCCGCGCTGCGTGATATGATGCGGCATTCCTTCTGCCGCAACTCTTGCCATTCTAGCCATGAAAATAAAATACCCACAACTGCACTATCTGTCAAGAAAGACATATATACTGTCCCAAAATTTCCTCCCAAATTTCCACAAGTCCATTATTAACCACAGTCCATCCACCATCCTGCCCCTCGTCGGTTGGGTTGAGCAAAGCGAAACCCAACATTCAAATTAAATAGTGTCCATCCATAAATGCCGTTTTTTTGACTTCTTTTGACGGCGCAAAAATGAGCAAAGTTTCAGCACCGCTCATTTATTACTACAAAAACGTTGCGGGTACTCAAAACTAACGTAAAT
>JAXHVL010000014.1:0-10561 GCA_034189225.1 Thermodesulfobacteriota bacterium
GAGGGCCCTCCAGGAGGCTCCTTAGTGCCCATCCATAAATTGCTATTTTGCCCGATTTCTGCGTCAGGCTCAAATTTTAATCCTCAAAATACGCAAAGTATTCCTCCGGTTAAAATTTTCGTCTTTCTTGAACTCGACCAAAATATCTAATTTCTGGACGGAGGCTCCTTAACGGGCATCAAAGGATCATTCGGCTTCCCCGGGGTCACAGGATATGTTTAAGGGGAACGAAATCGCCTGCACAATGTCAATAACCTTTTTCAGGAGCAGCAATAAACATCTTTGCTGCTCCTGATTTATACGGCCTGAAGGGAGGCCTAGGATGAAATCAAAGTCTGTATTCATTTTATGTTTTTTCCTGATAACCGCAGTACTTGTCTTGGTCACCCACACCAAGGCCGCCAAAGCAACACCGGAAAATGATGACGAGGCAATTGGGCGAAAAATGGCCAAACAGGCCGTTAAAAGGGATAAACGCTGGTCTACAACTAATCATTCAGACCATGATGCATTGAAAAAAAAATTCACCTCCGGCGAACAGATCACCAAAGCCTGTCTAAGCTGCCATTCAGAAGCCGCATCCCAGTTTCACAAAACCATACACTGGACCTGGCTTGCCGAGGATGAAGCAGCAGGAAAAACTTACGGGAAGGCCGGAGATTCGGTGAACAACTTTTGTATATCCGCCAATGCCATGGAAGACAAAGGGTGTTTAAAATGCCATACAGCCTGGAATAAAAAAGGCACAAAAGGTGCGGTGAACTGCCTGAAATGCCACAACACGTCCAATTTTAATTTCGAAGAAGCATTTGCCGATATAAAAGTCTTTTCAGAGGACGGTGACCCTGAAACCAATGAAATCATAACTTATATTCAAAATGAAATGATCACAGCTCTGGGCCAGGTCAATTTTCCTGCCAGAAAAAACTGCGGCGAATGCCACTTTAAAGGCGGCGGCGGCGATGGGGTTAAACATGGAGACCTTGACACATCCTTGACCAAACCCAACAAACGGCTTGATGTTCACATGGGTATAGATGGTGAAAATTTTTCCTGCACCCGGTGTCACACCACTACTAAACACCATATTGCCGGCAGAATTTACACCAACCCAGCTGTTGCGGAAAAAAAGAGCTTGATTGAAGACGACCTTGCGCCCAAAATCACCTGTGTATCCTGCCACAGCAGCGAACCCCATAAGACTGAATCCAAAATGAATGATCATACGGATAAAGTCTCCTGCCAGGCATGTCACATCCCGACCTATGCAAGAGTCAACCCCACAAAAATGGAGTGGGACTGGAGTACGGCAGGAAAACTAAAAGACGGAAAACCTTATCATGAAGAAGGCCCGTTCGGTAAGAGCACCTATAAATCAATCAAAGGGGACTTCAGGTGGGACAAGAATGTAACCCCTGAATACTTCTGGTTTGACGGTTCGCTTTCAAGCACAACGGCCCGGGACCCGATTGACCCTTCAAAGCCTGTTCGGGTGAGCCACCCTACAGGTCATAAAGATGATCCTGATTCCCGGATTTTCCCTTTTAAAATCCACCTGGGGAATCAACCCTATGACAAGGTGAATAAAACGCTTTTGGCTCCCCTGCTTTCAGGTAAAAAAGGCTACTGGACAACCTTTGACATGGATGAAGCCATTGCCTTGGGAAACAAAACACTGAACATACCTTTTTCCGGAGAGTATGACTATGTTAAAACCACCTACGCGTTCCCGATCACCCATATGGTGGCCCCAAAAGAAAATGCGGTTCACTGTACCGAATGCCATACTCGCAGCAATGGCAGGATAGCCAATCTCTCCGGCATATATCTGCCCGGCAGGGACAGGTTAAAAGCCCTGGACAGCCTGGGATTTATTTTAGTGCTGGGCGCATTTGCCGGTATCTTTTTCCATGGACTTGGACGCTTGTTTGTCCGAAACGGTAAGGAGGAATAAATGAATAAGAAACAAACCGTAAAGATATATCTATACACCCGGTATGAAAGGTTCTGGCATTGGCTGCAGGCACTTACCATAATTTTACTGGCTGTTACCGGTTTTGAAGTCCATGGCCTATACTCCCTTTTGGGATTCAAGACCGCGGTCAGCGTCCATAGCTTTCTGGGCCTGTTCTGGGTGATCATGTTTGCATTCTTCGTTTTCTGGCTTTTTACCACCGGGGAATGGAAACAGTATATTCCCACAACCAAGAAACTGGTTTCAGTTATACTCTACTACAGCCGGGGGATATTTCAGGGAAAACCCCATCCTGTGCAAAAATCATCCGGGGCAAAGCACAACCCGCTCCAGAGATTGACATATCTGGCGCTGTCCGCGCTTCTTCTGCCTGTTCAAATGGCATCAGGGCTTTTCTACTATTTTTACAACTTTCTGGACAACTCCATGTCCTTGCCTTTTGTGGCATATATCCATACCCTTGTTGCGTTTTTACTGGTCAATTTTCTCATCGTGCATGTTTATATGACCACGACCGGGCACTCTCTATTCAGCCACATTTCAGGAATGATAACCGGCTGGGAAGAAATTTATGAAACCACAAAAATAGAAGACTGGGAAAAACCGAAAGCTTCCAGGCAATCCAGATAGTGTCCGTCCAGAAATTTAAAAATTCGGATTTAAAATTTGTTTCGAATTTCGTGTTTCGAATTTCGTATCTCAAACGTTCAGGTATGAAGTCTGTAAACAATCCTCCTCTAGGGGTAACCAAAGCCGGCCCCTCTGGGGTCGGATGTTTACCTTTTGGCAAATCTGCGATTGTCATAACCGCCGGGCTGTGCACGATTCAACGCAATATTCTCAACCCGTCCGAGTTTCAAGTCACCGCAGAGATCCAGGAATCGTAACCTCCTTATACGGCATGGGTGGATGACTGCTGGTCATACCGACAATTCCCGCGTCAGATCAATGCCGTATTTTTTCATGCGGTTCCATACCGTGACCCGGGAGATATCCAGCAGCCTGGCCGCCTGGGTCTGGTTGCCGCGTGTCTGTTTCAGCGCCTGAATAAGGGCCGTTTTTTCATCGGTTGCCGGAGACAGGGCCGCTTGCGTGGCATCCCGTGGGTGGTTCGCAAAATTGCCGGCCGCCAGTTGCCGGGGCAGGTGGTGCCGCCCGATGGTGGTGTGGTCCGCTACCACAAACGCATATTCCATAGCGTTTTTCAGTTCCCGGATATTGCCCGGCCAGCAATAGTCCATGAATAACGCCATGGTGGGGGTGTCCAGGCCCTGGATCGCTTTGCCGGTTTTTTCGTTGAGGCGCTGGATAAAGGTACTGGTCAGCAGAGGAATATCCTGTTTTCTTTCCCGCAGCGGGGGCAGGTGAATGGGAATGACATTGATTCTGAAAAACAGATCCTGCCGGAACCGGTCCTGCCGGATCAAATTTTCCAGATTTTTGTTGGTGGCTGTGATGATCCGTACATCCGTACGGATGGGAGAGATGTCCCCCACCCGTTCAAACTGCCCGGATTCCAGGACCCGCAGCAATTTGGTCTGCAAAGAGATGGGAATGTCACCGATTTCATCCAGAAAAATATCCCCGTGATTGGCGGCTTCGAACCGGCCGATGCGGCTGTTGAACGCACCGGTGAAAGCCCCTTTGACATGTCCGAACAATTCACTTTCCAAAACAGCGTCATTCAGTGCCGCGCAGTTAAGTTGAACAAACGGTCCGTTTTTTCGGGTCCCGCACAAATGGATGGCATTGGCAACCAGCTCTTTGCCCGTGCCGCTTTCTCCTAAGATAATGACCGGTGCCGTGCTTTCCGCCGCTTTTTTGATCATTTCAACCACCTGGCGCATGGGCTGGGATCGCCCCACAATGCCGTAAAATTCATCTTCCTGGCTAAAGTGTCTGGATAAAAAAAGGACTTTTTCATCCAGTTTGGCCAGTTCTGAAATATCGGTGAGGGTTTCCACCACGCCGACCACAGCCTGGTTTTCATCCCGCAGCACCGAGGCGTTTTTCAATACCTGCAGAAAACTGCCGTCTTTGCGACGGATCAGGCACCGGCATTTTTTCATATCCTGTTGTCCCGGTTCAAACAGCTTGCACCAGGTTGAGTTCTGCCGGGTCTGCATGAACCGTTCACACGCATCACACCCCAGCATGGTGCAGGACATGCCCATGGCCTGGGAGGCATCATATCCGGTCAGCGTTTCAAAGGCTTTGTTCACCATAAGAATCCGCCCTTCCGGCCCGATAAACATAAGTCCGTCATTAATGGTGTTCACAATTTTTTTCCAGAAGGTGTTCATGTCATGTTCTTTCATGGGCCGATTCCTTTGGCAATGGGAGTGTCAACGGGTTAAACAGGTGTTTGATAATATGTTAAAATTTAACACCTGTTTAAGTAGCATTGAACACCCTGACGGGTCAAGGGGAAATGCTGTTTTTGTATATTTCTTCAAAATTCAATTGGTTGCCATAAATATGGTCATATCAGTCTCTCAGGCATGCGGGTTGCTACAGGATATTCCGGAAGTCCAGGCAGTGGGCTGACGGCGAATTGGAATACCGGGGGGGGGTATGGCAAAAAAAATGACATTGGATCTGACGGGGGTGGTTTCTCCCATAGATCTGCTGAAATGCAATGCCTGCCTGACAGCCATGGCCCCGGGCGATATTCTGGAAGTCATCCTGGAGGATGCGGAAGTAGTGGAAAACCTGACCATAATTGTTTTGCGGTCCAATGACGAAATTCTGTACCGTCAGCAGTCACCGGACCGCATCTGCGTCGGGATCCGAAAAGGTCCCCGGCAGTATGAGGACTATCCCCTACAGACATGAAACGGTATTTAAAAAAATAAAAATGAAGCGTTACACAATGCCGAAATAACAGAAAAGAGGAGGAAACATGCAAATTACCAGAAGGCATTTTTTCAGGGTCATGGGCGCTGCCGGGGCATCCGTCGCTGTCCGGCCTCCCGCCGGTCATGCATGGCAGTCCAATGCCCCCCCGGACTCTTTTGGATGCCTGGTGGACCTGACCCGGTGTGTGGGATGCCGCAAATGCGAGGAAGCCTGCGCGGAAGTCAACGGACTGCCGGAACCGGAGCGGGTGAACTGCCAGTGCACTATTTTTGAAAAAGACCGGCGGCCGGACCATGATGCCTATACCGTGGTCAACCGGTATTATACCGGCAAGGTGGATGAATTTGACAAGCCGGTTCCCACTTTTGCCAAGGTTCAGTGCATGCACTGCCAGGACCCGGCCTGTGTGTCCGCCTGTATTGTGGGGGCGTTAACCAAAGATGAGACCGGTGCAGTCAGATATGATGTGACCAAATGTATCGGGTGCCGGTACTGCATGGTGGCCTGTCCCTTTGAAATTCCGGCGTATGAATATTCTGATCCCATCAACCCACGGGTGATGAAATGCACGTTCTGTTATGACCGGATTTCCAAGGAAGGGGGGCTGCCGGGCTGTGCCACCATCTGTCCCACGGAAGCCATCACCTTCGGCAGGCGGAGCACGCTGCTGGAAGTGGCGGGAAAACGGCTGAAAGACAACCCGGCCCGGTATCTGCCCCATATATACGGGGAAAAGGAGGTGGGCGGTACGTCCTGGATGTATCTGTCAGGGGTGCCCTTTGAGCAGGTGAACCTGCCGACCCTGCCGGAAAACCCGTCGCCGAAACTGTCTGAAACGGTACAGCATTCGCTGTTCACCTATCTATGGTCTCCCATTCTGCTGTTCGGGGTGCTCGGGGGGGTCATGGCCTGGTTCAATAAAAACGATAACCCCCCGGACAAAGGAGGTGTCTGATGGCACATGCGGCTCGACCCCTGAAACGGCCCCTGTGGACTCCCGGGGTACTGGTGATGCTGGTGTTCATGTTTGCCGGAGCTGTAGCCATTATCGCCCGGTTCACCGGGGGCATCGGGTATGTCACCAACCTGAGCAATGCCCGGCCCTGGGGAATCTGGGTAGGCATTGATGTGGCCACGGGCGTGGCCCTGGCTGCCGGCGGATTCACCACGGCAGCCCTGGCCCATATTTTCGGCCGTCACTATTATGAACCCGTCACCCGGCCGGCCCTGTTGACCGCTGTGCTGGGCTATACCTTTGTGGTCATCGGGCTTCTGGTGGATATCGGCCGTTCCTGGGCCATTTGGAAACCCATGTTCTACTGGAATTTTAATTCCGTGTTGTTTGAAGTAGCCATGTGCGTGATGATTTATCTCACGGTGCTGTACATCGAGTTTCTGCCCATTGTGGCGGAACAGTTTAAGGGCCGGGTGAACCTGCCCGGGATCCTGTCCGGGCTCAACCGCCTGGCGGATGGATTTTTACACACAGCAGACCGGATTTTAGGAAAGGTCATGTGGGTGTTCATCATTTTAGGGGTGGTTTTGTCCTGCATGCACCAGTCCAGTCTGGGATCTCTCATGCTGGTGACTCCCACCAAGCTGCATCCCTTGTGGTACACCCCGATTCTGCCGTTGCTGTTTCTCACCTCCGCCATTGCCGTGGGATATCCCATGGTGGTGTTTGAAACCACCCTGGCCACGGCCTCGTTCAAGCTGGATTCCGAAGTGAAAATTTTGGCACCCTTGACTCAGATCACCATTTTTCTGTTGGGATTTTATATGGTCCTTAAAATCGGGGACATGGGGGTGCGGGGCACCTGGATATATCTGCTGGACGGCACATATCAGACCAATTCCTTTTTAGTGGAACTGCTGTTCGGAGTGATGATCCCCTGGATCATGCTGCTGTTCAAACCGGTCCGGCAGTCGGCCAGAGGCGTGTTCACGGCCGCAGCCCTGATCGTGGGCGGTGTAGTGCTCAACCGGGTCAACGTGTTTATTGTAGGGTTCCGGTCTCCGTTAACGGAAAGCGGCTATTTCCCCGCGCCATCGGAAATTCTGGTCACACTGGGCCTGATCGCGACCCTGATGTTCATCTACCGGGTGGTGGTCACATATCTGCCCGTATTACAGGCACCCAAGGAGGTATCTTCATGATAAAAAAAATAATGGTTTGCGCCTGCCTGATCCCGTTTCTGGCAGGGGTCTGTGCCGCAGAGGTGTGGAAGGCCCCGGATCAGGAACAGGCCAGGGAACGGGCAAAAGAAACGGTTCCGTTTGTCAAAGAATACAAGGATGACTGCCAGATCAGCCGGCGCATCTGCCTGATGGATAAGGGGATTTCTTTAGACGATGTAACACATGTTTATTTTCTGCTGGACAGTCCCATCATCAAGGAAAGAGAAGATCATTACGAACCGGTGCGGTTTGCCCACAAGCGCCATGCGGCCCTGGTCGATGACTGCACCAAATGTCACCATTTCCGGCCTAAAGATGAGAATGCCCTGGAAACCACCCGGTGTTCCGCCTGTCACCAGGACAGTTTTAACCCGGAATATCCCGAGCGCATCGGGCTTAAGGCGGCATATCATCAGCAGTGCATGGAGTGCCACCAGCAGGAAGCCAAAGGACCCCTGGATTGTACAGGGTGTCACCTCAAACATGTGCCGGATCACAAGAAACTGGTGAAGCTGCCGGACAACCCGGACCCCATCCAGGTCACCCAGGCGTGTCTGGAATGCCATGATACCCAGGGCGAAGACATGCTTAAAACCGCTCACTGGCTGTGGCGTGGACCGTCCCCCTATACCACGGGGCATAGAAAGGATATTCTGCACGGCAAGGGCACCACAGCCTTGAACAATTTCTGAATCAGCCCCATCAGCAACGAGGCTCGTTGCACAAGTTGCCATGCCGGATATGGATGGAAAGATGCGTCGTTTGATTTTACCGATAAAACCAGAATCGACTGCCTGGTGTGCCATGACACCACGGGCACCTATGAAAAAGACCCTCCGGGGGCGGGCATGCCTAAAAAAGATGTGAACCTCAAGTTTGTGGCCGAAAATGTGGGCCATTCCTCCCGGGCCACCTGCGGGGCCTGCCATTTCAACGGCGGGGGCGGGGATGGCATCAAGCATGCGGACATGTCCCGCCAGCTGCTCACCCCGGATAGAAACTGCGACATTCACATGGGTGGATATGATTTTGATTGTGCGGAGTGTCATAAGGCCCGGAACCACCAGATTTCCGGGAAAAGTTCATCCGTGCCCGTGGCCGAAGGGGTAGTGGCCTGTGAAGGCTGTCATTCGGAAACCCCGCATTACAGCGGCAATCTGCTGGACCATCACCTGAACGATCACTCAAAAACCCTGGCCTGCAATGTCTGTCATTCTCCGGTGTTTGCCAAGTGCAAGCCCACCAAAGTCTGGTGGGACTGGTCCCAGGCCGGAGACAAGGAACGGGAGGTGAAAAAAGACAAATACGGCCAGCCCGATTATAACTGGAAAAAAGGGGAATTCAAGTGGGAGGAGTCCGGACTGCCGGATTACACCTGGTACTCCGGGTATATGGACCGGGTGCTCATAGGAGATAAAGTGGATCTGGATGCGGACGTGATCACGCTGACTGATCCGGTGGGATCCATCAATGATCCGGGTTCCAGGATCACGGCTTTCAAGATCATGAAAGGCATCCAGGCCGTTGATGCGGAACATGCCCATGTGCTGGTTCCCCAGCTATTTTCCACTGACAAGGACAACACCACGGCCTACTGGAAAAACCTGGACTGGGATAAAGCGTTCCAGGCGGGAATGAAAGCCGTGGATCTGCCGTACAGCGGGGACGTCACATGGAAGGAAACCTGGATGTACTGGCGGATCAACCATGAAGTCATGCCTGCGGACATGGCCTTGTCCTGTGTTCAGTGCCATGAAAGTCTCAAAGGCGACCAGACCTGCAACCGGTGTCACCAGGACAACCGGGAGGTTGATTTCAAGGCCATCGCCCAAAAAGGAACGGATTTTTCTCTTATGAAGTCCCAGGGACGGGATGTGGGTCATTTGATCGACAAAACCGATTACATTAACTTCAAATCGCTGGGTTACGAAGGCGATCCCATTATTTACGGCGGGCGATTCAAAAAGCTGCCCATGGGATATCAAAATCAGGCCCAGCCGGATTAATTTAAACATAACAGGTCACGGGATGCCCCCGCATCCCCTGACATCCCGAATGAATTTTCTGATGGTCGAAAATGAAGCATGGCAGACATTTTTCATGTAGGCCACCGTTACCGTCAGGCACGCTTTGAAAAGTCCTTCCTTGACATATTCTCCGGGAAAGGCATGTAATGGATTTTTTGGCATTGTGCACACCATACAGGGCAGGAACGATGTTCTTCTTTGATTATCGCTCCACCAGGTCCATTTGCTGGATGATGCTAGTGTCATGTCAATCGTCATATGTCACTAAAATCCTGATGGTCCGGTCAGCGGATAGCTACATATATGCATCCTCAGGCCAACATCGTCAAGTGTAGCCGAAGCCTTCAGGCTTCCAGGTTCCATGTGGCAAAATAACACTTTTCTGTTGACATGACACTAGGCTTAACGCATCTGCACAAAAGGACACGCGAGTTTCTGCCCGCGCCGAAAAAACCGTTCCTGCTAGGGTAGCCGAAGGCCCCAAAGTATCAAGTAGGCGCGGGGCGCCCTTTCCTTTGCATACTTTTTATTTGATGGTCTCGTAAAAAGTCGCTTGCGGGCGGCAAAGTAAAAAGTTCAAGATGCGGCGTGTCTATCTTACGCTCGAGAAATGGAGCGTACTTAGCCGTACGTGACATGACGAGAGATGCAGCGCAACGCAGATATTGGACTTTTTACGAAGCCGTCTTCTTTGGGCGAGCAAAGAAAAGTATGTTCGTTTATTCGGGATGGTTCGCCCTGTATTCCGCCAGGGCCGCCTTCACGTCATTAAGCAGTTTTTTGGAATACACCTTGCCGGCCAGTTCCTCCTGAACCTGCAACCCCGCCTTTTTAATAATTTTCATGTCTTCGGGCGGCAGGGAGACGACTTTCATGCCGCACTTTTTCTCGAATGCTTCCAGGGTTCTGCGTTCATAGGAACGGAGGGTGTTGAACCATCCCTGTTCCAGGGAATTGACTTCAAATACCAGCAGCTCCTGAATGTTATGGGCAAATGTCGGTGAGACATCGAATTTTTTCTGCAGGCTGTGTTTTACGTCGGCGCTGATGATAACAGCGGCCGGTGAATAGAGCATGGGCTGTTTGATGTAGTAGTTCGCGTATTGATACGCCTGCATGCCCAGCATCCATGGCGCCGGTGCCAGACAGGTGTCCGCCAGTCCGGTGCTCAGGGCCGAAACGACCTCGGGTACGGCAACAGGCGTGGCGTTGATATTCAGGGCGTCGTAAAAGGTGGTTTCCACTTGGCCGAACCATGTCAGCACTTTCTGTTTTCGGATCGAATCCAGATCCGTGATCTCTTTTTTGGAGAAAAAATAGAAGAACCCCGTGTCGATCACCGCCGCCAGGATATAGCCCCGTTCGGCAAATGCCGCATCGATGGTTTTTCTGAACTTTTTGAAAATATAATCTATTTCGTCGTAATTATTAAAAAGTCCGGGCATCAGAAATACGGAAGCTTTCGGCGAGGCTTTCAGCACCCCCAGGGCGGTGCAGCCGCAGCCTGAAAGCTGGCCGATAT
>JAXHVL010000140.1:0-7538 GCA_034189225.1 Thermodesulfobacteriota bacterium
AAATTGGACTTTTTACGAAGCCGTCAAATTTTAATCCTCAAAATACGCAAAGTATTCCTCCGGTTAAAATTTTCGCCTTCCTTGAACTCGACCAAAATATCTAATTTCTGGACGGACACTATTTGTCGTCGTAATGTTACATTTCTGTCATTAGCGATCGACGAGCATCAACGCTCCGACGGCACGGTCCGGTCCGACCGCCAGAAAACCCGTGCCACGGCCACCCCGGCCATCACCGAATGCCGGGTTTCCACCAGCGGGCTGCCCACGAAGGCCGCCCCATCCAGGTTGTCGTACCGCATGAACATCCCCACCCATAAATTCCCGAACCGCCGGGCCGTCGACAGCACCAGCGCGGTGCCGCTGTAACCGCCCTCGGCCTTCCACGCCGGCCGCACCGGCGTGGCATAGGCCGGATCAACCTCGTAATAATAGGCATGATACCGGCTGTCGGCAAATATGGGCCCCAGGGTCACGCCGGCATGCCACCCATGCCAGACATTGGCCGCCTTTACATTGATATTGGGGTGCACCTTCCAGCCGTGATCGTCCACATAGGTGAGATCCGAAGAAAACACCGCCCGCACCGGCAGCCGCAGCCGCACCCGCAGGCGGTCATCGCCATGCAGCAGGAAATTCAATGACGGGCCGAGCTCCCCCACGGGATCAATATCCGGCATTCCCGCCCGCGGCGTATCCGCGTCGCTGGACGCCGGCAGCGCCCCATCTCCGGAGATATTCAATTCCAGCCGGGGATTCTCATACAAAAGCCCGCGAAGCCCATCCCGGTCCAGTTTCAGAAAATCCCCCCGATACACCAGATACGGCATGGGCGCCGGGTAAAACTCCCGGCTGTCCGAACCCCGGTAAGACGGCATTGACAGCGGCGCCGCCCCTAGCCCCGCCTCCCACAACGGCAGCCCCGGGCCTTCGCCGGCCGCCGCCGCACCGGCCAGCATCAGCAGGCAGGCCAGGACCGCCCCTGCGACCTGACCCGCTACTGCAAATCTTCTTTTGCCTGCCCGATGATAATGCATCGACACTCCCCTCTCCTGAAAATATCGCCCTTCTGGCGCACCACCCTGGACGCACACCTGCGGCGCTGGGCAATATCCGAAGTACTAAAGTGCTTCGTGGCATATATTGAGTGACGTATCTTCTTCATGTGCTTCATGTTCTTCATGGTATTAAAAACCGGATGGATTAAACCATGAAGCGCATGAAGGCTGAATGCAAACATCCTTTATCGCTGCATTTATCCCCTTGTGTCCTGCAACTGCGAACCAACTGCCGAAGGATTGATTCTTCGTCCCGTTTATTCTACTATACCGACAGATGAACAAAAACCCCTTTTTACTCGGGCTGTAGAGTATCTTGAATTCAACCTGCCGTTTTTACATATATATGATCGGTCCTGTCCCCCTGCTCACGATCTGTGCCCACGGCTGTTCCGGTTGTGACGCCGTGACGGAGGCAGCCCCATGAACCGGATGCTGCGCCTGTTCCTGCCGTCCGGTGCACTGGCGCTGCTGGCCGGCACCATCCTTATGCAACCGCCTGGCGCGGCCCTGTTCGACCGCGCCGATACCATTCTGGCGGTCACCACCGCGGCCGGCCTGCTGCTGACCCTGCGCTTCGGCGTCAGCCGCCAGTTCTTCGCCCTGGTCATGCTCATCGGCCTGGGCTGGGGCGCGCCTTTTTTCCTGCCCCCGGCCGCCGGCCCCTTTCCCGATACCGGGCGCTGGCATTTCTGCATGGCCGCCATGCTCTGCCTGCTGCTGTCCCTGATCGAGGCCGGCCTGTTTTTCGCCTTTCGAGATGAACTCACAGTCCTGCCGGCCCGGCGCGCCCTCAATGCCCGCCTGCAAAAAGCCGGCGGCAACTACACCCTGGCCATGGTGGACGTGGACCATTTCAAACGCTTCAACGACCGCTACGGTCACGACGTGGGCGACGAGGTCCTCAGGATGATGGCGACCTGCCTGAAAAAATCATCCGGCCGGGCCTTTCGCTACGGCGGCGAAGAGTTTACCATTCTGTACCCCGGCCGAAGAATCGACCGGGCCATGGCCGATGCCGACGCCGTCCGCAAACGCATCGCCGAAACCGAATTCACCCTCCGCAGCCCCCACCGAAAAAAAGGTGCGGCCCCGCCGCAAAACCGTCTCGGTCACGGTCAGCATGGGCCTGGCCCAGCGCTCCGCCACAGACACCACCTCCGCCCAGGTCCTCAAGGCCGCTGACAAGGTTCTTTACGAGGCCAAGAAAAAAGGAAGAAACAGAGTAATCAAATGCGGTTAACCGGCCAGATCCAGATTTGCCAGCCAGTTATGGGCCTGCCGGATTTCCGCGCCATTGGGAAAGGTTTTTTCCCGTTTCAGCATTCTGACCAGCTGGACTTTCCTGATACCCGGCAGATGCTTTTCAAATGCGGAAAAATTCGGACTCAAGGCATCATCCTGCCATTTTACTTCCAGCATTAAGCAGGGATCCGTCGCCCCTGTTAACAGAAAATCTATCTCCCGGCCGTCCTTTTTTTTCAAATAATAAAGGCGCCCTGCTTCGCCAAAACAATCTTCCCGAAAATGCAGCTCCTTCATTAAAGCACACGCCACCAGATTTTCCAGCTTCACCCCCGGATCGCCGATCACCTGACCGGTATCATAGAAATAAAACTTAGGGGCCTTTAAAATCGCCCTGGCGATATTTCGATGATAGGGCGGCACGCTGAAAATCACATACATGTTTTCCAGAATGGTCAGCCACCGCTTGACAGTCTTATCCGAACACTGCAAGTCCTCTGCAAGCGAGTGATAGGAAACCGGACTGCCCACCCGCCGCTTCAGCAACGCAATCAGAGTTTCGATGGCGGTGATCTGCTGGACATCTTCCAGCTCGATCATATCCTGGCGAATAATAATATCCAGGTGTGACTTCTGCCAGCGTTTGTAAAAACGAGAATCCCCCCTTAAAAAAGGTTCCGGGAACCCGCCTGTTTCCAAAAACCGGTCAAGGGTATCGGGGATACCAGGGGTGTCGGCCGGACTGGCCGGCCGCAAAAATGTATTCACCTCTTTCAGGTCCAGCGGATGCAAACGGAACTGAAAAAACCGCCCCGCCAGAGAATCTCCCGCTTTTCGAAACGTATCCAGCCGGGCACTGCCCGTGACCAGCAAATACGGTGGGATTCCCTCCGTGTCAAAGACCCCCTTCAGCCAGGACTTCCAGTTTTTCTGCTTGTGCAACTCGTCAAAAATAATCAATGGCTTTGACCGGTCCCAAGCTTTTTCCATCATTGCCACCCTATGATCAGCGTTGTCATAATTAAAATAGTCAAACTGTTCCGTCAGCACTTTGGAGAGGGTCGTCTTACCCGCCTGACGCGGCCCGGTCAGCAGAATGATCTTTTCCGGCAAATCTTTTTTGATATATGATTCCAGATAACGTTTCATGGCAACTATTATGACATCCACTCCGAAAAAGTCAAGACTTTTTCGGAGTGGACTCCGAAAAAGTCAGAATCTGTACTTTCATTCAAAAAATATAGGCATTACGGAACATTCTTTTCCTGAAAACCTTGACATAAAAACCTGATACGGTATTATACGTCCGTACAAAATTTGCCGTACAATCCACCCAGCCCCCTTGCTGAGGATGAAACCATTCAGCTTCAGCAAAATGGCTATAACACCTCAAACAAAGAGAGGTGTCATATGGGTATTTTGATGCATCAACACCGTGCCTGTCATTTTCTTTCAATTTTTCTCACCTTTTTCCTCCTTGGCAATATTTCAACAGCGGCCGCCGGCAACCTGACCAAAGCCCGGATGCAGGCCATCCTGGATCAAAGTTTAAAAAACCTTCTCACCGGCCAGCCCTTCAGTCCGGAGCTTGAGAAAAAGCAGGTTGTCATCAGAAAAATGTTTGACGCCGGCCTGATCACCAAGGCCGAGTGTGTGGACATGGTTGAAAAGGCCATGCTGCCGACCCTGAAAAACAGCAGAACCTCGCGATATATTTTAAAGGAAGAGGGACGGAATTACGAGGCCAAAACCCTGGAAGCGTTTCAAGCCAAATGCGGCATGACGCCCGTTCCCCTTTCCCCATCAGACCGGCAGCTGCTGGAACAGGCCGCCGACCGGGTCAACGAAAAGCTGGCCGGCAAACTCTATTCCCGGGAGCTGATGAACGATATCCAGCAGGCACTCGCAGAATTACGGGCCGAAAAGCAATAGCCGCGTAGACATCCCGGGCTCCAGAGGGGCCGGCTTTGGTTACCCCTATAAGGGGTTTGTTTGTCGACCTCCTGCGTGAATATTTAAATTTCGAAATTCGAAGCACGAAATACGAAACAAATTCTAAATCCGAATTATCAAATGTTCGAAACAACCGATTGCAAGGTCGTGTGTTTGGGTTATTGGAACATTTGATAGCCTCTGGGGCTTCCCTTCATCCATGCAGCAAAAAGCGCATGAAATTTCTTCAGGTCATACTGCGGGTCAATGCGCTCCGTACACTTTCCGACCGACAGAAAAAACGACCGGCCATCACCTGTCCTGCCTGCGGAGCCGCGATGAAAATTATACGAACGCGAATTGTCATGCCACTAATCGCTTGACCATCGTGTATGGCCCTAAGGAGGTGTTGCCTAATCCGAACTCCACACATCACTGACCTGTCAACAGGCCGATTCACCCGGCAACGCACATCTGCGCACAAAAGACCACCGATTAATTTTCAGGAGGCCTCGATAATTTGATGAATCTATTGCAAAGATCAATTTTGCGGGAAAAAAAACGCCCTTCCCTCGCGTACCGCTGATCAGACCGCCTCCACCCGAAAAGCTATTTTCTATACAATGATAACCGGGCTTGTCCAACAAACGGTTCAGATTGTGGTTCGCTTTCGCTCACACAATCTAACCTTATCCGTTGTTAGCAGTCTCAGTCATCTTTGGACATCACATGCGCGCAGTATCCGCAAAACGGTTCCGCAAACAGTTCCTTTTGCATAATGGTCGAACCGCATCGCTGGCACTCGTGCTCCGCCACGTGGCCACAAGAGGAACAAACGCCCTCACTGTACAGATAGATACCATCACACTCAGGGCAATCGGTGATCGGTGAATCCCCACCATCAGTGTACGAAAGATAAACATCGGCGCTGTAGTAGTCTGCGACCGCAAGCTTCACGATATCTTCGTATGGAAGCGCATTATCGCAAGCCTTGCATGTATATTCGGCTTCGACTGCGTCGCCATCGGAGATGGATTGCATAATTAACCCCGATCCACACTCCGGGCAAGAGTAGCCATCGAATGCATTGAGTATTTCGTTACTGTAGAAATTGAGCGACTCAAGCCTTACCCTGCATTCCTCCTTTTCTCTCTCATAAACCTCGTTGACTTCAATCAGAACTGACCACGCCTGATCTCCTAACAAGGTCTTCGGATCTTGGTTGAGGTGCGTTCGAACGAACTCGTTGATGACGATAAACGAGTTAGAGATTAGAGATCGGATGGCCTCGTGTTTCAGGCTTGAGTAGTAGTGCTCAATGTCATTCCTGAATTTATTGATCTTGTCGATCCTATCCCAATCCATGCTTATGTTAAGCGACTCAAACCGTTCCTTTATATTCTGAACGTCAACGGTCTTCTTACCTTTTCCCGTCCACTGCACCCGTCCGTTCTCGTCAAACACTGGCAGCACTCGCTGCTTAATCAAAACCTCGTCAGACTCGGGCGCACTAAGCAACACCAGTTTGTGTTTAAACAGCAATAGGATCCCAGCAAAAATATTTCGCGTACATGAGATGACCCGACGTTGGTCGTCTGATTCGTAGTCTTCGAGCCCTATGGCTATCGAGTCAACAGCGTTCTTTAAGATGCTCATTGCTGGCCCTCGGTACTGCTAACGGCGGCAGTTGAGCGGCATTGGCCCGGCGCAGAAATTGCGGGCAGTTGGCGCAATTTCTGCGTGGGGCAATGCCGCTCGAACGTTTGTTCGAGCCGCCTGCGGCGAGAACAAAGGTGAGAGCGGGGAACCGCTCAACTGCCGCCGTTCGCGCCGCCTGCCCACATTATCGCACTTGCCGCAATAAATCGTTATTATTTTTTACTGTCGCAAAGCCCTCGGTCGTAACGCCGCAGGCGGCGCGAACGCTCAGCATAACCGGCTGGCAATGGAGCGCAGCGGAATTGCCAGTCCGAGTTGATGCGGTTATTGTGCTATTTGATTATACTATTGTGAAGTAATCATTATCGACCTGTTTAACCTTGTAGGTTTTTAGCGTTCCAACTCCAACGTCATAATCAATCATTAATTCGCTCAATCGCTTTCCATCAAAAAGAATGATCTTTTTTTCTATTCCCCTTACGTATTCTTGTGCTTCAGAAGTAAAAGAAGCTGTTGTGATGAATACGCCTTTTTTCGCGTGTTTACTTTCCAAACTTCCAGAGAATTTTTGAATTTCAGGGCGTCCAACCGGATTGTCCCATTTTTTTGCTTGGATGCAGATTATATCGAGGCCAAGTTTGTCCTCCTTGATGATGCCATCAATTCCTCCATCTGCAGATCTCGGTGTTAGATGGCTCTCATCGTGTGGGTCTCCGTAACCCATAGCGACAAGAAGGTCTTTCACCAACATTTCGAAAAATTGCCATGTTCCTTGCTTCACTTTGTCTATTAACTCGTCAGCAAGGTTCTCTTTATGGACTTGATAAGCAGAGTCAATGGCATCTTCCGGAATGCTCTCCGCAGCGTTATCTGGTTCGATCTTTTCCACTTTCTTGTATCTGCTTTGGATAAACTCGTCGAATTCATTAAACTGCCGAAGGTCTTCAACTGTTATCTTTTCCGATTTTTGTTTAAAAAACGCCAAACCACGATTTGTAATTTTAAATTTCTGATTGCATGTCTTATCGAGAACTAATGCCTTTATAAAGTATCCGATACTACCGTTGATCATTAAACGGGATCTTTTAGGCTTATCTGACTGAAGAAGGGAATAATTGGATTCAAGATATGGAGAGATATCTTTAAATGAGTGTTCCTCACCGTCAGCGAAAAATTTTAGTACTGGTAGCATATAGTCCTGCAATTTAGGCACATCATTCATAGGTAAACCTTCCTTCTTTCAGCACAACGGTGGCAGTTGAGCGGCATTGGCCCGGCGCAGAAATTGCGGGCAGTTGGCGCAATTTATGTGTGGGGCAATGTCCGTTCGAACGTTTGTTCGAGCCGCCTGCGGCGAGAACAAAGGTGAGAGCGGGGAACCGCTCAACTGCCGCCGTTCGCGCCGCCTGCCCACATTATCGCGCTTGCCGCAATAAATCGTTATTATTTTTTACTCTCGCAAAGCCCTCGGTCGTGCCGCCGCAGGCGGCGCGAACGCCACTAATCAGCCGCGCGGTTTTTTGCGTCGGCTGAATTAGCCTTGTTCAAGTAAGCCGCTCCGCGGCAGGGGAGCGGCGCCCCATTGTTTAATCAAACGGTTCATGGTATCTTCTGACCGGCTTGCAGGTCGGTATCTTCTACCCG
>JAXHVL010000141.1:0-29456 GCA_034189225.1 Thermodesulfobacteriota bacterium
GTAAAAAGTTCAAGATACGGCGCAGCCCTATCACTCCCGAGGAATGAGGCGTACTTGGCGTACGCCGCAGTGACGAGGGATGCAGCGCAACACAGATATTGGACTTTTTACGAAGCCGTCATGCCATCGCCAGATGGCCATAATGCAGCGTATGATCCACCAGGTGTTGCTTGAAACTGCTGACCGGCATTTTTTCCCGGATTACATACCGGTACAGGCCGGCATTCGTGATATCACCGCTGAACAACGCCCCGATAAGCCGGTCTCCCGTTTGGTTGAACACGATCTTCCGGTAGGCGCTGTCGGTCCTGGAACGATGAACTTCCAAGTCGCTTTCCGTGACATGGACCGTGCCCATAGAGACAAAGGGTTCATCCGCCACCTGGGTGGCGTTCAACACACCGAAAGTGCCGGTGTAAGCCGTTGGAAAATCGGCCATGTTTCTGCCTGCGCAACGCCCCATCTCCACGGCATTGGTCCACAGGGCTGTCATGATCCGGTCGCCGCTCATTGGGTCATGGGTCACCGCAACATCCCCGGCCGTAAAGGTGTCCGCCAGGTTACAGGCCGTATGGATGTCCGCCACGATGCCGCCGTCTGTCTGAATCCCGCTGCCCTTGAGAAATTCCACGTTGGGCCGAACCCCCTTGCCGATGCACACCATTTCGCAGGGCAATTCCCGGCCGTCATTCAGCGCGACACCGGTGACACCGCGGCTGTCTGCAACAATCCCCTTGACGCTCAGGCCGGTCATCACGGTCAGACCGGCGGCATCCAGCGCGCTTCGAATTCGGCCGGTGTCTTCCGGTTCCATGAGCTGAGACAGAATCTCGGGCGACCGCACCGCCAGGGTAACCTTCACCCCTTTTTCAAGCAGCGCAAAGGCCGCTTTCAGGTTCAGCAAACCGCCGCCCAGCATGACCGCATGCCGGGTTTTCTCAAGGCGCATGGTCATGTTCCGTGCATCTTCAAGGGTTCTTAAGGCAAACACCCCTGGCGCATCCGCGCCGGCCAGGTCCGGGGGTATGTAGGGTCTGCTGCCGGTGGCAAAAAGGACTTTCTCGAAAGCAATGGTATGCCCGTTATTCAGCACCACGGTCCTTTCCGGCAACTGCACTTTCTCCGCCCGGCATCCGGTGTGGATGGAAATACCGGCTTCCCTGTAGGGGCCGGCACCGTTCATGGCCATGTCGGCCGCGTCTTTTTTGCCTGATACCAGCAGCGGAATCAGGGGCCGGAAATAAGGCGCCTCCGGTTCATCGGACAGCACCGTAAGGGCACCGTCCGGGTCCAATTGCCGTATGGTGTGGGCCGCCGCCATACCGGCAGCGCTCCCCCCGATGATCAAATAGGTTGTATCCGTCATGATGAGGGCTCCTCCTGCCCGGTTACCAGCTCATCCGCCGCGTATTTCCGCCGGGCGCCGGCATATATATCAACTGTTTCATAAACCAGGGCATCGGTGGGGCAGGCGTCCACGCACGCCGGAATATCACGGTCCGGACACTGATCGCACCGGTAAGCCTTTCCGGTTTCCAGGTGCCGGCCGATCACCCCGAAGGGGCAAACCATCACGCAGGTCCAGCACCCGATGCATTTATCTTCATCCGTTTTCACCACGCCGTTTTCATCCTTTGAAATCGCCCCGCTGATACAGGCATGCATGCAGGGGGCATCCTCGCAGTGCCGGCATACCAGCGGCACCTTATTATCCGGCGCCACCCATTCCACATAGATACGGCTTTTGGGCCTGGGGGTCTCAAAAACAGCACCGAACAGGGACTTGCTTCTGGAATGGGCCACTGCGCAGGCCATCGTGCAGGATTGACACCCCACGCACCGGTCCGTTCTGACGAAAATTTTCTTTTGCTGTGTCATGGTTAAGCCTCTCTGATATCGGTTCTGGTTTCTCTGGTGATCTGATCTCTCTCTGGTGATCTGATCTCTTTGATAAAACGATTGACCATTTTATGAAGCCATCAGATGCCCAGTGCCTGGCGCTTTTTATCCATGTGGGCAATCATCAGTCCGGCGCCTTTGACGGGATCGGTTTCCACGGCAAAGGTGGCACCCACCACGTCATTGGCTGTTTTTGTCAGCACCTCCGTGACCACGGGGCTGCCCAGCACCTGGGGAACGGTTCCCAGGACCGTGAAGATACCTGAGGAAACCACGTAAGCCCCGATACTCACCGCTTTTTCACTCATCCATTCCGGTGCGGCCCCGGCAACCGGCAGGTCGCTGATATCAACACCCAAGGTGTTTGCAATGGCCGCGCACACTGTAAGAATACGACTGATATCCACGCAGGACCCCATATGCAGAACCGGCGGGATGCCCAGGGATTCACAAACCGTTTTCAGGCCTTCACCGGCCCGGTCCGCGGCCTCCGGCAGCATCAACCCCGCCTTGGCGGAGGCCATGGCATTGCACCCGGTCGAGGCCACCAGCACATTGTTTTTTATCAGCTCCTCTACCAGCCGCACATGCCCGTGATCATGCTTGATCTTGGGATTGTTACAACCCACGACACCGGCGACACCTTTGATCGTGCCCGCCTTTATGGCATCCACCAGCGGATCGAGAGATCCGCCCAGGGCCTGAACGACGGCTTCGGTGCTGAAGCCCACCATGCATTCCGCCTGTTCCGCAGGAATCATAACCTTTTCCGGCCGCCGGTTCTTGAAATTTTCAACGGCGGTCCGCACGATCTCACGGGCGGTGTTCAGTGCATTTTCTTCATGAAATTCCATATGGACTGCCGCCGGAAACTTGGCCTTGGGCGAGGTGGAAATAAACTTTGTATGGAAGCATTCGCTCAACGGCCCCAGGGCGGGCATGATACACTGAACATCCACGATCATGGCATCGACGGCACCGGTAATCACCGCCAGTTCCTGCTGCAAAAAGTTACCGGCCATGGGAATGCCGTGACGCATGGAAATTTCGTTTCCCGTGCAGCAAAGCCCCGCAACGTTAATGCCCTTGGCCCCTTTTTCCGAGGCTAGAGAAACCAGCTCGGCCTCCTGGGACGCCTGAACAATCATCTCGGAAAGCACCGGTTCATGGCCGTGCACAATCACATTGACCTGATCTTCTTTCAGCACGCCGAGATTGGCCCGGGACCGGGTGGGCGCAGGGGTTCCAAAAAGGACATCAGAAAGCTCGGTGGCAATGATTGATCCGCCCCATCCGTCGGCAATGGAGGCTTTGAGCCCCTGAAGAATGAGATTGACCGGATCATTATCCACACCGATATGTGTCCGGTGCATGATTTCCACGATTTCCCGGTCGATCCCGCGCGGATCGATTCCCGCCTTCTGCCACAGCGAGACTCGCTTTTCCGGGGCCCGGCGGGTAAACCGGACAACACCCTCCTGCTTGCCGAACTCTCCATACACCGCTTCGGCAAGATCCAGGGCGATTTCCTCCTTTTTCCGCCCTTCCGTTTCAATGTCGTACTCAGCGGCCAGGGCCTTGAGTTTTGTTTCATCCTTGATTTCATAACCACCGCCCTTGCCCTCGGCCGTGAGCAGCAGGGTATGGGCCAGATCCCGGCCATGATCCGAATGGGCCGCTGCACCGCCTGCGATCATACGAATAAGATTCCGGGCGACAATAATATCCACCGTCGCCCCGCAAACGCCCTTTTGCGGACCGCTGCCATCAAACGGGCTGATCCGGCATGGCCCCATGTTACAATTCCGGCAACAGACCCCCAGTTCTCCGAAACCGCACTGGGGCAGCATTTTTTCATACCGATCCCAGGCGGTTTCCATATTCAGCTCCGACGCCCGCTCCAGCATTGCCTGTACAGCCGGGTCAATGCTCCGCTCCCGGCTTTTCCCCAGTTGTGCTTCCGGCTTGGTGTTGTTTGTGCTCATTGCAGCGCTCCTCCTGATCTTGATTGATATGAATGATATCCCTCCGACAAAGGATATAACTATTTAAAAAAATAACAAATGAAAAGGATCTTGCAAATAAAAAAACGGAAAAGGCATACCGCCTTTCCCGTTTTTAAGGGAGTGATGAAACATTATATTATTACCGTTTCATGTTGATCGTCTCCGACAGCATATTGTCAACGGTGGTGATAATCTTTGAGTTGGCCTGGTAGCCCCGCTGGGTGGTGATCATTTTCACAAACTGTTCCGCCACGTCCACGTTGGACTGTTCAAGCGAGTTCGGCGAAATATCGCCCAGCCCGTTGGTGCCCGGCGAGTTGGTAATCGCATCCCCGCTTCCATTGGTCTGCCGGTAGAGATTGCCCCCCTCCTTGAACAATTCCTGCTTGTTCAGGAACTTGGCCAGGGCCACCCGGTTGAGCTGAAGGATTTCACCGTTGGAATAATTACCGGATATGGCGCCGCTCACATCCACGTCAACCCCCTCGAATTCGCCGGAACCGTATCCATCGGCGGTCTGGAAGGTCGTGGTGGAGGCACGGGAGAACTGGGTGGTGGTCAGCGAATCATTCACCCACGCCGTGCCGTCGAACTGGGTGCCGATATCAAACTCGATATCCATCACGGTGCTGCCGCCGGAACCGCCGATAAAATCGGGATTGAACTCATAGTACCCGTTGGAATTGGGCGTCTCGGAAGTCCAGTTGGCCGATCCGGTGATATCGAAATCAAATGTGCCCGCACCGGTGACATCTGTGATAAAGCTGGCCGTGATATCCGCGCTGCCGTTGCCGTCCATGTCAATGCCGCCCCCGCTGTCGGTAAATCCGATCAGCGCTGCCGAGGCGTACCCAGCGTTGGCGGCGATGGTCCAGTTGCCGGCGGCGTCCCTGTCCACCTGAAAGCCCGTCCCGCTGGTGGTCAGAACCTCATTGTCCGTGACGGCCAGGGTGGTGTTGGACGACGTAAACCCGTTGGCGCCACTGAACACGTAGTTGGAAATCTCCTGAGCATGGCCCGTGCCCGTCAGCGTCTCCATGGTCAGGCCGTTGGGCAGAATGGTGCCCGAGCTGTCGGAAAAGGAAACCGTGCCCCGGGCCAGCAGGCCGGCGCTGGTATCCGTGGCGCCGCTGATGAAACTGCGGCTGTCTTCGGACGGATTGCAGGTCACCAGATACTCCCAGTCAGACCCGGATACCTTATCGAAATAAGTGGTGATGTCATGGGTGCTGCCCAGGGAGTCGGTCCCCTTGACAGTGGTCTGGTATTCATAGTTGCTGTTGGCGATCGGGGAGGCGTTGGATGCATCCCAGGCATTGGGCAGCCAGCTCGTGTTGCTGGTCTGGTCCGCATTGAGGTTGTTGATCAGCGTCATCTGGGTGGTTTCACTGGGCGGAGAAGTAAACGAGGAGAGCTGAATATCGGAGACAGATCCCACGTTGTTGCCATCGTCATCGAGCGACCACCCCTGTACCACGTAACCTTCGGGGTTGACCAGGTAGCCGTCCTGGTCAAACCGGAAATTTCCGGCCCGGCTGTAAAACAGCTGATTACTATTGGGCTCCCGCACCACGAAAAACCCTTCGCCGCCGATGCCGAGATCGGTGGTATTGCCGGTGGATTCAAAGGACCCCTGCTCAAACCCGGAATAAATATCCCCCAGCGCAACCCCGCGGCCGATCTGGGAGGTCCCCGACTGCGTAGACGTGGCCTGGGCCAGCAGGTCCTGAAAGGAATAGCTGCTTCCCTTGAACCCGATGGTGTTCACGTTGGCGATATTATCGCCGATGATCTGCATGGAATTGCCCAGCGTTCTCAACCCGCTGATACCTGAAAACAATGAACTTGATAATGACATAATAAACCTCCGCCTTAAGAAACTGCACACATAAGCGATCCGTCACATGACGGCGTTAACCATCAGCCGGTAAACTCACCTCTGTAATATTCTCCGGCCTTATCTGCCGGTCGCCGATCTGGAGATAGGCGCCGTTTGCGGTGCGCGTCACGCCGGTCACCGTTCCCGTCAGACCGGTTTGCGCGGGCACAAACGCACCCTCCGAATTCATAGCCGCCACCTGGAACGTATACTCACCGTCCTTGACCTCGTCACCGTTATTGTCGGTGCCGTCCCAGGCGATTTCATAGGAGCCCGCTTCTTTCTGGCCCATATAAATATCCCTTACCCGGCTTCCGCTGGCGTCAAACATGGACACCAGCACATCCGCCGGCTGATTGATCGTAAAATAGCCCGCCCCGGCGCTGCCGCCTTTCACGGGAATGACCTCGCTTTCACCGGAAACTTCCTTGCCGATATAATCCAGGAGATTGTCCTCGGAAGAATCCTCCTGTTTCAGCACATCAAGGATGGATTCCAGGCTGTCGTTTGAATTGTACTGCTGCTCCAGCGCCGAATACTGGGCCAGCTGGCTGGTGAACTCGGTTCCCTCCATGGGATTCAGGGGGTCCTGGTTCTCAAGCTGGGCAATCAGCATTTCCATGAACGCTTCTTTTCCGAGGGGATCCTGCTCTTTCTCGGCCTGCTTGACCGTGTCCACGTATGAATTGGAAAGGTCCTGCAATACACTGTTTCCGGTTGCTGTCGTCGATGTCATACCAACCTCCTGTTCATCCTTCTTCTATGCAATAAGATTCAGCAGGCCACTTCCGCCCCTTTGATGCGAATCGCTTTCCGCCGTTTCGTCTCCGGCTTTGGCGCCGACAATTCCGGCCGGCCCCGGTCGGACACCGCCTTTTCGGCGGGAACCCGACCCGTTCTCCTTTCCATTGCGGGCGTCGGCCATGGCCTGGTCAAAATTCTGGGAAAGCTGCACATCCACCTTATCGATGCGAAGCCCGTGGTGCTGCTCGGAAATGGCCCCCTTGAGATCCGACGTATGGGACATCAGAATATCTCTGGCCGCGGATTGCTCGGCCACAATGCTCACCTTCATGGTGTTGCCGGTGGTTTCAAAGCTGATGGCCAGCCGGCCCAGTTGTGGCGGCTTGAGCTGAATGGTGACGCTGTTCTGGTTGTTCTGTACCGCTTTGACCACCTGCTGGCCCACCTGGTTCATCACATAGGATGGCAACGGCTTTGCCGCCGCCTGCGAAGCTCCGCCAGGGCCGGCCTGCCCCACATTACTGCCCATCTGTCCGGCCGCGACCGCCGAATTATTTCCGCGGGCATCGCTCAGCCGATTGGAAAAATTCCGATCGTTGTTATCGCCCGCCAGCGTCTCCCGGAACAACTTCTGCGCCGATGCGGCATCGGCTTTCATGCCCTTTTGGGAACCTTCCTTGAGAGCATCTTTTGCGTCCGGCATCACCCGGCCTTCGGCATCGGTCTGCTTTTGCGCATTTTCGGAGGTTGCCGCCCTTATCCGGTTCTTTATTGTGCTTTCGCCCAGCAGATTGATCTTCGGGCTATCCGCCTTGTCTTGCACACCTGCGCCGGCGGTACCGGTCGACTCAATGGACTTCATGAGCTGCTCCAGCGCTCCTGCCATCTGCTGCCGGGAGGCTTCAGCCGAGGCCTTCTCCGGCATCATGTTCTCCAGCCCCTGGATAAAAGACCGCAGGGTTACCGGCCTGTCCCCCTTGTCACCGGACTGAATACCGATGCGCGACAGCAGGGCTGTCATATCCTGTTTGGCGTTCTTGTCGCCGTCCGCCGCCATGATACCGCCACCCGTAGCCTGCCCGGAAATATCCTTCAGCGCGGAGACCAGGGCCCTGATATCCACCTCGCCGTTTTTGCCGACTGCCTTGTCCATTACCTGGCCCGCGGTCTCCCGGTCCATTCCGAGGCGGCTGAGAACCGTTTTTATATACGGAACCGTCGAAGAAGCCAGAAGTACGCTGTCCTGCTTTGCTGCAAGGCTGTCGGCGTTGGCGGCCATCGCCGAAAAAACATCCCCCAGCTTCACATAACCGGTAGTGCTATCGGCCAGCAACCCGTCGAAAAGATTGGTGAGCGCCTCTTCCTCAAGCCCGGCTTTTGTAAAAATATCCTTCAGGGTCTCAAGGGAGGCCTTATCCAGCTTGACGGTCTGCGGATCCATTCCCTTGGACAACAGGTGACGTTTCACCGCCTGAATCACGTCACGAGCCTGTTCCGGCTGGCCCTGCTGAGCGGCAACCGGCACAACCCCTTCATTCCGGGTTTCTCCAGCATTCCCACGCTCATCCAGCACCTTGCCCACCCGTTTCATCAGATCTTCAAACGATACCGCCGGGTCCCCGCCCCCTTTGGAACCCGAAGGCGCTTTGGCGGAAAAATCCGCGATCATCTCTTCAATCTGAAAATTTACCGGAAGCATGTCCGATCCTCATGTAGTATTAATGCTTCATGCCGGCGGGCCACCGGGCACACCGTTTGTTATGGGTATAGCAATGGGCATGCCAATTTTTCATAAAGTAGTTTTTTTAATATAGTTTCAATATATTACAAACAACATCCTTGTAATTCATCCTTTTTTTCCAAACATTTTTTCCCCTTTTCAAAGCCGAATGGGGCAATTATTGCCTGACGAATCCCTTCGACATCGAAATCGAAATCGTCTCTTTTTATTATAACCATGAAGCGCATGAAGCAGAGATCATAATCAATCCTTTTATCTCTTCATGTCCTTCATGTTCTTCATGGTGAAAAAAAATATTTTTCAACTTTCGTTGATTACTCCCTGATTACTCCCTGATCACTCCCTGATTAGCCTTGACAAAAATGCTCCGCTTGGCTAGGTTGTTCTATTTTAGACATATTTTTTGAAACATGATCCTGAACTTGCTGGGGAAAAGGCTAAAACAAATGAAAATCGCGATATGCGGAAAAGGCGGATCCGGGAAAAGCACGATCACCGCCCTGCTTGCGACAAAACTGGCGCAGCAGAACATCAATGTCCTTGTCATCGATGCCGATGAATCCAACACCGGGCTTCACAGACTGCTCGGCGTAAAAGCGCCCGTCAATCTGCTGGATCACATCGGTGGGAAAAAAGCGTTTAAACAAAAACTCAATCAGCAGTTCCCCCGGGCGGATCAGGAACTGTTCGGCCAATCCCTGCCAGTGTCATCCCTTTCCAGTGATTACACGGCCGCCAAGGATGGTGTGCAACTCGTGGCCGTCGGAAAAATTCAGGATGCCGGCGAGGGATGCGCATGCCCCATGGGCGTATTATCCAAAATGGTGCTCTCCAAACTTGTCACCGGACCGAACGACGTGGTTCTCATTGATACCGAAGCGGGTATTGAACATTTCGGCCGGGGACTGGACGAAAACTGCGACATGATTATCGGTGTAGTGGACCCTTCCTATGAATCTTTCCTGCTGGCTGAACGCATTACAGGTATGGTTCAGCACACAGGCGCTGAACTTCATTTTATTTTAAACAAGGCCGACAGCCGTTCCGAGACGGCCATGCGGAAACACGTGGCAGACGAAACAATCGCCGCCGTGGTGGTCAACGACGACATCCTCTTTTCGGCCAGCCTTGAGGGCACCCCCCTGGAAACTGACATGCCGGCGATAAACCCGGTGTGTGAAATGATTATAAACCGATTAAGCAGGAGACAGACCCAATGATACAAGCTGTGACAATGATGGCTGGCCTTGGCGTGGTAATCGGCATCGGCCTGGCAATTGCCTCGCGCATATTTTACGTCTACGTTGACCCCAAAGTGGAGGCCGTAGATGACGCCCTGCCCGGCGCCAACTGCGGCGGATGCGGATATCCCGGATGCGCGCCCAACGCCGAAGCCATCGTGGCGGGCGAATCCTCACCTGACTCTTGCGTGGCGGGCGGCGCTGACCTTGCGGAAACCATTGCCGGCCTCCTGGGCATGACCGTGGAAGCCAAGGAGCCCGATATCGCCCAGCCCGGATGTACTTACAGCGTGGACGAAGCAGACCGGAAGTTCCAGTACACCGGCATACTGGACTGCCGGGCCGCAGCACTGCTTTCCGGCGGCATGAAAACATGTGAAATCGGGTGCCTGGGGCTTGGCACCTGCGCCCGGGCCTGCCCGTTCGATGCCCTCAAAATGGGCGAAAACGGCCTGCCCGTGGTAGATACCGAAAAATGTACCGGATGCGGCACCTGCGAACGAGTGTGCCCCAAGCATATCATCAAGCTGTCTTCGGTTACCCGCCGGATCCTGAGGGAATATACCGTTGACGACTGTACCACCCCCTGCCAGCGGGCCTGCCCCGCCGGCATCAACATCCGGGAATATATCCGGCAGATCAATATCGGTGATTACAGCCGGTCCGTCGCCGTCATCAAAGAACGGAATCCCTTCCCCACCGTCATCGGTCGAATATGCCCGCGATTCTGCGAATTTGAATGCCGCCGCAACCTGGTGGACGAATCCGTGGCCATCAACGGACTGAAACGCTTTGTAGCGGATTATGAAAAAGAAAACGGCCGCGCAAAACCTTTCATGGCACCCGCCACAGGACGCAAAACCGCCATCATCGGTGGCGGGGTGGCAGGCCTTTCCACTGCCTTTTTTACCACGCGGCTGGGGCATTCGGCCATGGTGCTGGAAGCAACCGATAAACTCGGCGGCCTGCTGAGAAAAGCCATCGCAGCCGAACGGCTGCCCGCTGAAGTTCTTGATTACGATATCGATGGCATTCTGGACATCGGCGTCAACGCTAAGACCGGGAAACTGGCGGGTCGTGACTTTTCCATCGATTCCCTGCTGGCCGACGGATATGAAGCTGTTTTTCTGACCACCGGTGGATGGGACAGCCGGCTTGCCGCAGGCGGCGAAACCGCCATGCGGTCGCCGGTGGACGGGTTCTGTCTGATGATCGACCTGCTGAAAGACACGAACACCGTCAAGTGCGGTGCCAATACCGTTATTCTGGGAGGCGGCCCCCTTGCAATGGACGCGGTAAAATCGGCCCAAAACGCCGGTGCATCAAACATTACCGTACTGCTTCGCGAAGATGCCGCCGAAGCCGAAACCGCCGGCATCAGCGCGGAGGCCATTGCCCAGGCCGGCGGAAAATCGTTTTTCAATGCCACTCTTGATGCCATATACGGCAGCGGCAGCGGCATCAGCCAGGTGGCTTATACCGATCTTGCAACCGGCCAGCCCCACACCATTGATGCAGACAGCCTCGTATTCGCCGCGGGACGGTTCCCTGATCTTGTTTTCGCCCCGCAAAAGACAGAGGACGAAGAAGCATCAAATGTCAGGGACACTGAAGTTTACGCCTCACCCGTGGACTGGCAGGCCGTACCGCCCTGCAAGGCGCCGGCATACGCGGACCAGCACGGCATCTTTGCCGAAGGCGATCCCGTCACCGACATGGACGCCGCCATCAAGGCCATCAACGCCGGCCGACGGGGCGCAGCGGCCATGCATATGGTCATGTACGGCGACCCCCTGTCTCTGCCGGATAATGTTATCACGAGGAATGCCGTCATTCAGACCGTTGACGCCCTCGTGGGCGTGCCCCCCGTGCCGCGCAACATCATGCCCGTCAACAGCAAAGCAGACATCAACAAGGGGGCGGAACTGGAGGCCGGTTTTGCCGAAAGCGTGGCGAAAAACGAAGCCTCCCGATGCCTGCAATGCGGGCTCGTCTGTTATGAACATAAATAGTGCCCATCCATAAATTGCTATTTTGCCCGATTTCTGCGTCAGGCTCAAATTTTAATCCTCAAAATACGCAAAGTATTCCTCCGGTTAAAATTTTCGCCTTCCTTGAACTCGACCAAAATATCTAATTTCTGGACGGACACTAAATAGCGAACAGCTACCCACAAGGAGACCACCATGGCCACCGAAGAAGGGACGGTTATCAGAGCCAATCCCGATACCAGTACCGCCTGGGTAAAGACCGTACGGTCCGCAGCCTGCCAGCACTGCCAATCTCGCCAATCGTGCAGAACCCTGGGAGGGGGAAACGACATGGAGGTGGAAACCCTCAACCCGATCGAGGCCAAAGCAGGCGACCTGGTAATTATCAATTTCAGCACGGCTTCTCTGCTCAAGGCCACCTTCCTTGTATACATGTTTCCCATCCTCTGCCTGATGCTCGGCGCCGCCGCAGGCTTCAAGCTTTCCGGACCGCTTGCCATCGACGAATCCCTCCTGTCCGGCCTGGTCGGGTTCGGCGCCTTTGTTCTGGCCATCCTGTATGTCCGGGTGAGGGGGAATTTAATGGCCAAAAGCGCCACCTACCAGCCCAAAATCATCCGTGTCAAAAAACCCGCCACCACCTCAGAGTAAGCATCCGATACCAGAAGGGCCGGCGCCAGTGATCCCTTTGCGGGGATAGTTTAAAGGCGCCGTATGTGGTCATTTAGACCTCGAAACCGGGAACTCGAAATACGAAACAAATCCTAATTTTAACCACGGAATACACGGAGGGGCACGGAAACAAGGCTTCGAGGTGGTTGCTCGTCGATCAGACGCGAGGTTTCGCCAGGCAAAACAACGGTTATACGGAGACGCTTGGAACGACATCATACGCCCCGCCAAAACCCCGGCCGGGGGGGGGCTGAAATTTTTTACGGCGTTTGTCTCAGGTCAGCGAAAGAATCACATCCACCAGTTTTTGCGGATCAAAATAAGGGGATGTTTCCGGGGTTACCAGGAGCAGATCGATCACGTTCAGGCCCAAGGATTCAATGGCCTGTTTATCCAGGCCGGTGGGGTAGATGCCGTTGGCCGTATCCACCACCACGAAATTCAGGAGACTTTCTGTGGGGACATTGTTGTTTTTGTTCCGGGTGAGGCAGGCCAGGAGGCGCTGGACCTGTTTTTCCACGGGCAACCCGTAACATTCGGGGTCATGGCCGGTGCTGGGGATAAATACTTTGGGTCGCTGGTTTTTGCAAATGGCTTCGGCCACACCGTCCGGCAGCAGGTTGGCCATTACTGAAGAGTAAAAACTGCCCATGGGATAGACGATCAGATCGGCCCCGCAGATGAGTTTTGCCATCTTGTCGCGGATGGAGACCCGCACCGGCTTGTCCGAGCCTTTGCCGCGGGTGCCGGCCACCAGGTAGAGATTTTCTACCGGGGTCTGGATGGGGGCGGTCTGTTTGCCGGTCAAACGGTGCTGTTCCAGGACGCATTCACCGTTTTCAAGAACCGCCCCGAGATGCAGGTCCGCATTGATGACCGGCCGGACAACGCCTCGAACCTCCACCAGTTTTGAAAAAATATATATCACCGGATCCATGTGCCGTCGGTTTTCCAGATACCCGGCGGTCAGGACCAGATTGCCGATATTGGCCCCGCGCAGATCAAAATCCGCTGGCATCTCCGCCTCAAACCGCTGCAAGTGATGACGAATGATTTTGCTCATGGGGTCGGGAATATCATTGATCAGCCAATGCCGCTCTTTTGACATGCTGGATAGATCGGCGCCCAATGCCTGCGGGTCGGAATCCACGGGAAACCGGTGAGCAAAGAGCCGGAAGATTTCGGGGTGCCCCTGAAAGGTCTGGTCGGACAGGGCCATGAGCCGGTTGCGCACATCCCCGATGGCGGGCATGTGAAAGACCTGCCGGAGCCGGCGGGAGCTTCCGCCGGAATCAAACGGCGTAATGATGTGAATGGAGTTGTGGGTAAAATGGATCAGACGCCGGGAAAGATCACGCAACGCCGTCCCTCCGCTGAAAAACAGCACCTTGGGCCCGAGTTCGGGGGACTTGCGGTATCTGGCGAGCTTAATTTTATCGGGTATGATTACTTCCTGACTGAAGGTAATATGCATGGGTAAGACTTTATCAACTTAAAGGCGGTAAACGCAGACAACATTCACCGGCGCCGGCGGCGGGCCTGGTCCAGCTCGCGCTTCATGTCCTTGCGCTTGATGTCTTCCCGCTTGTCGAACTTTCGTTTTCCCTTGGCCAGGGCGATGATCACCTTGGCTTTCCCCTGCTTGAAATACACCCGCAGCGGAACCAGGGAAAATCCCTTTTCATTGACCTTGCCATACAGACGCTTGATTTCCCGCTTGTGCAAAAGGAGCTTTCGGGGCCGTTCCGGGGGATGGTTGTCATAATGGGCAAACGGGTAGGCGGCAATATGCATCTGGTGCAAAAACACCTCACCATTCTGAATTCTGGCATAGGCATCCTTGAGGTTGGCCCGGCCATCCCGAAGGGATTTCACCTCCGTGCCGGTGAGGACCATGCCGGCCTCGAATTCATCCTCTATAAAGAAGTCATGCCGGGCCTTGCGATTTTCCGAAATAATTTTTACAGCATCCGAACTCAATGGATCTCTCCGGGTTTTTAAATATCGTCTTCGGCCGGTATCGGCCGGAAAAATAAGCAATGATTGCCTGTCAGGCTTCGGACGCCTGCCGGGTCATCAGCAAATCGCCGAAGGTTTCGGCCACCAGCTTATTGACCCCCTCGGCAGAGCTCTGGGCCAGCACATCCTCCATGAAAGCCCTGGAATCGGCAACGGATAAAGACCGGATGGCATTCTTTATGACGGGTATGGCCGGGGGGTTCATGCTCAGGGCATTCATGCCCAATCCCAGAAGGACCGGCAGGTTGGTGGGGATACCGGCCATCTCACCACACATCACCACATCCACCCCCTTGGTGCTGCTGACCTCGATCACATGCTTGATCATGCGGATGACAGCGGGATGGAGCGACTGAAACAGGTAAGCCACCTGCCGGTTGCCCCGGTCGATGGCCAGAGAATACTGCACCAGATCATTGGTACCGATGCTGAAAAAATCGACCATATCCGCCAGGATATCGGCAATAATCACAGCGGAGGGGACTTCGATCATTACGCCCACGTCGATGTTCCGGGTATGTTCGACCCCGTCTTTTGTAAGGGATTCAGATGCCTTATCCAGAAACCCGATGGCCTCCTGCACCTCTTCATACCCTGATATCATGGGAAACATGATTTTCACGTTGCCGTACACGGCTGCCCGGAGAATGGCCCGCAGCTGCGTCTCAAAAATATCCGGACGCCTGAGGCAGAACCGGATCGCCCGCAACCCCAGGGCTGGGTTGACCTCATCATCGGTCTTGTCAAAAGCAATGGCTTTGTCCCCGTTGATGTCAAGGGTACGGATTGTCACGGGCTGGGGGGCAATCTGCTCAACCACTTTTTTATACTCGGAAAATAACTCCTCTTCGTTGGGGAAATCCTTTCGGCTGAGGTAGAGAAACTCTGTGCGGAAGAGCCCGATGCCGTCGCCGCCGTATCCCTTGACCTGGCTTATCTCCGTGGGCAGCTCGATGTTGCCGAGCACATTCAGCCGCACACCGTCCGTGGTTTCGGCCGGCAGATGACTGGTTTTGGCAATATCCGCCTTATACGCGAAATACACCTCCTGCCGATTCTGATAGGTGAGCAGGGATTCCTCACTGGGATTGACGATGATGACCCCGCGTTCACCGTCCACGATAATGATGTCATCGTTTTCGATCACAGAGGTAGCCTTTTCAAGCCCGAGCACCGATGGAATATCAAGTGTTTTCGCTATAATAGCAGTATGCGAAGTGCGGCCGCCCCGGTCGGTGATAAATCCCTTGATCCGCTCCAGCTGAATCTGACTGGTGTCGGCCGGGGAAAGGTCATGGGCCACCAGGATCACCCGCTTGTCGATCTTGCCGATGTTAACATCCGTGGTTCCCAGAAGATGTCGCATGATCCTGTCTGAGACATGAACAATATCGGAAATTCGCCCCCTGATATACGGATCCTCAATGTCCCGGAACATGGATTTGACATTGACCACAACCTTTTTAAGGGCCCATTCGGCATTGACCTGCTCATTTTCAATGGTATCCAGGGTCTTACCGTACAGCATCTTGTCCTTGAACATGATTTTGTGGGTTTCAAGGATATGCACATGCTCCCACAGGTCTTCGGGAATGCTTTCGATGATTCCGGTCAGTTCTTCCCTGGCGCTTTTGACGGCAGATTTAAACCGGCTGGCTTCAGACTGAATGTTTTCTTTTTTAATGAAATACTTTTCAACAACCTCCACGCCGGCACTGTCCGTATCCACCAGATAAGCCTTACCGATACAGATTCCCGGCGAACCGGGAACCCCCACAAGCTTTATTTCGCTTTTTCTATCAGTCATATGCTTGTTTATTCTCCAAATCCAGCCTCCACCATCCTTACCAGCTCATCGAGAACCGGCTCGTCGGATCGGTCATCGATTTGCAGCGTGATTATTGTCCCCTTGCCGCAGGCAAGACCGAGGATATCAATCACACTGCTGGCATCCACCTTGCGATCGCCGTCTATGATCCAGACGCCATTGGCCGCTTTGGCGGCTGTTTGGGCCAAAAGGGCGGCTGCCCTGGCATGAAGGCCGAGTTCATTTATTATGGAAACGTCTTTTGTGCACATCGCGGAGGAATCACTCATTCAATATTTTCATGTTTATACCACGGCCCGACGGGACTGTCAATTGCCGTGTCCTCTTTATATCTGAAAAACAGAATAATCAAGAGAAAAAGTATGCGCAGAATAGCGAAAAGGCAGCCGGCCGTGCTTTTTGAAAAACCTGTTGACTTTCCCCGATGGATAAGGATAATAGGACCAATTATTTTATCCTTGCTTTGAATGGCATGTTCAAGGCTCTATTATCCAAAAGGAGGTGTTTTATGCGACGATACGAAACTGTCTTCATTGCAGACCCCGATCTGTCAGGCGACGCCCAGACACAACTCTTCGAAAAAACGAAAAATATCATTGCCGACAACAACGGTGTGCCGATTGATTTCGATGAGTGGGGCAACCGTCGGCTGGCCTATGAAATCAAGAAAAAGCAACGGGGGCACTATGTGCGGCTGGACTATTGCGGAGACGGAACCGTGGTCAGCGCACTGGAGAACGCGTTCCGGATCGATGAACGGATATTAAAGTTCATGACCATTTTTGTGGCGGACAACGCGGACCCCGAAGCGATCAAAACAGCCCTCGAAACCGAAAGACAAACAGCAGAGGGAACAACAGCTGCAGAAACGGCACCGTCCCCAGAGAAAACGGCCGAGGCGGCGCCGGCTGAATCAGCGTCTGCGCAGGCAGCGGCGGAATCCGCCGGTGGGGCTTCAGGCGACACCACTGAAGAATCCCCCGTCAAGGAGGATGACGCCTAGTCCCACCCGATATTCCGGGCCGATATCCCGACCTGATATAATCATTATGATGTAAAAATTATGATCAGGTCCTTTGCTGAAAACTTACCAAATTTTATACAGGGTGATCCAATGAAAGGGAAAAAACGCGTATTTCACAGGCGAAAGTACTGCCGGTTCTGTGCGGACAGCAGCCTTACCATAAATTACAAAAACCCCAAACCCCTGAAGAGCTTTGTCACAGAACGGGGAAAAATTATTCCCCGCCGGATATCCGGGACATGCGCGAAGCATCAGCGGGCGATTACACGGGAGATCAAACGGGCGCGGACCATTGCGCTGCTGCCATACGTGGGCAAGCCGGACAGCTGAATCCGGACGTAACCAATATGCAGACGGACCGGGTGACGATGTTCCCGGGAAAGCCCTTTTCCGGCAGGCATACAGGCAAGGCTGTTGACCGATGAAAACGCTCAACCATAAAATAGGAGCAGGCGTGCCCCAGGCGTTACCAAAAAAAATTATCAGTGGGGTGGCGGTTACCAGCCTGATTGTTTTAACCGCTGCTTATTTCCCGCTGATCGGGTTTTTCTGCTTTCTGGCGCTTCCCCTGACGGCCTTTTATTACCGGGCCACGCTGGGACGGAAAAACGGCCTTATTGTGCCGGCCCTTTCCATGGGGCTTATGCTGCCGGTTCTCGGCGGCGCATCCCCCGATATCCTGATTATTGTTGAGCTGCTCGTGCTGGGATTTGTGCTGAGCGAATTTGTAGAACAACGGCTCCAGATAGAACAGATATTCGTTTATACCTGCGGCGTGGTCTTTTTTGCCGGTATATTAAGCCTTCTGATTTACAGCAATTTTTCAGGTACGCAGCTGGGCACCCTGATATCCGATTACGTGACCCGGAACCTTCAGTTGTCGGTTAAATGGTACAGCCAGGCAGGCATGCCGGCTGAAAATGTCCGTATTATAACCGAGTCAATGGATACAATCCGCCGGCTTCTGGTCGGCATAATGCCGGCCCTTGCCACTGCCTTTATCATGTTTTCGGCATGGATCACGTTTCTGCTGGCGCGATCGATTCTGACCAAAAAAGGATTGTATTTCCCGGAGTTCGGCCGCCTGAACCGCTGGAAGGCCCCGGAAACCATGGTCTGGGGGGTGATCGGCAGCGGTCTGCTGATGCTGATGCCGGCAGAACTGGCAAAAACCGTGGGCCAGAATGTTATTATCGTCCTGATGACGATTTATTTTTTTCAGGGTATTGCCATTGCCTCGTTTTACTTTGAGCAGAAGCAGTTTCCCCGGCCGTTGCGGATTTTCTTATACAGTACCCTCGTGATCTGGCATTTGATGGTATTATTCGTCGTCGGACTGGGATTTTTCGACATGTGGGCGGACTTCAGGCGCCTTAACCAGCCCGCCGAATCCGATGACAATGACGAGGGGAAGATGGAATAAATTTTTGTGTTATATCGACGATAGGATCGTTAAAAATCAGGAGGTTATAAATGCAAGTAATATTAAAAGAAACCGTTGAATCGCTGGGCCTGGCCGGCACGGAAGTCAAAGTGGCGGATGGGTATGCAAGAAATTATCTATTCCCAAGAGGGAAAGCCGTGGCCGCCACCCCGGAAAACCGGAAGATTATTGAACAGAACCGCGCCAAACTCGAGCTTCAGCTTGCCAAGGAAAAAGAAATGGCAGAGTCGGCGGCACAACAGATCGACGGTGTGGTCTGCCGCATCCCCGCCAAGGTCAGCTCCGAAGGCAAACTCTATGGATCGGTTTCCGTGGGCGACATAGTGGATGCCTTGGCCGCCCAGGGTGTCGAGGTGAAAAAGAAAATGGTCCAGCTTACGGACAGCATCAAAGAACTGGGCACCTATCCTGTATCCATCTATATATATAAAGACGTGGCGCCGGAGATTACCGTGGAAGTGGTTTCCGAAGACGAAGGGGAGGCCAAGGCTTCGGCCTAGCCCGGATATTTCATGCCATTTCCGGTCGGCTCGGCCTTGACATGCCGGGCCGGCCGGATTGTTAACACCACTCGTGTCCAGGGGGGAATGCCATGCAAACCACCGCGCTCAAAGAAAAAACCGGCAAGCGGTCGTATACCCCGAAAAAGGGGGGAAACGACCCGCTCCTCCACAAGGTCCCTCCCCAGAATCTGGATGCCGAGGCATCCATTCTCAGCGCGATACTGATCGACACCGACACCACCGCGCTGTTTGATATTCTGGAAATGCTGACGGCGGCGGAATTTTATAAATCCGCCCATCAAAAAATCTTTGAGGCGATTCGGTCCCTGGTGGACAGGAGTGAACCGGTGGACATGGTCACCGTTAAAAACTACCTTCAAGACACCGGTGAACTGGACACCATCGGCGGCGCGGTCTACCTCTCGGAACTGGTGGAAACGGCGCCCTATGCGGTCAACATCCGGCATTATGCCACCATCATCAAGAACAAGGCATCCCTGCGGGCGTTGATCGAAAATGCCAACGAAATCTCCCGCCGGTGCTTTGAAAATCCCTCCGCGGTGGACGAGGTCATCGACTTTGCCGAAAGCTCCATTCTCAAGGTGGCCGAACACAAGGTCGGCAAGTCTTTTTACAAGCTCAACCAGATCATTCAAACCAACATTGAAACCATTGAAACCAATCAGGGCAAATGGATCACCGGCGTTGCCAGCGGATTTGAGAAACTCGACAACCTCACCTCCGGATTTCAGAACTCGGATCTGATTATCCTGGCGGCCCGGCCCAGTATGGGGAAAACCGCCCTTGCCCTGAACTTTGCCAGAAACGCAGCCCTTAACAGCAACGTCCCTGCGGCGGTATTTTCACTGGAAATGTCCAAGGAACAGCTTTCCATGCGGCTGCTCACCTCCGAGGCGCGGATCAACTCCTTTCGACTGCGCAGCGGCCACGCCAGCCGGCAGGACTGGATAAAAATCACCGACGCGGCCAGCCTGCTGGAAAATGCGCCCCTCTATATTGATGATTCGCCGGGACTCACGGCGATGGAAATCCGCGCCAAGGCCAGGCGCATGAAAAAGGACAAAGACATCGGCCTGGTCATTATCGACTACATGCAGCTCATGCGGGCCTCGAGTCCGGGGGAGCGGCGGGACCTGGAAATATCGGAAATATCAAGATCCCTGAAAGGGCTTGCCAAGGAACTGGATTTACCCGTCATCGTTCTTTCCCAGCTGAACAGGGCCCCCGAACAGAGCAACGACAAACGCCCCATGCTCTCCCATCTCCGGGAATCCGGCTCCCTGGAACAGGACGCTGATGTGGTGCTTTTCATCTACCGGGACGAGGTGTACAACAAAAGCGAGGACAATCCGAACCGTGGGATTGCCGAAGTGATCATCGGCAAACAGCGGAACGGACCTGTCGGCAAGATTCACCTGCAATTTGACGCTTCTTACACCCGTTTCCATAATCTCGCGGATGACCAGTACAGTGACACATAGGAAACCTGCCGAACGTCTGGACAAAATAATTTTAGCGCTATGAAAAAGTTGCACGGCAACACCAGCGGCCTCAAGGCCGACCAGATCAGACGGATCACCAATCTTTACCGTCGAAAAATCCCGCCCCGCTATTTGGTAACACCGGACCTCGCCCGGGAGCTATTTTCCCTTTCCACCGAAATCAGCCGGCAGATCGGGTTGCTTGTCAACCGCCAGGGCAAGGTGGACTACGTTATCGTGGGCGACGATAAACATATCGTTATTCCGGATATCAGCCATTACCGAACCGCCGCCGACCGGCTGAAAGGCCTGAAATGCGTTCATACCCATCTGGACAAAGAGCCCCTGACCCGGGATGACTTAACCGACCTGGCCCTGCTGCAGCTGGACTTCATGGCAGCCATCGTCAAAGCCGAAGGTGCCCATGAATGGCAGGCCCATGCCGGCCATATCATGCCCGGCGATGGCAGCGGCGTCCCTTATAAAGTCCTGGACCCGCTGCCGCCGGATGGCCTGGAAAACGGTTGTGACCAGATTATAGACGCCATTGAGGACGAACTTGCCCAGACCGGCGTGCTGCGAAAAACCGACCGCGGGGAGCGGGCCATTCTTGTCAGCGTTTCCACTCAGCCCAGGACAATGGCACTGGAGTCCCTTGCCGAGCTGGAAGCCCTTGCCGGAGCCAGCAATATCAGTGTTGTGGACACAGTTTTACAGCAACGCAAAAAAGTGGATGCCCGGTTCCTCATGGGCCGCGGAAAACTCGGGGACCTGGCCATTCTGGCGCTTCAGAAAGGCGTCAACCTTTTGATTTTCGACCAGGAGCTGAACCCCTCTCAGATCCGCTCCATCGCCGATCACGTGGAACTCAAGGTCATCGACCGGACCCAGCTGATTCTGGACATTTTTGCCCGGCGTGCCCGGTCGCGGGAAGGAAAGCTGCAGGTGGAGCATGCCCAGCTGAAATACCTCCTGCCCCGCCTTGCCACGCAGAATACCGCCATGTCAAGGCTTACGGGCGGCATCGGCGGTCGCGGCCCCGGCGAAACGAAGCTGGAAATCAACCGACGCCGGGTCAGGGATCGGATCGCAAGGCTTGAAAAATCCCTGGCCGCCGTCAAAAAACAGCGCAACCAGCAGAAATCCAGACGGGGCAAAAAAGGCCTTCCCGTTATTTCCATCATCGGGTATACAAACGCCGGCAAATCCACACTTCTCAATACATTGACACACAGCGAGGTCCCCGCCAGGGACCACCTTTTCATGACCCTTGATCCGACAAGCCGGCGCATGCGCTTTCCCCGTGATGAAGAAGTGATTATCACCGACACGGTAGGCTTTATCCGGGACCTTCCCAAAGAGCTCATGGTGGCGTTCCGGGCCACCCTGGAAGAACTGGAAAGCGCCGATCTGTTCGTGCATGTGATCGACATCAGCAACCCGCGCTACGAAGACCATATCAAGGCGGTGGAACGCATTTTACGGGACCTCAAACTGGATCAAACCCCCATGATATACGCTCTCAACAAGCAGGACCGGGTGGCCCCGGAAACGGCGGCAAACATCGGACGCAGCACGGGCGGCATTCCGGTTTCCGCCAATGACGCAGGCACGCTCATGCCCCTGATCGAGGCCATGGAGGAAAACACGGCCCATGTCAATGGCCATATGTAAATTGGCACCTAATACAAAATGGTGGACAAAAAGATTTTGGGGCCAAATTTGAAGTCCGCTCGATTTCGATAGCGATACCGATTTCGATTTGGACGAAACCCCTTCCAAAGGACACGAAGATATATGCATCGAACTGATACCCCAAGCACCTTGGTCAATTCCCTGCTATTGACAGGCCCCGGTTTTCCATGTAGAAATATCAATATGACCATAGACTTGGAATATGTGAAACAGGTGGCCGTGGGTGCCGCCTATAAAGGTGCCGAGGCACTGATGGCCGGCTTCGAAGGCGAGTTATCGGTGACCCGGAAAGGCGCCAAGGATCTTGTTACAGATGCGGATACGGCCTCGGAACAGGCCATTCTCGATACCCTGGCATACCGGTTCCCGGATCATGCCGTGCTGGCTGAAGAAAGCGGGCAAACAACAGGGGAGACGGCCCGGTACCAGTGGATCATTGACCCCCTGGACGGCACCACTAACTTTGCCCATGGCCTGGGCCTTTTTTCCGTGTCCATCGCCTTTGCCATGGAAGGCGAAGTGGCCGTGGGCGTCGTGCTGAATCCGAAAACCGGCGAATTGTTCACCGCCGTCAAAGACCAGCCCGCCACCCTGAACGGCACTCCCATCCACGTTTCACAGACACCGGATATCGGCGATGCGCTTCTTGTGACCGGCTTCCCTTATGACTTTCAGGACCATTTGGACACGTTGATGGACCGCTTCAAGACCTGCCTGAATGCGGCCCAGGGTGTCCGCCGGCTGGGATCGGCCGCGCTGGACCTGTGTTACGTAGCCAGCGGTCGTTTTGACGGGTATTGGGAACAGAACCTTCACAAGTGGGACACGGCCGCCGGCATGCTCATCGCCAGACAGGCCGGCGCCGTTGTAACCGACTTTTCCGGAGAGATTTACAATCCCGGTGACCAGGAAATCCTGGCCACCAACGGGCGACTTCACAATGAGCTGATTGCGCTTGTGACCATATGAGAGGTGTATACAAATGGACGAAATTCTGGAACTTTTCGACAAAAACGACTATATCGGATGCATCGGCAGCTATAATCCCCATGAACGGCTGTGCACGAAAAAATGTCCCCTGGTGCTGAAATGCATCGTCGAATATACCCGAAAAGTGGAACTCTCCCAGCTGGAGGACATTTTCGGAGAGGAGGATGTGAGCATCATTAACATGCATTAACCGCAGGGGTTTTCAAAACGCCCGGCCCTGCCTCGCGGTCTTGTCGTGGATCAATCGGGCGCAAAGATTTTGCCGGGGTTCAGGATGCCCCGGGGGTCGAATACGCTCTTTATGTTCTTCATCAGCGCCATCTCCGCACGGCCGACCTCCTTGCGCATAAACGCGGATTTGGTGATACCGATGCCGTGCTCGCCGGAAATCGTCCCGCCCAGGGCCACCGTATGATCAAAGAGGGCGTCCACCGCGCGGTCGGCCTTTTCCGCCTGAACCGGATCGCTTTTGTCCAGCATGATGTTCACGTGGATGTTGCCGTCGCCGGCATGCCCGAAACTGGCCATAAAAAGGCCTGTTTCGTTCTTCAGCTCCCGGATTCTGGTCACCATGTCCGGTATCCGGCTTCGGGGAACCACGATATCCTCATTGATCTTATCCGGGCCGTAGGCGTACAATGCCGGTGAAATGGCCTTACGCGCCCGCCAGATATTGTCGGTTTCCGTTTTATCTTTTGCCACACGGACTTCGCTGGCCCCTTTATCCCGGCAGATATCGGTAAGCCGGGCCATTGCCGCCGCATTTGCCACTTCGGTTCCGTCGACTTCCAGAATCAGCATGGCATCGGCCACAACCGGCAGTTCCATGGCAAAGATACTCTCCACGCATCGAATCGCCGCGTTGTCGATGTATTCAATGGTCCGGGGTATGACCTTTGCCCGGATGATATGGGCTACGGTCTCAGCGGCGATCCGCAGATCATCAAAAAACGCCACCATGGTGCTTACCGCCTCGGGAAGGGGCAGCAACCGAAGGGTAATCTCCGTAATGATGCCGAGCGTGCCCTCCGATCCCGTCAACAATCGTGTCAGGTCATACCCGACCACCCCTTTGGCCGTCATGACGCCTGTTCTTATGATCCCGCCGGTGGGCAACACCGCCTCCAGCCCCAGCACATAATCCCGGGTCACCCCGTATTTGACCGCACGGGGTCCACCGGCGCATTCCGCCACGTTTCCGCCCAGTGTAGAGAACGCCGAACTGGACGGGTCCGGCGGATAGAAAAGTCCTTCGGCCTCAACCCGCCGATGAAAATCGCCGGTGATCACCCCCGGCTGTACCCGGGCCACCAGATTATCCCGGTCGATTTCCAGCACCCGGTTCAATCGGTTCAAGGTCAGCACAATGCCGCCCTGTACCGGGATGGAACCACCGGTCATCCCCGATCCTGTTCCGCGCGGCGTCACAAAAAACCGGTCTTCGTTGGCCAGGGTCAGGATGCAGGCAATTTCTTCCGTTGTAGCGGGGAAAACCACGGCATCCGGCAGGACCTTCCGTCCGGTGGCATCATAGGCATAACAAACGAGGTCTTCCGGGCGGCGGGTGCAGTTTTCCCGGCCGACAATCTTGCGGAGCCGTTTAAAGGATCGTTCCGTCAGCGCCACGGTATCATCCGGCATTGAAGAGATTGGCGAAAAGTCATCATATATCAGTCGGGTCAGTTGGTGAATTTTCCATCTTCGATTTTTTTCAACAGATAGCTCACTTCCTGACCTGTAGATTCTTTCTGCTTCATGGCATTTTCCACGGCATTAATGGAATGAATCACCGTGGCATGGTAGCGGTTGTAATTCCGGCCGATGGATTTGAGCGAATGGTCCGTCAGCCGGCGGGAAAGATAGATCGCCACCTGCCGCGGCCAGGCGATGCGCTGCTGGCGGGACCGGGAATCAATATCCTTGACCAATACCCCGTACTCCTTGCACACCATCTTTTTAATGAGGTCAAGGGTGATTTTCCGTTGCTGAATCACCATGTTTTTGACAATGCTCCGGGCCAGATCCAGATCCACCGGCACCCCCAGCAGCGAGGATTTCATGGCCACCCCGGTCAAGCCGCTTTCCAGCTGGCGGATATCATCGGTCAGGTTATCTGCCAGGTATTCGATCACCTCATCCGGAATGCTGTAGCCGTGGAGCCGGGATTTCTTCCGAAGAATCCGTACCCGGGTGCGGAAATCCGGTAAATCCATGGTGGTGATCAGCCCGCAGGAGAGCCGCGATTTCAGTTGTTCATTAATCTTGGGAATTTCCCCCGGCAGGCAGCAACCGGTGAACAGAACCTTCTTATCCGCCTCCAGCATATAATCAAGGACCATTGCCAGTTCGGTCTGGGTGCGCTCCTTGCCGGCCAGGGAATGAATATCATCCAGCAGCAGGACATCGAACCCGGCCCGGTATTTGTCTTTGAACTGATTGATGGTCTTTGTATTAAAGGCATAGACCATCTCGTTGGAAAAATCCTCCGCCGTAATATAATAGACACGGGCCGCAGGCATGGTGCCCAGCGTGTAATGCCCGAGGGCCTGGGTTAAATGGCTTTTTCCCATTCCCGGTTTCGAAGTAAGAAACAAAGAACGGTTGACGGCATTTTTCTGAGACCCCATTGACAGGACCGCAGAATAGGCAAAATCATTGTTGTTGCCCACCACAAAAGTGTCAAAGGTAAAGTCATCCTTCAAAAGCCGGCCGGTTCGGGGACGTACGTAAGAATTGGGCAGCGTAAGCTGCTTGTCCGCTTTACGGGTCTTTTTTCCGGTCTGTGCCGCTTTTGCCGTCACAGCTTCATCACCGGCTTCACAACGGCTTTGGCCATTGGCCACTTCACAGGCCACCCGGATGGATTTTCCGCACATTCCGGTGAAACCGCTCTCAATCATCTCCCGGTAATAGCCTTCCACCCATTTTTTGGAAAAATGGTTCGGGCATTTCAAGACGATGTGATCGTCGCCAGAGGCCCCTACCTCCATCGGATCAATCCACATCATGTAGTTGTTGGCAGGAATTTGTGCTTTCAGATCGGCTTTAACTTTTTCCCAGATAGATTTCATAACACCTTGTTTAATAAAAACGGATTCACAATTCTGATTCAAAACATCCAGAGAAAGCCTTGACCGGGATTCTCGTTTTGCAAACAAAAACCCCTGTAGACATCAAAAGCATAGAAAAAAAAGAAATCATCCACAAACAAACTGCCCGGCACCTCCCTTGGAATCCGGGTCATGGAACATAATCGCCTGAACCTCACGGCAGCCGAAAACATTGGGATTCTGCTTCGGTATATTTACAACTTTATTGAAAAACGGTAAGCATCAGCAAATAAATCAATTTGTTTGAGATTATTACAAACCTGAAGGAAATAATGTATAAATTACCCCTTGAAATAAACCAGTTTCGCCCTGGGGTCAAGTCGAAATATGAAAGGTTAGCCAGGACATGAACACTGTTTCTGGTTTGGGAATAACTTATTGTTTTTAATAAATTATTTTTCATAATAAGGACAACTGTTTTTAATCTTAACAATTTTTTAAAAAAAAATTTTTCATATGTTAAAGGCAGTTACCTGTTGTCCAGAAAGAGAGCCCATCTTTCCGTTCTTCCAAAAATAAGGTTATGCTTCGAATTCCTCTTATTTCCAATTTTTTCTTCTCCCTCGCCCCGGTCAGTTTCCAGAAGTGTTTTTTCCGCATTCACGAGATGTTTTTTTATTGACAACAGGGGTGTCGTCTCGTATAATTCATAAATTTTAGGGCCGTTAACTCAGTCGGTAGAGTATCTGCCTTTTAAGCAGAGAGTCGCTGGTTCGAGCCCAGCACGGCCCACCAGCAGCAGCGTGACCATGCGTCCCCATCGTCTAGCCCGGTCCAGGACACCGGCCTTTCACGCCGGCGACAGGGGTTCGAATCCCCTTGGGGACGCCACCTCTAAAATAAGGGGCTTGGGAGTAATTCCAAGCCCCTTTTTGTTCGGCCTGAAATACATTCATTAATATCTTCGGTTTTGAGCTTTGAAGCACCGTTTTTATCCAAGTGCAATGCTTTCCACAATTCTTCTAATAAGCTTGAATCATATTGGCTGTCGTACCCAAGAATTTGAGGCAGCCTGAGCGTATCAATAAAACCTATGTGAATTGCATAGTTACACCATTCATCAATGTTGTTCGGGGTATCCTCGTCTGATTCTTTCATTTTTGCCATAGCCACCTCCGCACAAATAGCACCGCAAAAATAGAAAGGGGCCAGGCCGTTGCGGATTGCGGCTTTTCGGGAGCTACCCTATGCCCCAAGATTTGGACTTTACATAAACACCCGGTAATCAATATTCAGGGCGTCGGCCAGCAGCCGGGCGTTTTTCCGGCCGATGGTGCGTTTCCCGTTTTCCATCTCGGAAATATGGCGCTGGGGGATGCCGGTTAAATCAGAAAGCTGCCGCTGGGTCAGGTTTTCCTTGTACCGGGCCCCGGCCAAAGCCGCCCCGGGCTCATTGTCCCTGTATTCGGGGAACGCATCCCGCCATGATACGCTGTCCGATGTGTCCCTGAACCCCAGGGATTCCATAAGCTCAACCGCTTTGTCTTTCTTTGATACCGGCCCGGCAAATGTCAGCACAACCCGTTTAGTAGGGCGCTTTTTCGTGTGTTCCAGCATAAACCACCTCAACCAGTCTTATTTCATTGTCAACAACCTGCCAGACAGCCACATAGGTGGGCTTGCCTTTCTTTAAATGGCAATGGTGCCGCTGATCCTTCAGCTTGCTGTAGTTTGGCCAGTTGCCCCGGGCCGGCCCCTTTTCTTCGATCTCTTTCATTAAAACGAACAGAGCTTTTTTCGGTCGATCCGGTAACCGGTCCACCATCTTCATTGCCCGTCTGGGGATTACCACCTGCCATTTCATTACAATAATATACCTTTTTTTAGTATCGAGTCAAGGGGGATATTTGTCAACTTTTTTAAGCCGGCTCCTCAAAACTATCTTCAAATTCTTCCCTTACAGCTTCGATAATGCTCTCATAAGCGATCAATGAATCTTGTATATATTTCTATATCTACGATTACTTTGCTCATGTCTCACCTCTTTTTCACGATAGGGAAATATCATTGATGGGCATCACTCCACTACTGTCCGGTTAAAATTTTATAAAATCACTATATCTATTTAGAATCAAAAAATATTTTAACAATTTTTGCGGGATCGATTTGAATTTTGAGAACATCCCTGCTATCTATCATTTTTTTTACCACAGCAATGAAGATGGTCCCGTAAAAAGTCGGATTTGGGACGGCAAAGTAAAAAGTTCAAGATACGGCGCAGCCCTATCACTCCCGAGGAATGAGGCGTACTTGGCGTACGCCGCAATGACGAGGGATGCAGCGCAACACAGATATTGGACTTTTTACGAAGCCGTCAAATTTGGCGCCGGAATTTTTTCCGTCTTCGAGACGCGAGGAGGGAGAATAGCAAGCTATTTGACCGACGAAGCAACAAAGAAGACGGGAAAAAGAACAAGCCAAATGGTCAAGTTATTTTGTGACGAACCCTTATGGCCCTGGCGACGGCCGTGGCCCCTACCCGGTTTTATGACCGGCGGTGATCTGCCAGGGGCAAAGATCCCGAAAACTGGTCAGAATCGCCAATATTTCTGGAAAGATCAGTTTCCCTGCCATCCTGCGATACCGGCCAATCTTGACAAATTTTTATTTATTTTTCAATACAGAATATACGCTTCCCTTACAGACCACCCCGTTTCCCCCATAGGCATTGGATGATACTTCCCTTAAACAGTTCCAATTAATGAATAAAATTTTTTCTAATGAACGGCTTTTACGCTGTAAACATTTTTTTTATGCGTGGACGTTTTTCAAAAGACCTTAGGTTTTGGAATTAAAGTATATTTTATCGAATAAAGAAAAATCAAATTTCTACTTGCAAATCAAAATCAGCTATGGTAGATATATAACCTTTAACTCAAGAAATAATGTCATCGTTTTTAAAATAGGCATTTGATGCGGATTTAAGGATACAAAAGCTGAAAATAGGGTTTTTCGGCAAATAATTTCGTTTTAATAAAAAATAAAGTCTTCATATCCGCCGCATCGATAAAATATTAACCAGTGTCCGTCCAGAAATTAGATATTTGGGTCGAGTTCAAGGAAGGCGAAAATTTTAACCGGAGGAATACTTTGCGTATTTTGAGGATTAAAATTTGAGCCTGACGCAGAAATCGGGCAAAATAGCAATTTATGGATGGGCACTAACCA
>JAXHVL010000142.1:0-3750 GCA_034189225.1 Thermodesulfobacteriota bacterium
TTTTTTCCGTCTTCGAGACGCGAGGAGGGAGAATAGCAAGCTATTTGACCGACGAAGCAACAAAGAAGACGGGAAAAAGAACAAGCCAAATGGTCAAGTTATTTTGTGACGAACCCTAAGGGGCGGCACGGTGCATAAAAATGAATAAAAAAAAGCTGACAATCGCATTGGCCGGTAACCCCAATGCCGGCAAAACCACCATATTCAACCACCTCACCGGTACTCGCCAGAAGGTGGGCAACTGGTCGGGGGTGACGGTCGAAAAAAAGACGGGGGTTATTACCCGGGGAAATTACGCTATCGACGTGGTCGATCTTCCCGGAACATACAGCCTGACCCCGTTTTCCATCGAAGAGATTATCGCCCGGAACTTCATTATTGACGAGGCGCCGGATGTGGTGATCAATATTATTGATTCGTCGAATCTGGAGCGAAGCCTGTACCTGGCCACCCAGGTCAGGGAGCTGGACTGCAAGGTTCTGTTTGTGCTCAACATGGCGGATATTGCCGGCGCCAGGGGCATAAAGATCGATGCGGACAAGCTTTCGGATCTGCTCAGCGTAGATGTTGTCTTTACCGTAGGCAATAAAAACGAGGGGGTGGATGCTCTTCTTGACCGGACCATCCGGCTGGCGGAATCCGAGGGCATCACCCAGGCCGAACGCCGGGTTCGGTATAACCGGGAAGTTGAAGCGGCCATCGGCGAACTGAGGGAGATGCTGGATGCCCGGCCGGAGCTGTTTTACAACAGCCGCTGGCTTTCGATCAAGCTTCTGGAAAACGATAAAATCGTTCGGGATCGTGTGCAAAAGGCCTTTGGCGAACATGCCGGACCGATCCTTGAAAAAACCGCCGCCTGCCGATCACGACTGATGGATATTTTTGACGATGATCCCGAGATCATTATGACGGACGAACGATACGGATTTATCGCCGGACTGATCAAGGAGGTGGTGAGCGTTTCCGGTGTCAACCGGGTGGATATTTCCAGAAACATTGATATGGTGCTGACGGACAAATATCTGGGGTTTCCCGTTTTTGTTTTTTTCATCTGGCTTATGTTTCAGCTCACCTTTACGCTGGGCGCCTACCCCATGGGCTGGATTGAAGAGGGGGTTGCGCTGGTGATCACGGCCACGGAAACCTTGCTTCCGCCGGGGCTTTTCCGGGACATGCTGGTAGACGGCGCCATCGCCGGCGTGGGAAGCGTGGCGGTGTTTCTGCCGAACATTCTGATTCTGTTTTTCTGTATCGCTCTTTTTGAGGACACCGGCTACATGGCGCGGGCGGCCTTTTTAATGGACCGCATCATGCATCTGATCGGGCTGCACGGCAAATCCTTCATCCCCATGCTCATGGGGTTCGGCTGCAGCGTGCCGGCGGTCATGGCCACCCGGACCATTGAAAACAGAAAAGACCGCCTGCTCACCATCATGATAACCCCGTTCATGTCCTGCTCGGCCCGGCTGCCGGTGTATATCGTGCTGGCGGGCACCTTTTTTCCGAAAAATGCGGGAACGGTGATTTTCCTGATTTATCTGCTGGGCATCGTCATGGCTATTGTCACCGGCCGGCTGTTCCGCTCCTCCCTGTTGCGGGGCGCGGACGCCCCCTTTGTCATGGAGCTGCCCCCCTACCGGGTTCCCATGGCAAAAAGCCTGATGATTCACATGTGGGATCGTGCCAAAATCTTTTTGAAAAAAATGGGGGGCGTGATTTTTGTGGGGTCCATCATTGTCTGGGCCCTGTCCACCTTTCCCCGGGATGTTGCCTATTCCGAGGACTATGCGGCAAAAATGGCGGCCGCCAGTGACCGTTATGAGCAGCAGATTGCCCGGGCGGAAAGCCGGGAGGAACGGGCCGTTTTGGAAGAACGGAAAAGCGAGGTGCTCGAGGCACTGCGGACGGAGAAGGAGCAGGAACGGGCCCGGCGGGTTTATATGGGCAGAATCGGCACCTTCATCGCGCCGGTGTTTGAACCCATCGGCATCGACTGGCGGGGCAGTGTGGCCCTGCTCACCGGGTTTGTGGCCAAGGAAATCGTGGTCAGCTCCATGGGGGTATTGTACGCCGTTGACGACGGGGGTACCAACGAACTGAAAAAAGCCATTAAGTCCTCCGGCATGACCGCGCTTTCGGCGTTGTCCATGATGGTGTTTGTTCTGCTGTATGTGCCGTGTGTGGCCACGGTGGCCACCATCATGCGGGAAACAAAATCCGGCCGTTGGACCCTGTTTAATGTTGTGTATGCCACGGCTCTGGCCTGGTGTGTGGCGTTCGTAGTCTACCGTGGCGGCATGCTGCTGACGGCCGGAAACTTTTGCTCCATGGGTTGATTTTGGAATGCGCGAAGGATACAATATTATATAAAAGCAAAGTGATGCCTTGACGATACCCTAACGCCACGTTATACATATGGGAAAAATATTTGCTGTGGGCGATATCCATGGGTGTTTTTATAAACTGAAATGCCTTATGGGGCAGCTGCCAATCAATTATGAACAAGACACCCTTGTTTTTCTTGGTGATTATATCGACAGGGGCCGCGATTCGTTCAAGGTTGTGGATTATCTGGTTGCGTTGAAAAAGAAATATAACCGCATCGTATTTCTCAAGGGCAACCATGAAGCCATGCTGCTCCGTTACCTTTCGGGAGAAGACAAAGCAACGTTTCTGTATAACGGGGGGGAGCAAACGTTAAAGGATTATATCGATGAAACGGGAAAGGTCGTTATTCCGCCCGACCATATCGCGTTTTATCGGTTTCTCCAGCTGTATTATGAAACCGACGATTATATATTTGTTCATGCCGGGCTTCGGGAAAACGTGCCGGTAGAAAAACAAACCGAAGAGGATCTGCTATGGATTCGTAAGCCGTTTATCGATTCGGATTATGATTTTGGAAAGCGGGTGGTTTTCGGTCACACGCCTTTTCCCGAGGCGAGGATACAGGACAATAAGATCGGCATTGATACAGGGGCTGTCTATGGTTACAAGCTGACCTGCCTGGAATTGCCCGCAATGGTATTTCATGAGGCTTGATAGCGGGGGGAACTTCCCTGCCGCTGGTTTTGGAGGGTTATGTGATGGCACATCATGCATGGAAAACGATAGGAGCGCTTGTCATTATCGTGGCATTATCCGCCGGTGTGGCCTTTTCGGCCGGTGAAAGAAAGGCCATAGCGGTGGCCAAGGCCAATATCCGCATGGGGCCTGGAACCAACTATGAGGTGCTGTGGCAGGCGGAGCGTTACTATCCCGTGGTTGTTGTGAAAAAAGAGGGAAAGTGGCGCAAATTCAAAGACTTTGAAGGCGATGAGGGGTGGATTTTTGCCTCGCTGCTCTCCGATACAAGAGCGGTTGTTGTCAAAAAAGAACGCTGTAACATCCGCTCCGGACCCGGCACCGACCATGCCATCAAGTTTGTGGCCGGCAAGGGCGTGCCGTTCAAGGTGCTCAAAAAAAGCGGCAACTGGCTCAATGTGAAACATTCCGACGGGGATACGGGCTGGATCTATCATTCCCTGGTGTGGTAAGTTCTGTTTTTCACGCACAATATTACAGTCAGCCAAACCGGAAATTGATGGAGAACCAATATTCGTGCGCGGTTTCTTGCCCACGAATAAACACGAATCGACACGAATGATGGTCTCGTAAAAAGTTCAAGATGCGGCGTGTCTATCTTACTCTCGAGGAATGATCTGTAGGGGCGAACCTTGTGTTCGCCCGATCAGAGGGCGAACACTTTAT
>JAXHVL010000143.1:0-22564 GCA_034189225.1 Thermodesulfobacteriota bacterium
TTGTGTTCGCCCTCTGATCGGGCGAACACAAGGTTCGCCCCTACAGACCATTCCTCGAGATTTGCGCGCCTCGAACTTGAATTTTTTACTTTGCCGTCCCAAAATTGACTTTTTACGAGACCATCATTGATTGAGTCTATAAAACCTGGTCCTTTGGGCCAGCTCAGCGGTAAATGGTTATGCCGATAAGGCGCAAGGCACGAGATTCGAATTTTAGCGGCAAAAACCGCAAATCGCCGTCGTTAAAAAATATCATCATCAATAAAATCTTCCAGATCATCATCATCCAGATCGAGCAACGCATCGGCCATGAACAGACATTCCAGGGCGGCTTCGGCGATGTCAGGATCCGGGGATTCGATAAATGGCCCCACAACCCCCCCGGCCTTTTCGGGGTGCATGGGCGCAACCGCATCAATGGCGGCCACCAGCAGGTCCTTGTCTGTCTGCGCGTCCTTCAATATCTTCTGGATATGGGGCCATGCCGCCGTCAGCCCTTGGTTGCCGGCGGCACACACCGCCTCAAACCGGATGCTTTTACGTTCGTCTGTCAGTGCTTCGATGATCTGGTCATTAAACCCGTCCACATACCCCATGCAGAAAACAGCCGTGAGCTGCCAGTAATAGTTGCCGCTGGCGTATGCCGCCCGCACCGCATTGCGATGCCATTGCCGGGGAGCCCGTACCGATGCTTCCAGCGAACGCCGGCGCACGAGTTGGGGGACGTCGGCATTCATATAGATGTGTTGCATGTCCCGTTGCATCTCTTCAAACAGGCTGAACGACAGCCCCATGTCGACCTCGATTTCGTCGGCTTCGTCATTTTCCTGGAGGTAGGTCTCTTCAAGAACCGGCCCCAGGGAAATGGCCGCCTGGCATCGCAGCATGTCATCTTCCGCATTGTTTTGAAGGATGGAAAGCAGCGTTTTGGCCATATGATCATCAATAACCGTGACATCTCCGGCCAGTTCGGCCGCCATTGTCCGTTCCCCGGGCGCCACATTCACATCACACAGAACCCCGTATATGGTTTTGCCGGCGTTGTCCGGCCATTCCCACGGCGGTGTATTATAAAGTTTGATTATTGACATGGGCCCCCCTTGCTTCGGGCATCATACCGGGTTGAAATAAACATCAGGTGTAAATCCCAGCTTGAATTGAATCATGTAATATTTGCCAGCAATTGTCAAACCGGAAAAATATTCCTTTCATTACAGGCCGCTCCTGCGCAACGCCTCGGCCATGGCGGTGTTTGACGCTGCCGGTTTTTCCCGTTTTCCGCCCTGCTGCTTTTTGCGGACCGGGCGCTGTTTTTCGGCGGGCTGCTTGATTTCCCGCATGGGTGTCGCCCCCCTTTCTTTCATGGACAGGGCAATGCGTTTTCGGTCAATATCCACCTCCAGTACCGTGACCATCACGCGCTTCTGGACGCTTACAATGTCGCCCGGCGATTTTACGAACCGGTCCGCCATCTCACTGATATGCACCAGCCCGTCCTGATGCACCCCGATATCCACGAACGCTCCGAAAGCGGTGATGTTGGTGACCACGCCGGGCAGTTTCATACCGGCCTTTACGTCTTCGATGCTCTCCACGCCGTCGGTAAAGGACATGGCTTCAAAGGCCGCGCGGGGATCCCGGCCGGGCTTGGCAAGCTCATCCAGGATATCCGTGAGCGTGGGCAGGCCCACCGTGTCCGTTACATAGGCGGACAAATCGATCTGCTGCCGAAGGTCGGCCTGGTGCATGATTTCCTTGACGGTTTTGCCCAGGTCCGCTGCCATGGTTTCCACAACACCGTAGCTTTCCGGATGCACCGCGCTGGCATCCAGGGGGTTGTCCGCCTCTGGTATCCGCAGAAACCCGGCACTTTGCTCAAAGGTTTTGGGCCCGAACCGGGGTACGTCCAACAGTGTCTGCCGGGAGGCAAACGGTCCGTTTGATTCCCGGTGGGCCACGATATTTTTTGCAATCGTGGCATTCAGCCCGGACACATAGGTGAGCAACTGGGCGCTGGCCCGGTTCAGGTCCACGCCGACGCCGTTCACGCAGCTGATGACCACATCGTCCAGGGCCTGCTTCAGAGCATTCTGGTTCACGTCGTGCTGATATTGACCCACCCCGATCGACTTGGGGTCAATCTTTACCAGTTCGGCAAGAGGGTCCATGAGGCGGCGGGCGATGGACACGCTTCCCCGAATCGTGAGGTCCAGATCCGGAAATTCTTCCCGGGCCGCGTCGGATGCTGAATAAATGGACGCCCCGCTTTCGTTCACCATCACCATCTGAACGGGCCGGGAAAAGGGAATGCCTCTGGCAAAAGCCTCGGTCTCCCGGCCGGCCGTGCCGTTTCCCACGGCGATGGCTTCCACTTCGTATTCCTCGCACAACGCCTTGAGCGTTTCCCCGGCCGCTGCCTGTTTGGCACCGGAAAGATTCGGATAAACGGTATCCCAGTGCAAAAGCTTCCCCTGCCGGTCCAGGCACACCACCTTGCATCCCGTGCGGAACCCGGGATCAATGCCCATCACCCGTTTGGCCCCAAGGGGCGGGGCCAGGAGCAGCTGCCGAAGGTTCTCCGCAAAGATCCGGATGGCCTCGGCATCGGCCTTCTTTTTGGCGGTGAGCCGGGTTTCGGTCTCCATGGATGTGGACAGCAGCCGCTTGTAGCCGTCCTTTATCGCCATCTTTACCTGTGCCGTATCATCGGTATCCGCCTTGACAAACAAATCTTCCAGGATCGCGATGGCCGTCTCCATCGGGGGGGCAATATGCAGCATCAGTACGCTCTCGCGTTCACCCCGCCGCATGGCAAGCATTCGGTGGGACGGTACATCCGCCAACTGCTCTTCCCATTCAAAATAATCCCGGAACTTGGCGCCTTCGTCTTCCATCCCCTCTATCACCCGGCTGGTGATCATGGACCGGGTGAGAAACAGATCCCGAAGAGCGGCCCGGGCCGTGTCATCCTCGTTGATCATTTCCGCGATGATATCCCGCGCCCCGGCCAGTGCCTCGTCCACGGAGGCCACGCATTTTTCCGGATCCACAAACGGTCCTGCGGCCGTCTCCGGGTCGGTCCCTTCCTGGGCAAATATGCTCAGGGCCAGCGGTTCCAGGCCTTTTTCTTTTGCCTTGATGCCACGGGTCCGGCGTTTGGGCCGATAGGGCAGGTAGATGTCTTCCAGCACGGCCATGGTTTCCGCGGCCATAACCCGCTGTTTCAGTTCATCGGTAAGGTGGCCGTTTTTCCCCAGGGAATCCAGAATGGTCTGCCGCCGGTCGCTCAATTCTTTGAGCTGATGCAGCGTGTCTCGTATGCCGGTCACCGCTACTTCGTCCAGGCTGCCCGTGGCTTCCTTACGGTAACGGGCGATAAACGGGACAGTACCGCCGTCGGCCAGCAGATCGGCCACGGCCTGCACCTGCGTTTCCTTAATACTCAGCGTTTCGGCTGTTTTGCCAATAAAAGAGTCGTTGTTCATTGATCACCAATAACAGGAAGCTGTTTATAAAATCGTCCCGATGAACGGAAACAGATGTCGTCAAAAATCGTTCGGCCTGTATGCAGGATGCTAAAAGAGGTTTAGGGTTCGTCACAAAATAACTTGAACATTTGGCTTGTTCTTTTTCCCGTCTTCTTTGTTGCTGCGTCGGTCAAATAGCTTGCTATTCTCCCTCCTCGCGCCTCGAAGACGGGAAAAATTCCGGCGCCAAATTTGCCCAACTTATTTTGTGACGAACCCTAAACCGATCAGGTGGTAAGGGTTCGAAGAATGTCCTCCATGCCCACCACGCCGATGAGCCTGCCGTCCTCGACCACCGGAATGGTGTGGTAGTTCTTGTCCACCATCAGCCCGGCAAGCGTTGAAATTTCATCATCCGGGCCAGCCGTCACCGGGTCCGGAGTCATGGCCTGGTCCACGGTCACTGCGGTGATTTTTTTCACTTCCTTTTCCAGCTGGCGGCCCGAAGTGGTGGGAATAAACCCGTCCAGCAGGGTGAAAAATGTGGGAATGGGAAATTTTTTCTGCTGGGAAATCAGATCGCTCTGGCAGATGATGCCCACCAGGTCTTCGTCTTCGTTCACCACCGGCAGGCCGTTAATGCCTTTTTCAATTAAAAGTTTTGCCGCCTGGGTGATCTCCGTATCCGGCCGCACTGTAATCGGCTCCCGGGTCATAATGTCTCTGACGGTAATCATTCACATCTCCTTGCAACCGGTTGCTGTTTGTTCCGGATTATACAGAACCAGGCCGGGGAAGTCCAGATATTCCTGTTCATCCCTTTCAGATTCGAAGACCGCTCGATGATCAAAACAGATACCTGGGTGTTTCGGTGGTCCTGCTGGGTAAGCCTGATCGACGGGCTTCAGGGGTATTCGAAATTCAGAAAACAGCTGGGCATCACCCCTCCCCCATCGTTTGAGATTGTCACATCCCTCACCCTGGGCTACCCAGTCGGTCGTATTGACACCATTGTTGAACGTGAACAGCCGCGGGTCCAATGGTTTGAATGAAAAAATGAATGAAATCGACTGGGTTATTACCACGAAGAGGTTGCCGGTGCTTTCTCTAATTGAAGGGTGCAGGTAAAGGTGGTTCCCCGGCCTTCCTCGCTTTCTACCTGGATTGTGCCGTTCATCATTTCCACCAGCTGGCGTGTGATGGGCAGACCGAGACCGGCGCCGTCGTATGGCCGGGTGGTCGAAGAGTCGGCCTGGGTAAAGGGTTCAAAAAGGTTCTTGGTGTTGCCTTCAGGAATACCGATGCCCGTATCCCGGACGGTGATGCTGAGGGTGACCTTCTGCCCGGCTATTTCCCGGCAGGTGCAGCGCAGTTCCACAAGACCGGCGGGTGTGAATTTAATGGCGTTGTCAAGCAGGTTGGAGACGATTTGTTTGATCCGCCGTGGATCCCCGATAAATTCTTCCGGCAGCGCCGTGTCGTATTCACAGGAAAACGCAACCTTCTTTTGGTCAATGGCTTTGATGGTGGCGTCCCTGATGTCATTGAAGAGCGTCGGCATGTGAATGCGGTCTGTGCAGAGCACCAGCCTGTTGTTCTCCAGCCTGGAGAAATCAAGCAGATCGTTAATCACGGCCAGAAGACGTTCGCCCTGATCATAGGTGATCTGGGCATATTCGCGTTGCTCCTCGTTCAGGTCGGTCTCAAGCAGAAAACCGGTCATGCCGAGGATGCCGTTCATGGGCGTCCGCAGCTCATGACTGATGTTTGCAAGAAAGTTCGATTTTGCCTCACTGGTTTCTTCTGCGGCTTTTTTGGCGGCCATCAGGGCCTCGTCTGTCTGTTTGCGTTTGGTCACATCCCGCATGATGCCGCGGAAACCGACCTTTTCCCCGGCCTTGTTCTTTATCAGGGAGATTGAGATATCTATATATCCACGGCTACCGTCTTTCCTGATGACTTCATAAACGAGTCCGCGCACGGGTTCTTCTGTTTCATAAACTTTATTGAAGACACTATATATCCTTTCGGCGGTGGCCTTGCTCATGTATCGCCGGTTGTTCATACCGATGAGTTCTTCATGGGAATAACCGAGAATCCGACTGACCGGATCGTTACAGAAGGTAGCGTCGCCCTTGAGGTTTACCTCGTAGTATCCGTCCTCGATTTCTTCGATAATGGTGCGGTATTTTTCTTCGCTGCGGCGCAGTTCTTCTTCGGCCTGTTTTCGTTTGCAAAGCAGATCGTCCACATCCCCCTTGATCAGGTCGATGGCATCAAAAAATTTATTAAAGGGATGGGTCTCATCCGTGTGACGGGTGTGGTGAATGCCTTCCACCTCCCAGTTGATACGGCCCAGATATTGACTCAGCTCTTCCACGTATTGCTGAATGGTATCATGGCTGTAAAGAGCATGGTTTTTATTCTGTTCCTCCGGAGACGCAATGGTGCCCCGCTCGAGTTTGCGAACCAGGTTAAGTGCATCTGTCATGCTGCGCGCGCAATAGGTGGGGAAGGGGAGAAAGGATTTTGTCAGATTGATGACGCCGCTGAAGAACCGGTTGTCGCCTAAGAAAATATAAATTTCAAAGGGGTATTTTTGGTATAATTGCTTGATATAGTCAAGATACGCTTTTCGCGCCGCTTTTGAGGATCGGGCGCGGCTGCTGAAATCCGAAATGATATAGTACTTGTTCTTTTTGCTGACAATATAATCGGCGATATTGTTCATGGTATCGGCTATAGGGACAATATTATCCATTGTCATGGTCCCCATGCATTGGCCGAAAAGAATATTGTCATTGATGATTTCATAGCGGCTGGCCGCGCCGTTGTTGAATTGAAGGTGCCAGTCGTTTTTTGTTACCGTTGCATAGATCAGTTTTTTTACGCCCTTTTCAGCCTTCTGAATAAGGCTAAGGGCGTCAAGAATTGCGGTTTCATAGTTTTTTGAGATGTTAAAACAAAAAGGGGGGTGGTAGAGTTTTTTTCCCACCTGCATTCCCAGTTGAATGGTTTTAGGAATATTGAATCCGATAAAACCGAGAATTCTCGACTGATCGGTCCGTAATCCCTGCACCATCTGAACACGGGCGCTTCGCGGGCTTCGATTGACCCGGATGCCGACGAAGTCCCGGATTTCAACATAGCTTGCATTGGGGCCGATAAACTTATCGATCACCTCGGCCCTTTTTTCAAACAGTCTTTTGACCCCCCATTCCCCGGGATTCCCTTTCGGCATGACGAGCAGTATCCTGTCGCCGACAATTTTAAAAGTGACGGAATATGTATCAGACACGGGGATGTCATACCATTCAGGCCGGGATGTGACCGGCAGGCCGCATACCGGGCATTTTTCATGCAATTGTTCCCCGTACTCAACAGGATGATAAGCCGGCATTGTTCTGTTTGCCCGTATTTGTGAAATGTTTATGAATAAATGGAATAAAGCGGACTGATTGTTTTCTTCAGTAAAGTATGTGAATTATAGCATATGAACACTATTGCCGTCAATTCATTTCGGATCATAGGATCAGATGTTGGCAGCATGGGCCAGGGTATTCTTGTTGATGCTTACATTCAGGGCGGGGTTGAACAGATCGTGGTGCCGCTGGGTGAACGGCAGAAACACCAGCGTGATGGCGGTGGGGGTGATGGTGATGTCCGGCAGTCTGGGCATCATTTTTTTTGCCGGCCGCATGATGGCGGCCAGGGTGATCTTCATGGTTTCCACGGCCTCGGTGGCGGGCAGGGTAACCGGATGCATCGGCCGCTGCCCGAAGCCCTGTGTGAGTTCGTCCCGGGGCTGGGCAAAGGTGACCTTTTTATTCAGCCGCAGGAATGTCTTTGGCCGGATTTTAAATGCGGGAGCCCAGAAGGTAAAGGGCTGATCATGCCAGTCCGGCTGTACCACTTTCGGTAGATTGGCCACTTGAACCAGGTTCGCATATGAGGCAAGGGTTATGCCCCGTACTGTCGCCGCTATCTGCCAGAATGGCATCAGCAGGGCGTATTCGTCCCCGGTCACCGAACATCCGAACCGGATGCGTTTCAGCCGGTCCCCCCCGGCATGCCAGAGGGTTTCGCAGTTCCGGCAGACAAGGGCCAGAGACTGCCTGTCGCCGGTGAGATCCCAGCCGCAGGCGGGACAAAGCCCCGGCACGAATCGGGTTTCCCGTTCCGGCCGGCAGGTGGGCAGTGATGCAATGTCCATGTTTTCGGCAAGGGCCGTGCCGGTGTCTTCATTCAGGATGGCATCCACCAGTTGCCGGCCGTTGAGGTAGAAAGGGGAATAAATCAGGCTGGCGGTTTCCCCGATATAGTCCTGGTGGATGACGGGATTGTTTGCGCGTTGGGCGTTCAACCGGGTATGGAAAACAGCCATGGTTTCCCTAAGCCCCCCGGGCCGAAGGAAAGTGCCGGCGCTGTCGGCGGAGACCAGTTTCAGCCGGAGGGCCTGTGTGCGCAGTCCCAGGGAAGGGGGGAAATGTGCGGCATGCTCGGTAAGGGCAAGGTGACTGACGTCTATGAACCGGTGATCAACACCGTCTTCAAGAGAACAGGAAAAGAGCGCTCCCTTGAACCGCCAGTAAGGGATATAAAGGATTTCTTTGCCCGGCGGAACCGCTGTGGACGGTGGGAAGAGGTACCGGAAATAGCCCTTCTGGGAAATGAAGGACCGGACCCGGCAGAATTCGCACTCGAAAAAGCGGTCTGCTTCCCCGAGAGTAATCGGAGCCCCGCACTGGGGACATTGATGCTCTACCTGGTAGTTAATGCTTTTCTCCGCAGTTGTTGCAGTATATCGCATCCGCCAGATTCTCGGCACCGCAGGCCGCGCAGAATCTGGTGGCCTTTATCTCCGCGGTGGAATGGCCGCAACGCGGGCAGAAGTTGGCTCCCGGGGTTACGTTTTTGCCGCAGTTTTCGCATTTCTGGAACACAACCTGCTGGTGGCCGCACTGGGGGCAGAACTTGGCGTCCGCCGGTATCATATGTTGGCATTCCGGACAGGCGGCGCTCTGCTGGGGCGCCTGTGCGCTCTGTCCGCCGCCGCTGGGCGTGGTGTTGAAATACTGGGAAAAGAGGCCGGGTAGCATCAGTCCGAGTCCCATGCCCATGCCCGCGTCAGCCGTTCCCCCGCCGTCGCCGCCCTCTGTGGCTTTTTCCATGGCCATGGCCGCCTTCATCTGCATCAGCTTGTTCATGTCGTCAAACACGCCCATCCGGCTCCTGTCGTCAATGGCTTTCTGGACTTCCGGCGGCGGGGTGATGGAATTAATGTACAATTCGGTCATGGCCAGGCCGAATCTGCTGAAATCTTCCTTCAGCTTGAGCGCCAGGCCCTCTGCCATCTCGTCATACTGCGAGGGCAGGTCGAGAATGGATTTGACGGTGGTGCCGAGATAATCGTTCAGCCGGGAGACGATCACCCGGTTCAGATATTCTTCGATGGCTTCCGTGGTAAAAATGCCCTGAGTTCCCACAAGGCTGTTGATGAAGAGCACGGGCTGAACGATCCGCACGTTGAAGATGCCGAAGGCCCGGATTCGGACCAGCCCGAGTTCAGAATCCTTGAATGCCACCGGATCGCGTGTGCCCCATTTGAGATTGGTAAAGGTTTTCAGGTTGATGAAGTAAACCTCCGCCCGCAGGGGGCTTGTCATGGCCCACGGCAGGCTGGCGATCTTGGTCAGGAGGGGGATGTTCGCGGTTTTAAGCGTGTGCCGGCCCGGTCCGAAAGCTCCTACGGCCCGGCCCTGGTAGAAAAAAACCGCGGCCTGGCTTTCCCGTACCGTCAGTTGGGCGCCGTACTTGATTTCACCTGATCCTTCCTCGGGCAGCCGGTAGACGAATCGTTTGCCGGTATCGTCCAGCCATTCCAGGACTTCAAGGAATACAATGTTGTTGGTTCCCATGCGTTCTCCCGTTGCAGGTGAATTGTTGAAATGAAATATGTAAAAAGTTTAGCGCAGGGGCATCAGAAGGTCAAGCAAAGACATATCCCTGCAATCGACGATCCGCAGAAAGCCAGCCGGCGGCTTGTGACAAAAATTGTCAACCGTCGTCGGCAAGGACTAAGCGGAGCATTATATCCTGGAATTGCAGAAAATTTGTTTTGTACCGGGATGTTCTGGATCTTGTTCGAAGAAACCACGCGGCCTACCGGGATTCCGATATCAAGCCCAACAAGGCCAGGGAGCCGGTGCGCCTGTTTCCGGGCTGCAGCCCGAAATAGTGACGGCTTCGTAAAAAGCTTCCAAGGAACTCCTTTCAAAAGCCAAACAGATTTTTGGCCACAGACACACACAGACATTTTTTTACCAAAACCTGTCCGCCGTTGTCTGTGTGCGTCTGTGTGGGTCTGTGGCAAATTGCAGTATGATGCTTGGCGCACGTTCCTTTCTGCAAAAACACCGCGGCGGTGTTGGAAGTTTTTTACGAATCCATCAAATTTTAGCCTGACACAGAAATCGGGCAAAATAGCCATTTCTGGATGGACACTGAATAATTACCACTGCATGCGCATAGGCACGCCGCGGTTGTTGAGATATTCCTTGATTTCGTCAATGGTGTAGGTGTTGTAATGCACCATGGAGGCGATGAGCGCGGCATCGGCCCTGCCGGCAGTGAGGGCATCATACAGGTGGGCGGGCTCGCCCGCGCCGCCTGACGCGATTACCGGTATGGTGACGTTTTCAGAGATGGTGCGGGTCAATTCAAGGTCGTAGCCATCGCGGACGCCGTCGGCGTCAATGGAGTTCAGGCAGATTTCCCCGGCCCCAAGGGCCTCCCCTTTTTTTGCCCATTCCACTGCATCGATGCCCATATAGGTTCGCCCCCCGTTGATCACGATTTCAAATCCAGAGGGGATCGTCTGGCTTACTTCAACCCGCTTGACATCCATGCCCAGCACCACGCACTGGTTTCCGAACTGCCGGGCACCTTCGGCGACGATGTCCGGGTTTTTCACCGCCGCCGAGTTGACGCTGATTTTTTCCGCCCCGGCCAGAAGGGTTTCCCGCATATCCGCCACCGTCCGGACGCCACCGCCCACGGAAAAAGGGATGAAGATGGTTTCCGCCACCGCCCGCACCACCTCGATCATGAGGTTTCGCTTTTCATGGGAGGCGGTAATATCGTAAAACACGATCTCGTCGGCCCCGGCATCGTAATAAAGCTTTGCCATTTCCACGGGATCGCCGATATCCACGTTGTCCTTGAACTTGATGCCCTTGGTGGTCCGGCCGTCCCGGACATCCAGGCATGGGATAATGCGTTTGCTTAACATGGGCGCCACCTGCAGAAATTTTCAAGTATCCGGAGGCCGGGCCGTCCGCTTTTTTCCGGATGAAACTGGCAGGCCACCAGGTTGTAATGGCCGATCACCGAGGCAAAGGCGATGCCGTAATCGGTTGTGGCAATCACGCTCTCCTCGTTCATTGGCACGGGATAGTAACTGTGAACGAAATAGAATTCGGCTTCCGCCGGGCAATCGGCAAATACGGGATGGTCTATGGTCAGGGCGATGGTGTTCCAGCCCATGTGGGGGATTTTCAGACGGCAGCCCCCGCTGTCCGTCATGTCAGGGGGAAAGTGACGGACGTCACCCTTTATCAGTCCTAGGCAGTCGGCGTTGTTTTCCCGGCTTTTTTCCAGGATGATCTGGGTGCCCAGACATATACCCAGCAGGGGCTTGCCCTTTTGCAGTACTTCCCGGAGGGCCTCGTCAAGGCCGGACCGCTTCAGGCTCTCCATGGCCGATCCCGCCGCACCCACCCCGGGAAAAATAACCCGTTCGGCATTTTCGATTTCCGTGGGATCGCCGGTAATCCGATGGTCATATCCAATTTTTGCCAGGGCCCGGGCCACGCTGGTCAGGTTCCCGGCATTGTAATCCACAATCGCTATCATTCACATCCCCCGCTTTACTTCTTCTTTACTTCTTCCCACAGCGCATCCAGCGTTTCAAAATCCACACCTTCAAGTGTTCTGTCGGTTTTTGCAAGATTTTTTTCCATGGTGCGGAAACGGGTTTCAAATTTGGTAACGGCATCGGAAAGGGCGGTATCGGGATGAACCTTGAGGAACCGGGCCAGATTTACCATGGTAAACAGGACATCGCCAAGTTCGTCGGCCACAGCAGCCCTGTCGCCGGTTTTTATGGCATCCGTCAGTTCAGCGACTTCCTCGTGGGTTTTGTCCATCACCCCGGCCAGGTCCGGCCAGTCAAAGCCCACCCGGGAAGCCCGTTCAGTGAGTCTGTAGGCCCGTATCAGCGCCGGAATGCCGCGGGGAACGGAGTCCATCACGGAGGTTGAATCCCTGCCGTTTTTTTCCTTTTTCTTGATTTTATGCCAGCGGTTTTTTACGTCATCAACGCTGTCGGCGGTTTTGTCCCCGAACACATGGGGATGGCGGCGCACCATCTTGTCGGCGACGGACCCGGCCACATCTTCCATGTCAAAGGCATTTTTTCCCCTGAAGATGCTTGCGATAAACAGGATATGGAACAGCACGTCGCCCAGCTCCTCGCAGATCTCCTCTTCTGATTCCGCCTCGATGGCGTCCACCAGTTCATATATTTCCTCGATCAGGTAGATTGTCATGGAGCGGGGGGTCTGCTTCCGGTCCCATGGGCAGCCGTTTTCCCCTCTCAGGGTTTCGATGATTTTCATCAGCCGGTTTAGTTGTTCAAACCGCATGCCGGTGTCGTCTGTCAGTTCCAAATATTCTCCTTGAGTTGCTTCACTTGTTTTTCAAGCCCGTCAGGCAGTAAATCCAATACGTTTTCCGGCATTCTCTCGGGTACCGCGTCCGCCATGGCATCGGAAAAGATAGCGGCATACCCGCATAGAACGGACCTTTCAACCGCGGGTATTGAAGAGGAACCGAGGCTGGTGATGATGAACAAAAGCACAGATACGAAAATAATGCCTTTTAACGCGCCGAATGCCGCCCCCAGGATCCGGTCAATCCAGCCGAGCATTGTAATGCACAGAGCGAATTTAATCAACAGGCCCAGAACGCTGATCATTATAAATACCGACAGAAAAATTAGCGTAAAGCCGACAATATCGGCAAATGTGCCCCGGGGAATATGCTCTGGCAGCATTGCCACCACCCGGGGATAAAACAGGAAGGCCGCGTAAAACGCCCCGAGCAGGCCGATAATGGAAGCCAGTTCGCTGCTGAGACCGCGGAATATACCACGGATTGTGGTGAAACAGAGAACCGCGATAATAACCATGTCGATAATATTCATGACTTGAACTTTTTACTTTGCTACACCCTGCAAAATTTCTGGCATAATCTCTCCGGCAAAGCCTATCTTTTAACACAGATGCATCGAAATTTGCAACCGCCGCCGGTATCATGATATTATTATGTATTTAGTGTCCGAACGAAAACTAGGATTTTTCGTTAAGATCAAGGAAGACATGACGAGAGATGCATCGCAACGCAGCTATTGGACTTTTTACAAAGCCGTCACTATTTAATAGATTGATAAAAGGAGTGTTAACCACATGCAGGAAAAAGCGCCGATTAAAGATTCCCCTCCTTTGCAGTTGGATTTTCCGGACATTGCCCTTGCCATGCAGCTCTTCGGCGAACAAGGCGCCAACCTCAAGAAGATCGGGCAGCGTCTGGATGTGAAGATAGACGCCAGGGGCAACACGCTGTTTATCAGCGGTGATCCCATTGCCGTGGAGCTGGCCAGGAATATTCTGAATCAGCTTTACGGTCTTCTGGAAGAAAAGTACCCGATTTATGAAAACGATGTTGATCATGCCATCAAGGTTCTTCGGGAGGATGACCGCATCAACCTGAAGGCACTTTTTCTGGAAACCGTCTATGTGACCGCCAAAAAACGACCTATAACGCCCCGGAGTCCCGCCCAGAAAGCCTATATTGATGCCATCCGGTCCCATGACATGGTGTTTGGTATCGGACCGGCGGGAACCGGAAAAACGTATCTGGCCATGGCCATGGCGGTGGCGGCTTTTAAAAAAGGGCAGGTGAACAGGATTATCCTCACCCGGCCCGCCGTGGAAGCCGGAGAAGCCCTGGGGTTTCTGCCCGGCGATCTGGCAGAAAAAGTGGATCCTTACCTGCGTCCCCTTTATGACGCGCTCTATGACATGATGCGGTTTGAAAAAATTATCAGCCTCATGGACAAAAAGATCATCGAGGTGGCCCCGCTGGCATTCATGCGCGGCCGGACACTGAACGATTCCTTTGTTGTCCTGGATGAGGCCCAGAATACCACCTCTCAGCAGATGAAGATGTTCCTTACCCGTATCGGGTTCAACTCAAAGGCCGTTATAACCGGGGATATCACCCAGATCGACCTGCCGGGTGGCAAATCCTCCGGGCTTGTTGAGGCCAATTCCCTGCTGAGAGGCATCAAAGGCATTGAATTCGTGTTTTTTTCCAAAAAAGACGTGGTGCGCCATAACCTGGTTGAAAAGATTATCGAGGCCTACGAGGCCCATGATGCCGAAAACGGCAGTTCACCGGCGGGGGAGTGAATTTATGGTTATTCCCAACTTTCTGAATATATTACTTATTTAAATATATACGGAAAAAATTAGGAAAAATCATGGTTTTTTCTTGAAAAGGACCGATGTTTTCTATAAATAAACCCAGACATGACAATGTTAATTACATACCAAGCGGCGGAAAATAGTATCAGGCAAAATTTTCCGTTAAGCGGCGACGCAGTATATTAAAAAGCCGAATTCCATGCTGACCGAATTTTTCAAACCCCTTTTTTCCCTTTCCCAGCAAAACCAGGCATTGAGATGGGTGCTCCTGGTTATAACGGCACTGGTGTTTGCGTTTACCTTTACCTCCACCACGCTGGTAAAGGAGGACTATGCGTACCAACTGGGCGATGTCGCCAGGGAAAATATCAAGGCGCCCGAGGATTTTCTGATTAAAGACGCCAAGGCCACGGAAGACAAGCGCCGGCAGGCCAGTGAGAACATTCTCACGATCTATGATTATAAGGATAGCCTGGTGCGGGAGATCGATCAGCGCCTGAGCCGGAGTTTCGGCTATGGGCGGGAGGCATTTCAAGAGGCTGCATCGTCGTCAGCATCGGACGTATCGATGGCGGGATATGACCGGGAAAAATTTGAAAAGCTGCTCGGGATTTCCGTCAGCAACGGCGCATTTACTATTCTTGAGCGGGAGGCCTTTTCCAGGAAAATTGAAACCCTTATTCGCCAGATCGTGAGCGAGATTCTGAGCAACGGGGTTGTGGCCAACAAGGAAGTGCTGCTCAGGGAGCGGGGAAGGGGGGGGATTGTTCTGCGCACCGTGGGAAACGGTGAACAAAAGATCGAAACCAACCTGCGGCATTTTTACGGGCAGGACCAGGCCCAGGCCATGGTCCGGATTATCGGCGAGCCCCTGCTCAAAGACATGGATTACACGGTAAAGAACCTGATCGTTGATTTCTCACAGCGGCTCATAGTCCCCAATGTGACCCGAAATACCAGCAAAACCGAACAACTGAAGCGCGAGGCCCAGGAAAGTATCAGCCCGGTGCTGTATAAGATCAAAAAAGGCGAAATGATTCTCCGGGAGGGCGAACGGATCACCCAGCTTGATCTGCTGGAGCTTGAGTCGCTCAAGAGCAGGGTCACGGAAAAGAATCCCATTGCTATTGCCATCGGCGCGGCCATCATCGGCGCCATCTTGTTTCTGGTTATTTATCTCAGGATTTCCGAAAGCAAGCGCCGCGGTGCGCTGTCCGACAATAAGACCCTTCTGTTTTTCGCCACCATGCTCTGCCTTTCCTTTATTGCGGCCCGGCTGGCCTTTGTCATGACCGAGGCCATTGTTTCGGTTTCCAGTGCCCCGGCCGTGACCCCGGAGGCCATTTTCATGGCCGTGCCCCTGGCCACCAGCGCCATGATCGTATGCCTGTTCATGGATATCGAGCTGACCGCCTCATTTGCGCTTATCCTGGCCCTCTGCACGGGCGCGATTTTTGAAAACCGGTTCGAGATTTTCGTCTATGCCATCCTCAACATGACCATGGCGGCCTACTGGATGCAGCACTGCCGGGAGCGGAAGGTGTTCATCAAGGCCGGCCTCAAACTCGGCCTGTTTAACATGGTGGTGGCCACCTCCCTGAACCTTTATCTGGCGGATTTTTCGATCCTGAATATGGCCGTGGACTGCGGTCTTGCGTTTCTGGGCGGTATCGCCGCCGGCATCCTCACCGCCGGCCTGGCCCCGATCATTGAAATGGCCTTTGACTATACCACGGACATCAAACTGCTGGAATTGTCCAACCTCGACCAGCCCCTGCTCAAGCGCCTCATGCTGGAAGCCCCCGGCACTTACCATCATTCGCTGGTGGTGGGGGCCATGGTGGAAGCAGCGGCCTCAGATGTGGGGGCCAACCCGCTTTTGGCAAGGGTTTGCGGTTACTATCACGATATCGGTAAGATCAAAAAGCCCCTTTACTATATTGAGAATCAGAAGGGTGCGAAAAACAAGCACGACAAACTGGCCCCCTCCATGTCTGCCCTGATTCTGATTTCCCACATTAAAGACGGGGTTGAGATTGCCCGGAAACATCGGCTCGGTCAGCCCATAGTGGATGCCATTCAGCAGCATCACGGCACCCGGCTGATCGTATATTTTTATGAAAAAGCAAAACGACAGTTAAAGGAAGAGGGCGGAAAGCATGCCACCAAGGATATCAATGTGGATGACTTCCGGTATACCGGCCCCAAACCCCAGACCCGGGAGGCGGGCCTGGTCATGCTGGCCGATGAAATCGAGGCCGCGTCCCGTTCCATGGAGTCCCCCACGCCATCCCGGATTCAGGGGCTGATGCAGGACCTGATCAACAAAACTTTTTCCGACGGGCAGCTCAACGACTGTGAACTGACACTTAAGGATTTAAATAATATCGCTCGGAATTTTAACAATATTCTATCCGGTATTTATCACCATCGCATTGAATATCCCGCCGCAACCAACGGAAAGCCGAAAAATGGAAATACAGATCGACAACCGCCAAAACCATCACCATCTTCCGAAACAGATGCTCCGGACGAAGACACGGGCCGTCTTAAGCGCCTTGGGCAGTCATGATGCGGAGGTTTCCATTCTTATCACAGACGATCCCGCCATCACCGAATTAAACGCCCGATACCTGGACCGGACCGGCCCCACCAATGTCATCGCCTTTCCCATGCTGGAGGGGGACTTTGCGGAGATCAACCCCGCGGGTCTGCTGGGGGATGTGGTTATTTCCGCAGATACGGCTCACCGGGAGGCCCGGGAAGCAGGAATCTCCATGGAGGAACGCTTTACAGAGCTCCTGGTACATGGTATTCTTCACCTTCTCGGATATGACCACGAGACCGACGAGGCGGATGCCCGTGTCATGGAGGCCAAAACCCGGGAATTGATGGAGATGCTGAAACGCGCTGAAGACACAGCGGCAGAGTAGCGCTGCGCACTAAATATTCTTTATCAGGAGGAGGAAAAGCATGGCCGGCCTTGCCGTTAATGTTGATCACATCGCCACACTTCGACAGGCGCGTGGTGTCACCTACCCCGAACCCCTTGCCGCAGCGATCATTGCCGAGCTGGCCGGCGCGGACGGTATCGTAGTCCATCTTCGGGAGGATCGGCGGCATATTCAGGACGCGGATGTGCGCAAGATCCGGAATACTGTTAAAAACCGGTTTGTCCTTGAAATGGCCGCTGTCCCGGAGATGGAAGTCATGGCACTGGAGGTGCGGCCCGACCTGGTAACCCTGGTTCCGGAGAAGCGGGAAGAGGTGACCACCGAAGGCGGCCTCGACCTGACAACCACTGCCGAAACGGTGATCAAAACCGTGGCAACCCTTCAGAACAATGCCATACCGGTCAGTATATTTATCGATGCGGATCCGGATCAGATTCACCGGGCCCATGATATTGGTGCCAGCGCCGTGGAAATTCACACCGGTGCCTTTTGTGACGCACCGGACACAGCTGGAAAAACAACGGAATTTGCCAGAATCCGCGAAGCCGTGTGTGTTGCCGCCGAGCTGGGCCTGATCATCAACGTGGGGCACGGCCTGTGCTACAATACGGTCAAGTGGTTTGCCGGAATGAATGAGATAAACGAATTTTCCATCGGCCACAGCATAGTCTCACGGGCCGCTCTGGTGGGAATGGACCGGGCGGTCAGAGACATGCGGCGGCTGATAAAGGAGCTGTCATGATTCTCGTCAATGCCGCTGAAATGCAGCAGATGGACAAGACAACCATAGAGGCCTTCGGCATTCCCGGCCGGGTCCTCATGGAAAATGCGGGCAGGGGTGCCACCCGGTGGCTCATGGAAAACTTTCCTGATGTGGCTGGCAGGCGTATCGGCGTGCTTGCCGGCCGGGGCAACAACGGAGGGGACGGTTTCGTAATCGCCCGCTACCTGTTCCGGCAGGGGGCGCAGGTGACGGTATACCTGCTTTCGGATAGGGACCGGGTGGCCGGTGATGCAGCGGCAAACCTGGCCCTTCTGGAGCCCCTGGGCGTGCCGGTGATCTGTGTGCCGGACGCGGAAGTTTTTGCGGAACAGCAAAAAGCCATGGCCCATGAATCCCTGCTGGTGGATGCTATCCTCGGTACCGGCCTCAATTCCGACGTCAGTGGGTTCTTCCGCACCGTCATCGAATTTGTAAATGCTTTTCGGGCATCCGGCAGGCCCGTGTTTGCCGTGGACATTCCGTCAGGCCTTCACACCGATACCGGCAAACCCTGTGGTATCTGCGTCACTGCCGACGCCACCGCCACCTTCGCCTTTGCCAAGACCGGCCATCTTCTTTTTCCCGGTGCGGCATATACCGGTGCCCTCCGCGTTATCGATATTGGTATTCCCAATCATATTGCGGCGGAAGCCGATCCCGGCAAATGGCTGCTCACCCCTTCATTGGTGGCCGGGTATTTGACCCCCCGGTCCGCCACGGCCCACAAGGGCAATACCGGCCATTTGCTGGTTGCGGCAGGCACGCCGGGCAAAACCGGCGCTGCTGCCATGACTGCCATGTCAGCCATGCGGGCCGGCGCGGGCCTGGTGACCCTGGCGGTGCCCGAATCCATCAATGCCATCGTGGAGCCCATGGTGCTCGAGCCCATGACCCTGCCCGTGGGGGAAAAGGGCGCCACCTTCATTGACAATACCTGCGTGGATGCCATTCTTTCGGAAACAGCCGGCAAGTCCTGCATGGCCCTCGGACCGGGCATCGGAACGGCAGATGCCACACGGCAGGTGGTACACCGGCTGATAAAAGAAAGCGATATCCCGCTGGTGATCGATGCCGACGGCCTGAGCTGCATTGCCGGCGATTGCGATGTGCTGAAAGGCGCAAAGCGTCCGGTTGTGCTGACTCCGCATCCCGGTGAGATGGCGCGGCTTGCCGGCACAACCGCCGCCGATGTGCAGGAGAACCGGCTTAAGCACGCCAGTGAATTTGCCGAGCGGTATAATGTCCATGTGGTGCTGAAGGGCGCGGGCACGGTGATCGCCCATCCGGATGGCCGGATATTTCTGAACCGGACCGGCAATCCCGGCATGGCCGCCGGCGGCATGGGAGATGTGCTCACCGGTGTGATTGCCGGACTGGTCTGCCAGGGCTACCCATGCGGCCGTGCCGCCCGGATCGGCACCTATGTTCACGGTGCTGCCGCCGATATCCTCAGCCGCCGCCTTGGCCGCCAGGGTTTTCTGGCCGCCGATGTCATGGCCGCTGTTCCCGAAGCCTTGAACCGTCTTTTTGAAACAAGCTCTCATGCCCATGCAGACGGATTTCCGCATACAGACATCTTCTGTTGAAGAGACCCGGCGCCTGGGCCGCACCCTCGGCAGTGCTGTTGAGCCGGGGACGGTTATCTCACTTTCCGGCGATCTCGGCAGCGGTAAAACCGCGCTGACCCAGGGCATTGCCGGTGGTATGGGCGTGGATCCGTCCCGTTACGTCACCAGCCCCAGTTACACCCTGGTCAACCAGCACCCCGGCCGCCGTCACATGCTTTACCATATCGATTTCTACCGCCTGGAAGAAGCCGAAGAGGCCGAAGCCCTGGGCATGGATGATATTCTTCACAGGCACGACGTCGTGGTGGTGGAATGGGGGGACCGCTTCGGCCGCGGCTTATGGGGAGAGAATCTTGAAATCCATCTTACCCTCACCGATGAAACCACCCGGGAAATTTTTTTCACCGCCTTTGACGACCGCGGAAAAAGGTTGATCGCGACTTTGAAATAGCGTAAGATGCTTGCGCGAATTTGAGGGCCACGAGAATATTAAATATTAGCCCGGATATTTCATGAAATTTTCGGGTTAGCAGCATATCCGAAGCAGCGGAGAGAAGGAGAAAATGAGCTTAATCGTTCAGAAGTACGGCGGCACATCGGTGGGCAGCATCGAAAAAATCCGGAATGTGGCCAGTCGCGTGATCAAGACCTATGACGAGGGAAACGATGTGGTGGTTGTGTTATCAGCCATGGCCGGTGTCACAGACAGCCTGATTGATATGGCCAACCAGGCCTCAGGCAATCCTGATGCCCGGGAACTGGATGTGCTGCTCGCCACCGGTGAACAGACCACGGTGGCCCTCATGGCCATGATGCTTAATGAAATGGGTTACAGTGCCCGTTCCCTGCTGGGATATCAGGCGGAGATTCTTACGGATCACGCTGCCACGCGGGCACGCATTATCAGCATCGGTGCCGATAAAATCCGGGAATACCTCAACGAGCGCCGCATCGTGGTGGTGGCTGGTTTCCAGGGCTATGACGCCGGTGGCAATATCACCACCCTGGGAAGGGGGGGCTCCGACACATCCGCCGTAGCCATTGCCGCGGCTGTCAATGCCGATGTATGCGAGATATACACGGATGTGGACGGGATTTATACCACGGACCCATCCATCTGCAAGCGGGCGCGGAAGATCGGCCGGATTTCCTATGATGAAATGCTGGAGATGTCCAGCCTCGGGGCCAAGGTGCTTCAGATCCGGTCCGTGGAGTTTGCCAAGAAATACAACGTGCCCGTGCACGTAAGATCGTCATTCAGCGAGGAGGAAGGCACAATGGTAGTGAACGAAGAAAAAGGCATGGAAGAAGTGGTCATCTCCGGCATAACCTGCAAAAAAGATGAAGCCCGCATCACCTTCAAAAAGGTGCCGGACAAGCCGGGCGTCTCTTCCAAGATATTCACGCCCATCGCCGAGGCGGGTATCCTGGTGGACATGATCATTCAGAACACCCGTGCCTCCGGCCAGACCGACCTGACCTTTACCGTGCCCCGGTCCGATTTTGCAAAGGCCATGGAACTGGCGCGGGAAACGGCCACCACTATCGAAGCCGAGGAGGTTATGAGTGCGGAAAATATCGCCAAGGTCTCCGTTATCGGCGTGGGTATGAAAAGTCATTCCGGCGTGGCTTCCAAGATGTTTAACACCCTGGCAGCGGAAAATATAAATATCATCATGATCAGCACCTCCGAGATCCGTATTTCCTGCGTCATCGAAGAAAAATACGCGGAGCTGGCCGTCCAGGTGCTTCACACGACCTTCGGCCTGGACAGCCCCGAATGATGAAAGCCTTTTCGCCCCGCCAGCTTCTCTTTGTGCTGGTCCTGGCCGGGGTTGTCCTTGTCATCGTGAGTCTGCGCCTATGGGGGTGAATATTTCAACGCGGAGTCGCAGAGAACGCAGAGAAGAACACCGTAAAATTATTCGTAATGCGTCCACATTCGTAAAATCTTAACTGTTTTTTCAGCATCAAGAACTTGTTGGGCCAATTTTATATTAAAAAGCGAATAATCTTTGAAGAATTGAAATGACATCCAACTGGGTTTTGGAATCTATTGTGCCAAGCTTCTTTACGAGTCGTGTTTTATCAATTGTTCGAAGCTGATCTAAAACAATTTGTCCCTTTTTCTTTTGAAAAGTACAGGAGACACGAGTTGGATAATCTTTTTGAGCAGATGTCATCGGGGCAATGATCGCCGTTCGTATATTGCGATTCATTTCATCAGGTGAAATTATCAAGCAGGGCCTTGTCTTTTGTATCTCTGAACCAATTGTGGGATCAAGATTAACCAAATATACATCAAAACGTTTCACTACCATTGCCATTCTTCTTCATCCCATGAATGCGAAATATTATCATCAATGATTGGCTTGTCGTCGTCCTTTTCTCCCATGGCCTTGAAAGCAGCATCCCATCCGTCACGAACATCTTTGACAGGTCGAATGATAATTTGATCTTTTTCAACCTCAATTTCAACATCATCCATAATGCCTGTTTGATCAAGGATGGGTTTCGGGATGCGCAACCCTTGGGAATTGCCGATTTTTATTATATGTGCGCGCATTGGATTCCTCCTTTACCATTTAATGTATATACATTGTAATTACATTGGTGGCAGACGTCAAGCGCAAAATTTTAGAGGCCCAACGACGTGTCTCACTGGGCGCAAAAGAATACGGATTTCGAAAAAGAAAAGTTAAGTGCTGACTCCGCCATGACCAAGATTGCCCGTCTTTTGCGATCCATGTGAAGACACAGGTTCGGCGCGCTCAACCTCTTGATCTTGATTCTTTTACCGCTTCTAGAATGTCTTTTGTGGTAGCACGGGTTTTCATACCAGGCACATCAAAGGGTGACTTGTCACTCTTTTTAAAAGTAAGAGAATATGATTCGCCACCTCTTCGCTTTATAATAACCTCTTCGGTCCTGGCAATATTCAGGACCTCGGAAAATCGTTGCCGCGCTTCAGAATATGTATAAACTTTCATAAATTTTACTCCAATACTAAGATTCCCATCTCCTGAGCTATTCTTTTCATTCCTTGATCTAATGAAATCAAAGGGCTTTTTAAACTGTCCGCGCAATCCAGAAAGTATGCATCATATGCATAGATATTAAATTTTGTGGTAATTTCAAGTTCCTTGCCATGGGCGAGCTGAAAATGCACCAAAACCGCCAGTCTGAACGTGTATTTTTCTTCCAGTAGTTTTTATTCTTCTCCATTCAATATTTTAAAATATTCTTCCTTTTTCTTCCGTGTATC
>JAXHVL010000144.1:0-33841 GCA_034189225.1 Thermodesulfobacteriota bacterium
TTGTGTTCGCCCTCTGATCGGGCGAACACAAGGTTCGCCCCTACACCGTACGTGACATTACGAGAGATGCAGCGCAACAAAGAAATTGGACTTTTTACGAAGCCATCAAAAAAGACACACGATGCGGGGCGTCTTATATACGGCGGCGATCCTTGATTTCACCCGTTGACGAAACGGTCACCACTTCCAGGGGAATATCCCTGCCGGCCGCCTTTCGCGCATCTGCCAGAAGGGTGGGCAGTCCTCTGCAACAGGGCACCTCCATCATCACGCAGGTGATGGTGTTGATGTTCGCCACATTGAAAATCTCAACGAATTTATCCCGGTAGCTTTTGGTGTCGTCAAACTTGGGGCATCCGATCATCACCGCCCGGCCGGGCATGAACTCGGCCTGAAAACCGGGATAGGCCACGGGCACACAGTCGGCCGCCACCAGCAGGTCCGCATTCTTCAAAAACGGGGCAGTGGGCGGTATCAGGTTTATCTGAACGGGCCAATGGGCGAGATGGGAAGTCGTGCTGGTGACAGCCGCCGGTTTATTGGCCTTCTGACAGGGCGTACCGCCACCACCATCAAACATCCGGATTCCGGCCGAGGGGCAGCCTGGCGGTTCCGGCGCCGAAGGGCCGTCGGCTCCCTTGTCTTCAAGATGCGCCATCACGGCCTCCTCGTCAAACTCTTCGGCTTCCCGCTCCACAATTTTCAGGGCATCTTCGGGGCAATCGCCGAGACAGGCGCCAAGCCCGTCGCAGAGGTTATCGGAAATGACTTTCGCCTTCCCGTCAACAATCTCGATAGCCCCTTCGGCACAGGCGATCACACACTGCCCGCACCCGGTGCAGCGATCTTCGTCAATTTCGATTATTTTCCGTTTAACCTTCATTTCACAACTCCTTTTTCGCCAATGCCTTTCCGGCATCCGTGAGCATCTGATTGTCGATGATCTTTTTTAACTTTTCCTTATCCGGTGATGCGCCCCTGCCGGTTTCCTGAACGTTTACAATCAGGTCCGCATCATAAACCACCTTGAAATCAATGGTCTCGGTCTCGCGGGGATGATGGTGATGGCCCACGATATCGCACACCGCGTCAACAAGTTCCGGCTTGGCACCGGCCTTCTCCAGAATCGCCCTTGCAATGGGCGGGCCTTCCTGTTCCTGAAACCTGGCGGCCGTGCTGCCATGTTTTCGTTCGGCCTCGTGGATACCGATGTCGTGAAGATAGGCCGCACAAAGCACCACCGCCATATTGACGCCGGGGGTCTCTTTGCCGATGGCTTCCGCATACCGGGCCACTTTCATGGCGTGACCGATGCGCTTGAAATCCTGCCGGAAATACTGCTTCATTTCCACGGCAATGCGATCTTTTAAAAGATTCTCCCGCTGTTCGAGAAGTTCAGGCGGCAGGTTCCCGATACACTGTTCCGCGTGCGGACAATAGGCCGCACACCCGAAATCCATGCCGGGATTAAGAAACTTGTGGCCACACGCACTGCACGCCCGGGTGGTATCGTCCTTGAAAAACTCCACCGGTTCACCGCACTTGGGACACCTGGCCTCAAAAATATCATCACCATTCCAGAATCGTGTATCCTGTCCGGGACATTTCATAATAATCCCTCCTTGGGGGTCTCAGTTTATTATTTATGGCAATCAACAATTTTGATTATAAACTACCACGGCCGGGGTAGATATACCTTGACCTGGGTCAAATAAATAAAAATTCCCTTCCCCTTCGAAAAAACGCCGTGTTTTCCGCCTGCCGGACATGTTACTATCAACCGCATTTAGCTCTCATAAACGACTGAAGTAAACAGACTGCCTGGAGATAATGAGCCATGGACATTGCATCGATTATTGCCGACACCCAGCTGTTTAAGGGATTGCCTAACGATCAGATCAGGGAAATCGCCGGCATCGCCCAGAAGGAGACGGTCGGGCGGGGCGGCCTGATCTTTGCGGACGGCGAGTCGGGCAACGGCTTCTATATCGTGGCCGAGGGTAAAATCAAAATATTCAAGGTTTCTCTGGAGGGCAAGGAGCAGATCCTGCATATATTCGGACCGGGGGAACCGTTTGGAGAAGTGCCGGTATTCACCGGTGCGATGTTTCCTGCCAATGCCGAGGCCCTGACGAAAAGCACCATCCTGTTTTTCCCGAAATCCGCCTTTATCAGGCTGATCGAACAAAATACCCCCCTTGTGCTCAACATGCTCGGTGTTCTGTCCAAACGGCTGCGCCAGTTTACGATACAGGTGGAACACCTTTCCCTGAAAGAAGTGCCGGGCCGCCTGGCCGCCTACCTGCTGCTGCTTTCCGAAGAACAAAACGGAGCCCTTGCGCTCTTTCTGCCCATATCCAAAGGCCAGCTGGCAAGCCTCCTCGGCACCATCCCCGAAACACTCTCCCGGATCTTTGCCAAAATGGGAGAAAAAGGCTACATCTCGGTGGACGGCCGGGAAATTACCATTCTGGATTTTCAGGGGCTTGAAATGCTGGCCGAGGACGGAAGATTGTAAAAAGCGCCAAGCGCCACGCGCAGCGTTTTTGCAAAAAGTAACGTGCGCTTGGATCGAGTTTTTACAGTGATGGCTTTAAATAACCAATTTTTCATTCATACTTTTCTTTGCTCGCCCAAAGAAAAGTATGCAAAAGAAAGGGCGCCCCGCAGCTTGGCCTTCGGCTTCCCTCGCAGGAACGGTTTTTTCGGCGTGGGCAGAAACTCGTTCACCTGCGGTGCTTTTGTAGGGGCAACCCCCTGTGGTTGCCCATCAGTCGGGCGGCCACAGGGGGCCGCCCCTACAATGTCTGCCCGCGTCTTCCGAAAAAACCGTCCCTGCTCGGCTGCGCTGCAAGGGGCGGGGCACGTGTTGCTGGTCAGTTTTTTCGGCAAGCTGCCAGGCATGGCAATAAACTAAAAAATTAGATAAAATGATATGGTTAAAATAAATGGGCAGATTAAATTCCTTGGAAGACGACCCGTTTACAGCCGGCGGGAGGAAGACCGGCTGAAACGGGCCGTCGGCCAGGAGGAGGGAGGCATGGTTCGTTTCAATCGTAAAATTCCGGTTATTGGAGCTCTTTTTCCAGCCACTTCCGGGGCACGCCCTGGATGGAATAGACCCCGCGGTTATGCCCCACGGCATTGAGAAACTGTTTCTCTACTTCCGGTGGCATTTCAAACCCCGCCAGCTCTTCGGCGTTCTCTGAATTGCGCTTGACCAGAAAGACCCGCGGCTTTTCCCGCCAGGTATTGACCACAAAATAGTGGGATACATCCTTTTTCGACCGGATGACGTAATTGCCGCCCGCCCAGTTGTTGCCCCATTCCAGGTAGAGCCTCACTGCCTCTTCCGGGGTCATATCCCAGTCGATTTCATTGATCAGGTCACGCCTTTTTTTCAAATCGTTTAATGTCAGCATGGCGTACCTCCATAATTGCTTTTATTCTATCTAGTGCCCATCCATAAATTGCTATTTTGCCCGATTTCTGCGTCAGGCTCAAATTTTAATCCTCAAAATACGCAAAGTATTCCTCCGGTTAAAATTTTCGCCTTTCTTGAACTCGACCAAAATATCTAATTTCTGGACGGACACTATCTAAAGAATCATTACAGAAGCAATTAACATGCCATCTTCATTCCGATTAAACCGCAAAGGCTCCGCACCCCTCCTCTGCGCCCTTGCAGTTAGTATAATATTTACTTGAAATTACAATTAAACCTCTACCCGTTTGTTCAAAACAATCCGATTCAGGTCGATGTGAACATCATAGGCATAAGCCTCCACGCCGTCTGCCATGACCTTCCTTAACATCCGGCTATAGGCAACGTCGATATGGTCTGCGGGGCCGAAATACAGGGCGTCCATGCGCTGAATAAGGTAGACCATTTCACGAGACCATCATGACCGATCTGTTACACTTATGTATCAAGTTTTTTGATACACATTGCCCGGCATTCCTGAACCAGGCCCTGCTTATTCATAGCAAAAAAACCCTCGAAAGCGACAGCATGAAATGATATAGTAATCTAAAACCATTTGCGGCAGACAGTCTAACCCCAACAAATAACAAAGGAGAATAATACCATGTCATATGATTTCACCATCGATGAAATTCTGAAAATGGCCGAAGAAATCGAACGAAACGGAGCAGCATTCTATCGATCCGCCGCCAGCGGCGCTCCGGATAAAGAAACCGGTGACCTTCTGGAAGAACTGGCGGCAATGGAGGATCAGCACGAAAAAACATTCGCCGGCATGCGAGGCGAGCTTTCAGCCGCGGAAAAGGAATCAAACATTTTCGATCCTGAGAATGAAACCGCGCTCTATCTCAAGGCGCTGGCCGACCTTCGGGTTTTTCACGAAAAAACCATTGATCTGTCCGACCTGAAAGCGGTTCTCAACGACGCCCTGGATGCGGAAAAAGATTCCATCGCCTTTTACGTAGGCATGCGCGGCATGGTGCCGGAACGCCTGGGGAAGAAAAAAATCGACGGCATTATCAGGGAAGAAATGGGGCATATCGTTACCCTGACCGATAAACTCACAAGCCTGAAAAGAGGGGCATGAAAGTGCTGAAAACCTTCTTTTTGACGGTGGGGTTAACCGCATGGCTGCCATTGGCGGGGTTTGCCGGCGACACCGGGAAACCGGCTTTTGACACATCACAGTTCATTTCCCCGCAGATCTGCGGGGGTTGCCATGGCGATATTTACGCCCAATGGGAAAATTCCATGCACAACCTGGCCCATCATGATCCGGTCTATCAGAAAGTGGCCAAATTTTTTGTCAAGGGTCTTACCGACCCCGCCGAAATTAAAGAATCCGAATCCTGTGTTAAATGCCATACCCCTGTGGGCTTCGTTACAGGCAACCCGCGTAAAACTTCGGACGAATTCTCCAGTGTTCCCGACATCGCCCAACATGGCATCCAATGCGATTTCTGCCATTCCGCCACGGGGGCGACGAAAATGTACAACAACGGCATGACCCTGGCCCCCGGCGAAGGAGAGATTGACCCCGGTGTCAAGCGCGGTCCCCGGAAAGACGCGGTTTCCGGATATCATGACACAGCCTTTTCCGAATTCCATACCAGCGCAAAAATCTGCGGCACCTGCCACAATGTCAAACATGTGGCCTTTAAAACCGACCTGGAAACCACCTATGACGAATGGCTGAAAAGCCCATATAACACCGAGGCACCGGAAACACGGGTGACCTGCCAGGGGTGTCACATGCATCAGCGGCCGGGGGTGCCAGCCACGGGGGCCACCCCACGGCCCGACAACCCGGGGTTGGCATGTGATTTCGGGCCGGAACGTCCTCATGTCTTTACCCACAACTTTGTGGGCGCCAACGGTGTCGTCCCCGGCCAATTCGGCGACGACACCAAGACGCAGATGGCCGCTGAACGGCTTCAAAACGCCGCAGCCCTGACCCTTGACACGACAGGTATTAAAAACGACCGGCTCCGGGTGACGGTGACCAACACGGGGGCAGGCCACAAACTGCCCACCGGGCTTACCAATGCCCGCCAGATGTGGATTGAAATTAAAATTAAAAATAAAACTACCGGGAAAATCCTGTTCACCGCCGGTGTTCCGGATAAAAACGGCTATGTCCCGGATGATACGGTGATGTACAACACCGTCTTCGGGGACGGGCAGGGAAACCCGGTGATCAACATCTCAAAAGCCCGGGAAATTCTGCGCGACTATCGGATTTTGCCGAAACAGTCGGTCACAGAAACATTCAATCTGCCGCCGGAACTGCCGGAAACCGGCCTTGAAATCCGCGCAAGACTCTGCTATCGCACGTTTTCCCAGAAACAACTGGATATGGTGATGGACAAAGGCAAAACGACCATGCCGGTGATATCGATGGCCGAAGCTGCAGCGGCCATCTAACCACAATGGCCGCCAAACCTTTATGACATCAAACAAAACTGCTTATGCCGGAAAAAGCGCCCAGCGGACGAACCCTGAAAAAAATCGTCACCGGTCTCCTGCGGGACAGCGACATGACAGCCGCTATGTCACAGATGGCGCAATACCCTCCGCGTCGTGTCATCAATCCCCTGATCGGACTGCTGTTTAACAAAGACGATCCCGTCCAGCAGCGGGCTGTAACAGCCATCGGCGCAACCACCGCCCGGCTGGCGGAATCCGACATGGAGTCGGCCAGAATCATTATGCGGCGGCTCATGTGGAGCCTAAACGATGAATCAGGGGGGATCGGATGGGGTGCACCCGAAGCCATGGGCGAAATCATGGCCCGTCATTCCCGGATGGCCTTGGAATATCACCGGATACTGTTTTCCTATATCGCCCCGGACAAAAATTTTCTGGAGCACGATGATCTCCGGCAGGACGCGCTTAACGGGATCAAACGCCTGGCGGGAGCCAGACCCGAGCTTGTCAGCCCCGAGGTGGAACTTCTTGAGTCCTTCCGCACCTCATCCATTGAGTCGGAACGAAAAACCGCGGAGGATATTCTGGCCCTGTTGCGGTGAAAACGCCGGTTGTTGTTTTCACCGTGGAGGCGCGGAGGGCATGGTTTATTCGTGAAAATCAGTGGAAATTCGTGGGCACATTTCCCTACGAATTGGCACGAATCCGCACGAATTTATCCGCCGGAGCGCTTGGCGATCCAGTGCAGGGTGGACAACTGAAGGCTGTTTTCCCCCGCATGGGCGATGACACGGACGAGACGGTCTTCGGCAACCCGGCCCCGGCACTGATGGTCCGGCACCCGGATCAGGATATCCCCCAGAAACGTCATCATTTTTTCCCGGTCGCAGGTATGCGGCGTGACGACATCCAGCAGATCCATGATATCATTGGCCACATTCATGGCCAGCTCCCGGTGACGGAGCCACAACTCGCCGGTTGTTCCGCCCGCCACCAGCCCGGCGATGTTGATGGTGAGGACATAAAAGGTTTTGCGCACCAGGGCGGCGGCGAGGGAGGCCCCATCCGGCAATACCTTGCAGGGAATATCCACAGCATTCAGGGCCGTCTGAACCGGCACTGACGCCGGGCCGTAAACCTCGGTGGGTTGAAACACGTGCACATCCATACCCTTTTTCTTTTCAAACCAGACCGCCATGGCGGTGGGATTCGCAATACCCTGCTTTTTCCAGACACAGGGCAGAAGCTCGTTCTGCAGCAGGACCAGCCGGTCCCGCCATTGTTCCGGAGCTCGGGCCAGGGTATCGGGGAGTATCTGTTCGGGAACCGCCAGCAGCACCAGCTCGGGCTGCGGGATGGTCGACGCACAATCGGCCATTGCCATGTCCGCAGTAACCGGGTAAACGGGCCGGCCCGCACTCAAAAATCCCCGGGCAAACACGCCTCCCATCTCTCCGATCCCCACAATCACCACCGGTTCAAGTGATGCCATATGCAGTTACCTTTGCACCTTAAAAGAATTAAACTTCCAAGAAACCCGTGTCTTTTTTGACGGCTTCATAAAAAATTCTTTTTCACCACGAAAAGCACGAAGGACACGAAGATGTCAACATTCGCCCTCAAAGGGGCCGGCTTTGGTTATCCCTATAAGGGAATTATTTCGAGTTTCGAATTTCGAATTTCGAATTTCATGCTTTGCTCCTTACCGGCATAGCCTTTTATCACTGACCTGGCCCAGAGGACCAGGTTTTATTGACTGAATAAAAGGATTTATCATGATCTAAGCTTCATGCTCTTCATGTTCTTCATCTACTTATAATGGGCAAACAGATTTTTATCAATCGCCTTTTCATAGGCATCCCGGCCGCTGACAGTGCCTTCGTCCACCAGTTGTTTCAGATGCTGATCCATGGTCTGCATACCCGCGTTGGTGCCGGTCTGCATCAGCGACCCGATCTGGGAGGTCTTGTTTTCCCGGATCATGCTGGCCAGGGCCTGAGACCCGATCAGGATCTCATTGGCCGCGCACCGCCCCCTTCCGAATTTCGCGCGCAGAAGCTGCTGGGCCACCACCGCGCGCAGGGACTCCGAGAGCATCATCCGGGTCTGGGCCTGCTGATCCGTGGGAAAGGCATTGATGATACGATCCACGGTCTTCGCCGCGCTGTTGGTGTGGAGCGTGCCAAACACGAGAATGCCAAACTCGGCGCAGGTAAGGGCCAGGGAAATGGTGTCAAGGTCGCGCATTTCCCCCACGAGGATGATGTCGGGGTCCTCCCGGATCGCCACCTTCAGGGCATCGGCGAAACTCCTGGCATGGGTACCGATTTCCCGCTGGGTGAACAGACATTTTTTGTTCTGATGCACGAACTCCAGCGGGTCCTCGATGGTGACGATATGAGCCGCATGATTTTTGTTGATATAATCGATCATGGCGGCCAGGGTCGTTGACTTTCCGCTGCCCGTGGGGCCGGTCACCAGCACCAGCCCGTTCTTGAACATGGCAATTTCCTTTAGCACCGCCGGCAGGTTCAGGTCCTCCAGGGTCAGGATATCCGTGGGAATGATGCGAAAAACCGCTCCCACCCCCCTGTGCTGATGAAAAAAATTACACCGAAACCGCGCCTCCCCTGGCAGCTCGTAGGCCATGTCAAAATCATAATCGGCCTCAAACACCGTCTTCTGATCGTCTGTGAGAATTTCATAAAGGATTGCCCGGTTGGTTTCCGGGGTCAGCACTTCGTGTTCCAGGGGCACCAGCTCCCCTTTCTGCCGGATCAGCGGGGGAAACCCGATCACCATGTGCAGGTCGCTGGCGCCCTTTTCCTTCAATTCTTTGAAATAGGTATAAATGACAGCCATAAGGAAATCTCTTCTCCAAGTATCAATCCGGTTTAATTGCAGTCCCCGCGACGCGAAGGACGCAGATACGACAGGTTTCCGCGTCTTTCGTGGCTCGTCGGTAAACGAAGCACTACGCAATCAACCGGCCGCGGCGTCCTGTTTTGCCTCCCGCTCCACATGGGCCTTGAACAGATTCGGGTTGGCCGCGTATTGAACCGCATCCGAGGCCCGGATATGCCCCGCATCTACAAGCGCCAGCATGGACTCATCCATGATCATCATCCCCGCATTTTTGCCGGTCTGCATCATTGAAGGAATCTGAAACACCTTTTGATCCCGGATAAGATTGGCCACGGGGCGGGTACAGATGAGCACTTCCAGTGCCAGGGCCATCGCGTCCGTATCCGCTCGGGGAAGGAGCCGCTGGGTAATGACGGCACGAAGGGATTCACTCACCATGGCCCGGATCTGGTTCTGTTCGTTGGGCGGATAGGAGTCGATAATTCGCTCCACCGTTTTGGGAGCGGATGCAGAGGCCAGGGTGCCGATCACCAGGTGCCCGGTTTCGGCCGCGGAGATGGCAAGGGAGACCGTCTCCAGATCCCGCAGCTCCCCCACCACGATCACATCCGGATCCTCCCGCAACGCCGCCCGCAGGGCATTGGCGTATGACCGGGTTTCCTTTTCCACCTGCCGCTGGTTGACAACCCCTTTCTTGAGGGGATGGACGAACTCGATGGGATCTTCCACCGTCAGGATATGATGTTTCCGGGTAGTGTTGAGGTGATCCACCATGGCGGCGAGGGTGGTAGACTTGCCATGGCCGGCCGGACCGGTTACCAGAATCATGCCCTGGTGATGATCAAGCACGGTCTTGATCGTATCGGGCATGCCCAGATCCGGCAGGGTGGGAATTTCCGGCGGGATGATACGGAACACCGCGCTCAATCCCCGCTGGTGCAACATGGCATTGCCCCTGAAACGCCCAAGGCCGGAGATTTCATGCACAAAATCCAGTTGCAGATCATTTTCCAGCCGTTTGACCTGATCGGCAGAAAGAATGCCGTAAATATACTTCCGGCAGGACTCTGCCGTCAGCGGCTGGGACTTCAACTTTAAAAACTTACGAAACCGCCGCAGCACAAAGGGTTCACCGGGTACCACATGAATGTCCGATGCCCTGTACTTCACCGCGGCGGCAAAAACCTTATCCAGTGCAGCCATTGCCGTCTCCGTTGCCGTTCTATCGAATCAGGTCATTTCCACCATATCGGCGGGGGTTATCACTTCGATGCTGTCGCTCAAAACGTCGAGAAAGGGCGTCCTGAAAATCACCCCCCCGTCCCGCACGCTGACTTCCGCATCGGTGACGGCAATAAACCGCCGGGCTTCGTTGATATAATCGGTGAGCCGGGAATCCGAAAATTTGGCAATATCCCCGGCAATCCGGTAGTTTGCCGTAAGAATCACCACGCGGGTGGTGCTGTTGATGGTGTCATTCATGAGATGATTTACTCCCTTAACCCTGGCTATCGAAAATCCGTTTCAGTGTCTCCACCACCGCCTCAACCTTGAACGGTTTGAAAATAAAATCATCCATGCCGGCGGCTTCACACTTTGCCCGATTGTCCGCAAACGCATCGGCCGTAATCGCAATGATGGGTATCCGATTCCCCTCGGGCTCCAGCCGCCTTATCTCCTGCGCTGCAAGATAGCCATCCATTTCCGGCATCAGACAGTCCATAAGTATCAGGTCATATTCATTCTTTCGGAATGCCGCCACGGCAAGCCGGCCGTTTTCCACCACATCACAGGTGGCCCCCGCATTGGTGAGTACCTTGGAAATGACTTTCTGATTAACCCGGTTATCCTCGGCCACCAGAATGCGCCGGTGCCCTGCGAAAACCTCATCCACCACATGTTTGGAGATAATGCCCCTGCCCCCGTAAACCCGTCCGTGCCTTGCATTGCCCACCATGATCAGGGTATTATACAGGTGGCTCTGCTTGATGGGTTTGGTAAGATAGGCATTATAGCCGTGCTCCCTGGCTTTTCTCGCATCCCCCCGGTTATTGCCCGTTGTCAGGCAGATGAGGGCCACGTCTTCAGTGGCTGAGTTTTGCCGCACTTTTTTCGCAAAGGAGAGATAAGCCTCCAGATTGTTCGGCTTGAAGTCCACGATGATCGCATCAATATCATCATCTTCTTTCCGGTTCAGCCGTTCCAGCGCCGCATCAACGGTCTGCGCTTCCTCGCACCGGCCGCCCCACGCATTGACATAAAGTGAAATCACCTTCACGCTGGTTTTATTGTCCCCGGCGACAAGACAGTTCAGTCCTTTCACCGATTCGGGGAATGAGGCAACATCAAACGCTTGCCCGCCGTTTGTCCCCAAAGCGGCGGTAAACCAGAATCTGCTGCCTGCATTCAACTGACTCTCCACACCGATTTTGCCATCCATCAAATCACACAGATGCTTGCTTATGGCCAGCCCCAGGCCGGTGCCGCCATATTGACGCGTGGTGGAATCATCCGCCTGCTCAAAAGGCTTAAAAAGTCTGTTGGTCTGAGCTTCCGTCATTCCTATTCCCGTGTCCTTCACCTCGAACAACAGGTGCACCCGGCCATTACCGGCGGCACCGGTTTTCGTCTCCGGCGGGGCGCACCGAATAAATAACTCTATCTCCCCACTGTCGGTGAACTTCGCCGCATTGCTCAAAAGATTGATCAGTATCTGTCGGATCCGCCCCGGATCGCCGATCAGGTTGTCCGGCACGGCGCCGTGAATCAGGGTGGCGATTTCAATCCCCTTGGCATAGGCACCCACGGAAATAATATCGATAACATTCTCGATGGTGGTCCGCAGCTTGAAATGGATGTTTTCGATCACCATCTTTCCGGCTTCGATTTTTGAATAATCCAGTACATCGTTGATGACATACAGCAGGCTGTCGCCGGAAACTCTGATGGTTTCGACATATTCCACTTGTTCATGGGTCAAATCCGTATCCATCAGCAGCTGTGCCATGCCCATGATGCCGTTAAGCGGTGTGCGGATCTCATGGGTCATGTTGGACAGAAAACGCCCCTTGGCATGGGTGGCGGCTTCGGCTTCATCTTTCATTTTCTTCAGATGGGCCACCATGGCATTGAGTTCAGCCGTTCGCTTTTCCACTTCTTTCTCAAGCCTGTCGAGATGCTTCTGATTCTCCTTTGCCAGCTCCCATTTTTTTACCAGCGTAAGGGTGGTCTGCTGTACCGTTACCGGGTCGTATGGCTTCTTGATAAACAACAGATGGTCGGTGACACCGAATTCATCGAGGATCTGATCCCAGGAATAATCGGAATAGGCCGTGCAGATGACCATTTCCAGATGCCGGTGATGTTCCCATATTTGCTTGATGGCCTGAATGCCGTCCATGCCGGGGGGCATACGGACATCCATGAACGCCAGGCTGTAGGGGAAGCCTTCCGCTTCGGCGGCATCCACCATGGCGATTGCCTCTTCCCCCTGATAGGCATCGTCAATCACATATTCCACGGGGTTGAGGGATTGTTTGGGCGTATGGGTTTCCGCATCGCCAAAAAGCTCATTTTCCAGGGAGCTCCCGGCCCTGCCTCGTTTATAACGGACGCCGCCGTAAAGTATCTTTTTAAAATCCTCATGAATGGCGGCATTGTCATCCACCACCAGGATTCTGGCCTTTATGGCATTCATGAAAAGGCGTTCCTTCCGGATATAACAGAAAAGTAAAAATTATAGCAGCAATCAGCAGAGAAGTCAATTACTCTGGTCGAGGGTTCAGTCCAGGACATCCCGTATTTTGTCGGCCAGCCGCTGTTTTGAAAAGGGTTTGGCAATAAAATTCAGGTCATCCTCCAGTATGCCATGATCGGCGATCACATTCGCGGTATACCCCGACATGAACAGGCTTTTCAGGGGCTAAACCAATAACAGGAAAAACTCATGTCGAAGAACGGCGTGAGAAGCGTCCGAATGGTGATATATACGTCTATGAACGGATTACGGCCTATGACGAAAAGATCAGAAGACCTATACGGTCAGTCAGAAGCTCAAGGGAAAAATCAAGTCGGGAACACGAAAAAGCTTTTGTCAATTCAATCCATATTTTTGTTGCAGGCCCAATTTTTCTTGACAAAAGGTTATTCCCTATTATATACAACGATATGTTTCAGCTCAATTACTACGAGCTGTAAAAATATTAAGCTCTGATTTAAAGGAAATAAGCATTTGTGCCACATGACACAAAACATGATCTTCAATGATTAAATAGGGGACAAAAATTTTTTTAAAATCGTTATTCCTTGAAATATATAACACTATACTCAAAAACGGAGGTTTCTAATGCCGGGAAAAAAAGTTCTTAACTTCGGCATTATCGCAATCTTATCCTTGTGGCTGATCTCTCCTGTTCGCGCTCAGGATAAAAATAATTCAGAAGAGGTTTTTCAGCTCGGGGAAATCGTTGTCACGGCGGAAAAACAAACAGTCAATCTTGCCACATCAGTATCTGAAGTAACCTTAAAGGATATAAAAGCACAGGGAGCTGAGACCGCGGCCGATGCCCTGGAATTCCTGCCCGGGGTTGACGTGAGCGTCGGAGGGAAAAATCAGTCCCATGTCAACATACGAGGCTTTTCCCAGGGTGACGTCAAGGTCCTTATCGACGGCGTGCCGGTTCATGAGACCTATTTCCGGACTATAGACCTGTCCATGATACCGGTTGATGCAATCTCCAAGATTACCGTTACCAAGGGTGCGACTTCGGTATTGTACGGTCCGAATACAATGGGCGGAGTGGTTAACATCATAACCAAAAAAGGCGGGAAAGAGCCTTTTACCTCCTTTAAAGCAGCCGGCGGCAACTGCGATACAAGGCATGCGATTTTAAATCACGGCGGAGCACTCGGGGAACTCAACTACTGGCTGACTTACGGCTACAGGGAATCTGACGGATATCGGCTTTCAGGCGACTTTGATGCAAACAATCAATGGGTCGGTAAGGATTCCTCTTATCATGAAGACGGGGGCACGCGCGATCTAAGTTATTACACAAAAAGAACCCTGAATGCCAAAATCGGCTATGAGCCTGACAAAAATTCCAGCCTTTACCTGAGCTTTGACTATCATAATAATGAACGCGGCGTGCCTGTAGAATACAACAGGTACTGGGCTTTTCCGGAGTGGGATCAGTGGAATCTGAATCTGGTGGGGAAAAATAAAATCAACGATCTTATAACCCTGAAAGGAAAAATTTTCTATACCGACTTTAAGGACACGCTCGTTGATGTAAGCCATGGAGACAAACAGACACAAAGAAAATGGTTTGAATGGAGCACATATGACGACTATTCCATAGGGGGCGATTTCCAGGCCCATCTGAACCTGACGGAGCGCAACCTTCTTAAAATCGGTTTCAATTATATCAAGGATTATCATGAGCAGCAGGACTTACTGGGTGAAGACTGCCTGGGGGTTATCAGGGGCTGGGCACAGCCGGGCCTCCAGCCCAAAGAAGACTATGAGGCAGATACTTATTCACTCGGCATAGAGGACGAGATCTATTTAAGCAGGGATCTTTCCTTTGTTGCAGGGGTGAGCTACGACCGCTATATCCCGCAAAAAGCTTATGATCAACCGACTCCGGACAGCGCGGACACCTTGAATCCGCAGGCAGGTTTGGTCTACAGCATAACACCCCGAACTGAACTTCATGCCTCGGTTGGCAAAAAGACCCGTTTTCCGCACCTAAAGGAGCTTTACAGCAAATATGCAGGAGGCAATCCTGATCTGGAGCCCCAGAAAACCGTCTCCTATGAAATAGGTGCTAACCGCAGTTTTATGCCGAATCTCAAAGGATCAATCGCCTACTTTTATAACGACATTGACGACCTTATTGAATCCGTGGAGGCGGGCGGTGAAGATATTTACAAAAATACAGGATCGGCCGTGATCCAGGGAATCGAAACCCGGCTCGACTACCAGGTAACCAATAATTTTGAAATGGGCTTAAACTATACCTATCTGTCCACCGAAAACAAGGACAAAGACAGGGACCTGCCTGACAGGCCCCGCCACAAGATAAATCTGGATTCCGGCTATCACTTTGATTTCGGCCTGTCAGCATTCATTCAGGCGAGCTACCTTGCAGAACAGTTTGAATACGATTACGATCAAAAACATGAGTATCCTGACTATCTTCTGCTAAATGCGAAATTTACACAGGACCTTGGCACCAGGTGGGGCATAAACTCGGAGCTCTTTTTGAAGGTCCACAACCTGACTGACAAATTTTATGAGGAGGGCCGTCCCATGCCGGGACGCAATTTCCTTGCAGGTCTTAGCTTTCAGTTGTGATATCGGATTAAAGAAAGGAGAACTTATGACCGAAAAAATCAGATCCATAGACTGGAATGCAGCCTGGCAGGAGGCACAGCAAGCCTGCAGCAGGCCCGCCCGGGAGGCTTCATTTTGGGACAGCCGTGCATCGAGCTTTGCAGCCCATGCCCGGCATAAGAGCGACTACCCGGAACAATTTATAGAGATTGTCCGACCGGAACCTCACTGGCATGTACTGGATGTGGGATGCGGCCCCGGCACGGTTGCAATCCCCATGGCAGAAAGAGTTGCCTCGGTCACCGCCCTGGATTTCTCGGGTGCCATGCTGAATATTCTTCAAACAGCCTGTGATGAAAATAATATCAGCAACATCAGGCCGGTGCTTGCAGACTGGAACGATGACTGGAGGGCTAAAGGCGTTGACACCCATGACGTGGTATTTGCATCCCGGTCGCTGGTGTGCGGGGACCTCACTGCCGGCCTGGTAAAATTAAACAGATTTACAGCCAAACGGGTTTATATTTCCCATCTTGTGGGAGAAGGGCCTTTTGACTCCCGGATTATCGAAGCCTCGGGCCGGTCTTTTCAGCCGTGCCCGGATTACATATATGTGCTCAATCTGCTTTACCAGCTCGGCATATATGCGAGTGTTGATTTTACAACGCACCCGGTCAATCGCACTTTTGACGATATTGATGATGCATTGGATGAATGTCGCTGGATGATCCAGGACATAACCCCGGCCGAAGAGCAGCGACTTAAAGCATTTTTTGAAAAAAACCTGATTTTTGAAGAAAATAACCGCTGGAAACTGCCCGGCATGAAGCCTGTAAGATGGGCTGTTATATGGTGGGATACCCAATAGAAAGATTCTGATATGCAAACCAGCAACCATAAATTTAATGAAATCGCCCGGACTGTCTTTAAACCGGCATATCCGGTTATTGCAGATCAAATTATAAAGCGGACCGGAATTACTCAAGGGGCGTGCCTGGACATCGGATGCGGGGGCGGGTACCTGGGCTTTGCCTTAATGGCGAAGACCAGAATATCAGTTTACTTTCTGGATTCATCTCAAGAAATGCTGGAAATCGCGAAAGGAAACATCCATGAACAGGGCTTAATCCAGCGCGCTGCAATAATAAAGGGTGAGGCGACTGAAATTCCTTTGCCTGCCAATACCTGTCGGCTGGCAGTTTCCAGGGGGTCGGCCTTTTTCTGGCAGAATCTGCCCAGGGCTTTTTTAGAAATTTACCGGATTCTGCGGCATGGAGGAATGAGTTATATTGGCGGCGGGTTTGGCAGCGCTGAACTGAAAGAAAAAATAAGCCGTGAAATGGAAGCAATCCATGGACGTAAAGCCTGGAGAAATATGGTTGCCCGCAACCTGGGAACCGGGATGCGCCGCGAATTTGAAAACTCCTTAAAATCCGCCAGCATCAAAAACTATACAATAGTTCACAACCATGAAGAAGGACTGTGGGTTATTATGACCAGGGAGGCGGATTGTGAATAAGACTTTCCTGATCGCGCTATTACTGTTTATTTCTGCAGCCTGCTTTCATTCAGACGCGTTTGCCCGTCAGATCACAGATATGACCGGCCGCCGGGTAACCGTCCCGGAAACAGTAACCCGGGTATGCTGTACATCCCCGCCTATGACCTATATGGTATATGCAATGGATCCCGGGCTTCTGGCAGGCTTAAATTACAGGTTTACCAAACATGAGAAGACTTACCTGGATCCTGGAATGGAGGACCTGCCGGTGGTGGGCGGATGGTTCGGCCAGGGCCGTACCCCCAATCTTGAGACCCTTTTAAACGTCCGGCCTGATGTGATTATAGCATGGTATTACACTGATTCTGCGTCCAACGAGAAAATCGAGCAGATCCTTGCACCGCTGGGCATACCTCTGGTCTATGTAAAAATGGCCGGCATACAAGACTATCCTGAGGCCTTCCGCTTTTTAGGCAAATTATTCAATATGCAAAAGCGTGCAGGAAAACTTGCAGACTATGGGGAGCAGACCCTCGCTGAACTTGAATCCATGCGCGGCAGGCTCTCTGAATCCGAAAAAGTAAGCGTTTATTATGCAGAGGGCCCGAGCGGTCTGCGCACGGAATGCAGTTCTTCAACCCATGTGGAACTTATCCCGCTTTGCGGAGCAGTCAACATACACAAATGCGGGCCTGAAGGGCAAAAGGACGGATTCGGCATGCATAAGATTACGATCGAACAGGTTCTTCAATATTCACCCGATACTATTATAACTCATAATGAGAGCTTTTATTCATATGTTTACAATAATCCTCGCTGGGAAGCAGTAAGAGCGGTTCAAAACAGGCGCGTTCACAAAATCCCCTGCTCTCCTTTTAACTGGTTTGACCGCCCTCCTTCGTTCATGAGACTGCTGGGCGCAAAATGGCTTTTTGCCCATCTGTATCCAAACCATTATCAGGGCGGGCTCAAAGATGAAATTCAGGGATTCTACAGACTTTTTCTTGGGGTAAACCTGGATAAAAATGCCGCAGAAAAGTTAATAAAACCATGAGGACATGGATGATACTGCCCTTTACCGGTTTTCTGCTATGCCTGCTGGTTATAACCTCTTTGATGCTTGGTCGTTATCCGCTTGCCCCCGGCGATATTGCCGGGTTTTTCCTTAGCTTGATACATTCCTGCCCGGAGGGAGCTCAACCGGATTCAGGGATTATCCGGACAATCCTGATCAATATCCGCCTGCCACGCATCATTGCCGCAATTCTTATCGGGGCGGCACTCTCGGTTTCAGGTGCGACACTGCAGGCCATGTTTAACAACCCCCTGGTATCGCCCGGGCTGCTGGGGGTACTTGCAGGTGCCTCCTTTGGTGCGGCCATGGGCATGATCTACGGGGAATCATGGTTTGCTGTCCAGTTCGGCGCTTTTGCCTTCGGCCTTCTGGCGGTAATCGCAGCCTTATGCATTGCCTCGATCTACAAGGGAGACCGGCTGCTGATGTTAATCCTGGGGGGCATAATAAGCGGCTCCTTTTTTACAGCGCTGCTATCGGTGATCAAGTACCTGGCAGACCCCTATGATGAACTGCCCGCGATTATATACTGGCTGATGGGAGGTCTGTCCATGGTCGAGTCTGAAACTGTTTGGCTCGTTTTGTTTCCTATGCTGGCAGGCATCTTTCTCCTGATTGCTTTTTCAGGCTATATAAACATACTCAGCATGGGAGATGAGGAGGCGCGAGCCCTGGGTTTGAATGTGCGGTTTATCAGGTTGCTGCTGATTTTTGCAGCCACTTTTATCAGCACCCTTACCGTAGTTCTCGGCGGAATGATCGGCTGGGTGGGGCTGGTTATTCCGCACATCACGCGTATGCTGGTGGGACCTGACAACCGGATTCTGCTGCCTGCCGCAGCCCTGATCGGAGCCGCCTACCTGCTGGTGGTGGATGATCTTTCGCGGCTAATGTTTGCCGTAGAAATTCCCATCGGCATCCTTACAACCTTGGTGGGAATTCCGTTTTTTGCACTGGTTCTTAACAAAGCAAAGAAAGGATGGAACTGATGGGTATTCTTTCAGTTGAAAACGTTTTTTTCGGCTATGACCTGAGGTCTGTATTAAACGACGTCTCATTGTCCATTGATCACGGTGAAATCGTATGCCTGCTCGGGCCCAACGGCAGCGGCAAGACCACGCTGCTTAAAATCCTTATGGGGCTCTTCCGGCCGCAACAGGGAAAAGTCCTGCTGGAAGGCAGGCCTCTTGCTGATACAGCACCCCATCAGCTTGCACGTAGAATTGCATATGTCCCACAGATTCACCGTCAGGCATTTGCCTACCAAGTCATTGATGTTGTTCTTATGGGACGGCTTCCCCACAAATCATTTTTTTTCAGGTATTCGCCCGAAGACATCAAGACGGCAGAGTCAGCTCTTGAAGAACTCGGGATTTTAGATCTGAAAAACCGCTCTTATACCGAGATAAGCGGTGGTGAACGTCAGTTGACTTTAATTGCCAGGGCCATGGCGCAACAGGCCGATATTTTTGTCATGGATGAGCCTGTAAGCGGCCTGGATTACGGCAATCAGATACGGCTGCTTCGTCAGATCGAAAGACTGGCAGGCAAGGGATATACCTTTATCAAAACCACTCATTTCCCTGATCACGCCCTGTGGATATCCGATCACGTGGTCATGCTCGACTCCGGGCACATAATCGCAGACGGTCCAACCACATCTGTAGTGAATGAATCGAATCTTTACCGTCTCTATAAAACCAATATAAATGTGATCAATATGAATAACGGTATACGCGTTTGTATGCCGGATCTTGCCGGAAACACCTGTGAACAATTCGCGGATGCAGGGCTCTTGTAGCAATTCCGGGGATAGCAATTCCGGGGACAGTATATTAAACCGATAAACATATTGACATTCAAGCCCTTTTTTGATACAAAATAAGGAATGTACACAGATTCTTATCCCGATGTTTCGCATCAAATTAGTGTTAACTGTCCGGGATTGACAGCAACTCTGCCACTGCGGCCATGAGGTCCTGTTTCCGGATGGGCTTATTAAAGGTGCGCACGGCTCCCAAATGTTCCGCCATATCCAGGTACCCCGTGGGGGTGTTCCGGCCGCCGCCGGATATGGCGATAATTTTCACCCCGGAATTGACCTCTTTTAATTCGATGATGGTTTCAATCCCCTCTTTATCCGGCATGATAAGGTCCGTAATGATCAACTCCGCCGTCCCGGCGCGATAGCAACGCACCCCCTCCTCACCATTGGATGCTTCGGAAACGGTGTGGCCCTCATTTTCGAGCCAAACCCGCAGCATGCGCCGAATAGATTCCTCATCGTCGATAACGAGAATATGCGCCACCCGGGGCCTCCTATTCCAGAAAATTTGTTATTCTTTATTATATCACAACTTTCCCTGAACGCCAATAGTTTTATAATTCCATACGTGGCATGACGCAAGATGCATCGCAATGCAGGTACTGGACTTCCAAGGAACTTAACGCGGTCATTCATTCAAAATCAAAGCACCTTTTTTAACCACAAAATACACGGAAGGACACGGAAAGAGCCCTCAAAGATTCTCTGCGTTCCCACGCAGGAGCGTGGGAACGAGAAAAATATTCGTGTCGATTCGTGTATATTCGTGGTAATCAACCCCAGGCAATTGAACCACGAAGTTCATGAAGAACACGAAGGGTGAGTGCAAGCACCATGTGCCTTTCATAATACCGCAAAACAACGGCAAGAAGCAGATCCGCGCGCAATTTGCTTTCTGCAAAAACACCGCGGCGGGGTTGGAAGCTTTTTACGAAGCCATCAATGCTTAGCCCGCCCGCTGTTTTCTGCCGAACGGTATCCCCATCTTCCGCATTTTATGCCGCAGGGTTGAGGGATTTACCCCCAGCACTGCGGCCGCGCCGTCCGTGCCATCCACTTTTCCGCCCGTCTGCTCAAGTACTGAGGTAATATGCCGATACACCACATCGTTTAACGGCAGCGGTGGGCTGTTCTCGCCCGCGGAATGAGGATGCCCGGCCTTGCCACGATTTTGAGGGTCCAGGTGCTTGAACTGCAGCGGATCGCCGGCCGAAATGATAATCTCCCGTTCAATGGCATTTTCAAGCTCCCGAACATTGCCCGGCCAGTCATAGGCCTGAAGCCGCTCCAGCGCACCAGGCGCCAGCGTGGGGTAAACGCCGCCGCCCAGCTGCCGGTGTTTCTCCCGGATAAAATGCTGGGTCAGGGCCGGAATATCCTCTTTCCGCTCACGCAGCGGCGGCACATAAACCGGAAATACCGTCAACCGGAAATAAAGATCCTCCCGAAAACGGTTTTCCGCCACCATGGCGGCCAGATCCCGGTGGGTGGCCGCCACCACCCGGACATCCACCCGAACGCTTTTATCCGCCCCCACCAGATCAAATTCCTGTTCCTGAAGCACCCGCAGCAGCCGCACCTGCATATCCATGGAAAGCTCGCCGATCTCATCCAGAAATATGGAGCCCTGATGGGCCCGCTCAAACCGGCCCCGCTTGCGCTCCACCGCGCCGGTAAACGCCCCTTTTTCATGGCCGAACAATTCGCTGTCGATCAGGTTCTCCGGAATAGCGCCGCAGTTCACCTTTATAAAATTACCATTGTGCCGGGTGGACAAGCGGTGAATCGTATTGGCAATCACCTCTTTGCCCACACCGGTCTCACCCAGCAGCAGCACCGGCGTGGAAAGAGGTGCCACCCGGTAAACCTGCTCCACAACCAGGCTCAGCCCCCCGTCCTGACCGATAATTTCATGGCCGGTCTGTTTTTCCAGTTCATGCCGGAGATACTCCTTGTCATCGGCCAGCTGATGCTTGAGTTTCAGCAACTCCTGGTACCGGCGGCTGTTGGCAAGGGCGATCCCGAACGGCACTTTCAGATGGGAAATCAGGGCGAGATCGTTTTCTGTAAACCGGTCCCAGCCGTATGCCGCTATCGTCACCCCGCCCAGCCACTCATCATCCACCACCAGCCGCATCAGAATGATAGAACACGGATCGGCAACTCCCGCGGACTGGAGAATCAGCTTGCCGATGGAATGGTTATTGGCGCGGTTCATCAACTGCAGGTCCGGCATTTCATTATGCTTGATGATCTTCATCAGCTCCGGTTCAATGGCCACGGCCACATCCCGCTTCTGCCCGCCCTGATGGCCGGCTTCCGCCAGCACCACCGTGGATGCCTGCTGGGGATCAAAATAATGCAGATAAATGGTATCCAGATCGATAAATGCCTTGAGATACGAAAAGCAGTTATCCAGCGCCCGTTCCACATCCAGGGTGCCGCAGATGCGGATCGTGGCTTCTCTGAAAAATTCTTTTTCATCGACCGACATGGCTTCTCCCTCAATTATCATATCTAACAGTTTGACCATGGAAATTATCACATACGAAAGTCAAATTGTCAAATAAGACAGAAATCTACCGCTCTAAATTATAAATATCTGATTTTAAGCAATTTTAAACTTGGCACGCTAAATGCAGCCTCTTGAAACAAAAACATAATAACAACCACAACCAAACACAATAGCAAAGGAGAAGAACCATGAAACGCACAGCAATTATCGCAGTAAGTCTAGTATTCATCATGATGGGCGGCATCAGTGCCGCGAGCGCAGATCAACTCGCCAACACCATGTTTACCGCCCAGGAGAAAGCGTATCTTTCAAAAGTGGACAAAGGGGTTGACTTTACGCCGGTAAAAACCGAAACCACGAAACCGGAAAAAGTCTATGTGAATACCATGCTGACCCAGACCGAGCAGGCCTATCTCCAGGCCGTCAGCAATGGCGTTGACTTCACCCCGAAGAAAACCACTTCGCTCAAAAAGCAGCAGTCCGGCCTGGTCAACACAATGTTCTCAGGCATGGACGTGGATAAGATCAACAGCATCAATCTGTGATAATACCGGCAAACTCCCTTCTGACCTGCCGGACCGGGCACTGCCCGGCCCGGCAAAACCAGAAAGTTCAAGATGCGGCGTGCCTTGATCTTGAACTTTTTACTTTGCCGTCCCAAATTTTACTGGTCGCACTCAAGGTTAAAGCCCCCGCCGTCTTTAGGCGGGCAGATTTATCACTCCCTTTTAAAGTGCTATGCTTCGTCGATAGATGCCCCGGCGTTTTCCGGGCATCTATTCGATGCATATATCTTCATGTCCTTCATGCTCTTCATGGTCAAAAAATCCGACTTCCAAGGAACTTGATCTGCCAATTTATTGTAACCATATCAATTTTATACAATTTTTTAGTTTATTGCCAGGTTTTTCAGTCTGCCGAAACAACTGAACAGCAACACGTGCCCCGCCCCTTGCAGCGCAGCCGAGCAGGGGCGATTTTTCCGGAAGACGCGGGCAGACATTGTAGGGGCGGCCCCCTGTGGCCGCCCGACTGATGGGCAACCACAGGGGGTTGCCCCTACAAAAGCACCGCAGGTGAACGAGTTTCTGCCCGCGCCGGAAAAAGCATCCCTGCGAGGGAAGCCGAAGGCCAAGCTGCGGGGCGCCCTTTCTTTTGCATACTTTTCTTTGGGCGAACAAAGAAAAGTATGAAGATCAAAAGCATTCGTGCCAATTCGTGTGTATTCGTGGGCGTTTTTCTTCCCCACGAATCCTCACGAATAAAGTGCGTTTTCACCCGCACCTGCGACCCATTTGTGGTCATCTGAGTAGGTTGGGTTAATTGCAATGAAACCCAACAACGGACAACGGCATCCCTCCTGTGTTGGGTTTCGCTACGCTCTACCCAACCTGCCGACTACCGACTTAACGTGGTAATTCATTTTTTAACCACGGAATACACGGAAGGACACGGAAGGAACCCTCAAAGATTTACGCTGAGTTACCACGCAGGAGCGTTCTCAGCTCATCCATGGTCGTCACATACCAGTTGGCGGGCAAATCCGGATTATTATAAGCGATAAACGGGACGCCGGCAGCGCCTGCGGCGGCAGCATCCAGCTCTGAATCACCCACATACAGCATCTCGCCCGGGGCGGCACGGAAATAATCGAGGATCTTGTGCAGCTGGTCCGGGGCGGGCTTGGGGTTGGGGACATCCAGGGCCGTGACCACGGGCGAAAACCGGCCGGCAAGGCCGTGAGTGCTGAGGACGCGATTCATGGTGTTGGACCTGTTGGTGGCGATGGCGATGTGATACCGGCCGGCGATGCGGTCGAGCAGTTCGTCAAGGCCCGGCGCCTTTTTCATATATTGAATAAAGGGGGCATAGCCCGTCTGTTTCCTGTGTTCGTGGGCCTCATTCAACCGGTCTTCTCCGCAGAGAAAGGCCAGTGAGGCATCCACTGTATGCATATGGACATATTCAAACTGTTCGTCCGTGACCTCCGGAAGGCCCATCCGTTGCAAAATTTCATTGTAATAGGCCCGGTTGGCGGTCTCCGTGTCGAACAGAACCCCGTCGCAGTCAAAGGCCACAATCTTGATATCCGCTGTTTTCATCTTCATTCCTGAACCTGAAAAAGCGACCCCCTTACCCGCACCTTCAGTGTAGGACTGACTTTGCTGTCGGTTTTCAAATAAACATAGTCAAAATAGGTGCCGGGGTCTGTTTTAGTGTTTTTGACCACGAGCCGGTATCCCTCTTTTTCCGGCAATTCTTCCAGCGTCAGGTCAATGTTTTTGCCGCTTCGCGCATATGCCCGGGTGATTTTAAAAGGATACTTTTCCGCCGGCCGAATGGTCACGCTTTTTTCCATGGTTTTGCCCGCTGCGCCGCTGAACCGGATCAGCTTGGCGGACATATCGACAAACTTTTCAACCGGCCCCTTGATGGTGAGGGTAATACTCCGGCTTGCCGGATCATTGGTCATCACCTTGGCGCTTTTGGACAGGGTCTTGCCACCGTAGTTGGCAGTATTCACTTTAATGGTAATCTTCCCCTCGCCACCGGCGGGGATCGATCTCGGATACGAGACCGCGGTGCACCCTCACCCGGTATGAACACGCTCCACCTTTAAGGCTTCGTCGCCTTTATTCTGCAGGATAAAATCATGCTTGACCTCGGTGCCTTCAGGAACGGGGGAAAATGTATAGTCAGTGAGGTCAACAACCGCCTTCGGACCACCGGCGGCCCAGGCCGTAAACGCCCCGCACAGAAGCACCGCCAGGGCCAGCACCATGAGTTTATAGTGTTTCATAATCTTCTCTCCTTAAAAGACTCGCAAAAAAGCATTTGATGATGGCAAAGTAAAAAGTTCAAGAGCAAGGCGTCGCTGCATCTCGAGAAATGGAGCGTACCTGGTCGTACGTGACATGACGAGAGGTGCAGCGCAACACAGCTATTGGACTTTTTACGAAGCCATCTCTCCTTAAATTTTGTCCGCGACGACAACCCGCTCCACCGCCAGGGTCCGTGTATCCACGATGCAGAAACCCGCATCATCATCCTTGCCCAACAGCTCGCCGGGGTTCAGCAGCAGGGTATCGCTGACTTTTTTCTCCATGAAAATATGATAATGTCCGTAACAAACGATCTCAAAACGGCCTGCAACGGCCAGATCTTCGGCGATGATACCGTCATGCATCAAGGCGATGGCACAGCCTTCGGCGTCAAGCTGGCCCACCGTCCCATGGAGGGTGATGTTTTTGTGCGTAATGTACGTGTTTTTGGTCAACAGATACTGGTCGCCGTCATTGTTTCCGAACACGCCATGGACGGGAATGCCGGCCTTATCCAGTTCGGTGAGCATAAAAGGCGCTACAAAATCGCCGCAATGGATGATCATTTCACACCCCTGCGTCCGGATTTCCACAAGGGCGTGACGAAGATTGGGGATATTGTCGTGAGTGTCGCTCATCACCGCAATGCGCATAATCCTTCCCTCCTATGTTTATTCCTGTTGGTATCGCTGCCCGATTATGTAGTGATAAAATACCGCTTCGGCATTAAAAAGTTAAAGCCCTATCCCGTTTACTCCCGCAATCCCGCATCCAGGTTTTCCCCTTCCGGCGTCGGAGGCAGGTTCTTTTTTATAAAAAAATTATCCTGAAGCGAACGGATCACCCGGTCGGTTTCCTCAACGGCATTCCGGATTTCCTCGATGCCGGTCTGGGTGGACTGGGTAATTCGGGGAATATCATAGCTGGCGTCTTCCACATTGGCCAGCGAGGCCTTGAGCCGCTGAAGGGTTTCCTCCACCCCTTTCAGCAGGTCTTTGATATGGGACATGTTGTAATAGACCTCATTGCTGATCTTATCGATGGTCAGCAGGTTGTCGTCCAGATGGTCCATAATCATGGGCGTCTTGGCGGTGGCTTCAGACAGATTGACAAGAATTGTCTGGATCTCCTCAAAGGCAGTGAACAAGGGGCCTTCCGGGTCCCGGAGGGCATCGGTGATTTCGGAAACATTCTGAACGGCAATGGTGAGCTTCCGGGCCGTTTTTTCCACCTGGAACTCATTCAATATATCTTCAAGGGATCGTTTGGGAATGGATTTGATCCGCTCCCCTTCTTCGAGAAGCGGGGCCTGCTTGTCCCCGGGAATAACCGCCACATACTCATCGCCGATAAAGGTGGGACTTTTGACCGTCACCGTTGTCTCCCTGGTAATCTTCTGTTTATAATCCTCCAGGATATCGAGCTTCACTTCCACGCCGTCATCCGTGAGTTCAATTTTGGAGACATTTCCGATGGAGGCCTTGTGCAGCTTCACGGCGGCGTTTTCCTGAAGATTATAGCTTTCCTTGAATACGGCATAGTATGTAAGGTAGGACTGAAACCAGTTTTTCCCCCGCCCGATGAGCACCAGGGATGCAAAAAGCAGGAGAAACACGCTTAACATGAACATACCGACAATTTTTTCCCGTTTACTGTAAACCAGATCCATAACCTCACCTGAACGCTGTTACCGCAGCGGTCTTAAATAGACACTAACAATATTTGCAGCACACATCCCCTTTAATTTCGATACGGCCGGTAGGGGACAATCGTTCGATAAATTTTCGATCCCGGGAAAACAGGATCACCGGTTTCCCTTCAGCAGCGGCTTTCTGCAAAATATCGATCAGCACGAACCGGGTCCCCGGCGGGACCATTTCTTCAGGCCGCTCCACAAGCAGCAGTGCCGGATCTTTCACGAGTTCCCGGACGATAATCGCCGTTCGCAGGTCCCAGCGCGTGGCGTCCGTGACATGGCGCAGCAGCCGGTCTGTCAGATGGAACAACTCACAAAGGTTTTCCGTCTTCGCGTCAATCGACAAAGAAAGCCGGTTTTCTTCATAATACCGGGGCAGCAGAAGATTTTCAAGGATTGTGCGGTTGCTGATCATGCCGATGCCCGTGGACAGATAGCCGATGCACTTTTTGTATTCCAGAATAGCCTGATAATCGGAAAACCGCAAGGGCTTGCCCATAAACCTGTAGACGCCCCTCACCGGCGGCACCAGTGTGGCAAGCACCCGCAGAAAAAACGCCGCGCTTTCCGGAAGATCCGCCTCAATCACCAGAAAATCCCCGACCGCCAGGGTCAAATCAAACGGGCCCAGCCCGACACTGCCCCGATCCACACGATAATCCGTTAATTCAGCAATTGCGTTTTCCTGCAATGGGCGTTTCTCCCCATCCATCAAAAATAAAACAAACCCGACACAAAAATATTAATCAAAATACAATAAAAAAAACATTCGATGGCCACCTTGGAGGTTACCCTGGGTATATTGGTAATCCGTTTCTGGGATTCAAACCCGTGATAAAGAGTGACAACGGAAATCACCACCCCGAACAGCAACGCCTTAACCAGCCCGATAACAATATCGGCCCCGGCAATGGCCTTGGCGATATCGGGCAGGTAATTTCCCATGGGGATGGAGGTGGTCAGCCGGATGATCCCGTATCCGCCCAGGATGGCCCCCACGTCAAAAATGATAAACAAACACAGAATGGCAGAGGTGATGCCGACAAACCGCGGGATGGCCAGCAGCCGCATGGGATCGATACCGGCCATTTCCAGCGACTCGATCTCGTTTAACACGTTCATATAGCTGATTTCGATGGTGACGGCCGTGGCGGACCGCAGTATCACCAGCATGGCGGTGATAACGGGGCCGACCTCCCGGATGATCAGTATAACCACAATCTTCCCCAGGTCGATCTGGGCGGAAAATCTGGCGAACTGCATGAGAATCATGCAGCCCAGCAGCAGGGAAAGCGGGACAATCAGAAAAAGGGCCTGAACGGCCGTAAAATAAATCTGTTCAACAATGCCCCATTTCACCACGGCCCGCCCCCTGAGCGGGGCGTTGGCCATGGTGGAAAAAAGCTTCACACCAAACGCCAGCAGATTCAGCAGATGAGCGGTATAGGTGATGGTCTGTCGGCCGATGAGGCCCGTTAAACTATTTATCATACTGTATCTATGCCCTTGCACACAAAGTGATGCCCCGGTTTCGAAAAATCGCGTGCCACGAGACCAAAAGGCGGGCAACACTCCCGAACCGTATTCAAAACGAGATTGACATAGATTTTTTTTTACATTATATAAGCAAAGAAGGCAATATTAAACCATACCGCTTGGCAATACACGCAACCTGTTGGGATGATCCGCATCACAACCGAAATCGCCGGTCAAAACCCAAAAAACATGAAAATGCGGGGCTCTATCCCTATGAAACCCTTGTGAAACCGGATATGAAATCGACACTGCGCTTGCTGTTCAAACAAACCATCGGTCGCGGCCCGGTCACGATCGCTTTGGTCCTCGTGATCCTCGGATCTTTTCTCTTTATGTACGGCGTTGCCTTCATGGATATCATGGAGCTGAAAACCATCGATCTTCGATTTGAGATGCGGGGTGCACAACCGACCGGAGATGAGGTCGTACTGGCGGCCATAGATGAAAAAAGCCTGAAGCAGGAAGGCCGATGGGTCTGGCCGCGCACCAAAATCGCCGAGCTGGTGACCAAACTTTCCGAGAAAGGGGCACGGGTCATTGCCTTTGATGTGGGATTTTTTGAACCGGAAAACCCCCAGGTCATGGATGCCATAAGGGATATTCAAAAAAATACAGGCCGTTATCATATCAAAAACAGCGCCTTCGAGCGCTACCTGGAATTACTGAAGGCCGGATCAGACAACGACCGCGCCCTGGCCCGCGCCATTGAAGCCGCCGAGGCTGAAGTGGTGCTGGGATTTTTCTTTCAGATCAATCCCGAAGATGCCGGCCATATCATTGAGCAGGAACTGGCCGTTCATCAACAGAATATCCAGGGGGCAAGGTATAACATGGTCCGGTATAAGTCTGAGGCGGCAAAACAGACATCCCTCACCGAAGCGGCCGCACCCCAGTCCAATATCACGACCATTTCAGAGGTCACCGAATACGACGGGTTTTTCAACAAACTCACCGACCCGGACGGCGTTGTCAGGCGACTGCCCATGGTCATTCGATTCAATGAAGGCCTTTATGCCCCCCTATGCCTGAAGGCGGTCAGCGCCTACCTGGACTCCCCCACCATGATCACCCTGGCCAGAGAATCCGGTGTGGCAGAGGTCAGGGTAGGAGATCTGACAATCCCCACCAACGGCCGGGGAGAAATCGTTATCAATTACAGGGGCGCCGGACATACCTTTCCCCACATTCCGGTCACGGATATCCTGAACGATGCCGTCGATGAAACCGCGGTGCGGGATAAAATCGTGGTCATCGGCGCCACCGCCATCGGCATTCACGACGAGTGCGTCACCCCCCTGGCCAAGGTGTTTCCCGGCCCGGAAGTGCACCTGAACGCCATCGATTCAATCCTCGCCGGGGACTTTCTCTATCATCCCGCATGGGCCCACCTGTTTGACCTGATCATCATTTTCGCCGGCGGCCTGCTGCTGGCCTTTGCCCTGTCCAGGACGCGGGCCGTTGCCGGCGGTGTCTTCATGCTGCTGATATTCGGCGGTTATATCTGGCTGTGCTACTACTTCTTTTCACAGATGGGCTGGATTCTGAACATGGTCTATCCGCTTTCCGTGTTCATCTGCATCTATGTGGCCGTCACTTCCTACAAGTATCTGTCCGAGGAAGGGCAGAAGAAATTCATCCGGGAAGCGTTTTCCAAGTACCTGGCCCCCCAGGTGGTGAACCAGCTCATCGAATCGCCCCAAAAGCTGATTCTGGGCGGAGAACGCCGGGAAATCACCGCCTTTTTCTCTGATGTCCAGGGATTTACCAGCATCTCTGAAAAGCTCTCCCCAGAGGCGCTGGTGGAACTGCTCAACGAATTTCTCACCGAAGTCACGGATATTATTCTGCAACACCAGGGCGCGGTGGATAAATTCGAAGGCGACGCGGTCATCGCCTTTTTCGGCGCGCCCAATGACCTGGACAATCATGCCGAAGCCGCCTGCCTGGCCTGCGTGGGAATCCAGGAACGGATGAAGGCGCTCAGGGAAAAATGGAAAGCCGAAGGCAAGCCGGAACTCAAGGTCCGGATCGGCCTGCATTCCGGTCCGGCAGTGGTGGGCAACATGGGCTCGCGGAACCGCATGGACTACACCATGATGGGCGACACGGTCAATACCGCCGCACGGCTGGAAGGGGTGAACAAAATTTACGGCACCTACACGCTGATAGGCGATCCCACTTACCAGGCCTCGGCCGGCAACATCGCCGCCAGGGAACTGGATGCGGTCAAGGTTGTGGGCAAAGCAGCGCCCGTTCCAATTTATGAAATTCTCGGCACCCCCGGCCAGATCGACGAATCCACGACCGCCGCCATGGGCCATTACGCGGCGGGCCTTTCGGAATACCGGCGGCAAAACTGGGATGCGGCCGTTGAATGGTTTACCAGGGTGCTGGAGATGATCCCGGACGACGGTCCGAGCAAGACCATGATCGAGCGCTGCCGGATATACAAGGACAACCCGCCCGGGGACGATTGGGACGGGGCTTATTCCATGACGACGAAGTAGTTTGTGAGGGATGACTGGATTGAAAGTATTGCCTGAATTGCCTGAGATCAGACCGTGGCCGCTTTGCATGATCGGTGCGCTTGTGTTGTTGAGTGTTTTTGTTTTATCGCCGGCGGCGCGATGCGGCCAGGTCGAAAGCGAGCTGTTATTCAAAAAAGCAAAGGCCTTTCTCGCCTCGGGGCGGTGCCTGGAAGCGATGGGGCTTTACCAGACCGTGGCCGACATGTCCGAAGACATGGAAGAAAAGGCCGGGGCCATGGTCATGATCGGGGCCACCTATACCCTCTACCTGAATCAGCACGACATGGCGCTGAAGTATTTTAACTATGTGCTGGCAACCTATCCGGACACACCGGCGGCGGAAGAAGCCCTTTTCAAAAAAGGAACGGTACAATATGAAACCAGCCAATACCGTCGGGCCTATGAAACGTTCAGCCGCTACATCGCCGACTGGCCCGAGGGGCGGCATACCCACTCTGCCGAAGTATGGGCAGAAAGCGCCATGAACCTGGCAATGGCCACCGGGGACGGAAACGCCCGGTGGATGGCCATGAACGACAGGGCCGATGCCACCATGCGGGTACTGATCGCCGAGAGCCGGCCGAAGATTACCGTGGCCTCCTTCAATCCCTTGACGATAAACGACCCGGCATCCGGCGAACCCCTTGCTTCGGGGCCGGGGAGCGCAAGGTTCACCGTCCGGGACGGAACCATCCTGATCAATCAGACCGAAACCGGGAAAAACCGCCTTATGGTAACGACCCGCAGCGCCTATCTCAAGGTCAACGGGAGCCGTTACCGGGGAGATATCAGCATATCGACCGACGGCAACGGCCTTTCGGCCATCAATCATATACATATTGAAAATTATCTTTACGGCGTAGTGCCCCGTGAAGTGCCCTATACCTGGCCGAAGCAGGCCCTGATGGCCCAGGCCGTGGCGGCCCGCACCTACGCCCTTTACATAAAGCAGAAACGGCGGGAGGAACCGTACGATGTGGAAGCCACCACAGCATCCCAGGTTTACGGCGGGTATGACGCGGAAAACCCCAAGACCAGCGTCGCGGTGGATAGCACCCGGGGCCAGGTGATGACATACAATGGCCAGCTTATCGTGGCCTATTTTCATTCCAACAGCGGCGGGTATACGGAATGCCCGGAAAACGTGTGGGGCGCGGCGGTGCCCTACCTCAAATCCGTTCCGGACAAATACAGCAACGGTGCCCCGGGCAGCTCATGGGAATATTTTCTACCCTTTTCCGAAGCCGGCAGGCGCCTGAACAATTTCGGCATCGACGTGTCCGGCATTAAGAAACTCCGGTTCAACAGCAGGAGCAAATCCGGGCGGATCCGGGACGTTACCGTCTTCACCGAAAACGGCCGGCATGATATCAAGGGCAACAACTTCCGGCTTGCCATCGGCGGCACCAGGCTGAAAAGCATGTGTTTCAACTATGATATCAAAAAAGACGGGATTTTCTTCAAAGGCAGCGGATATGGCCACGGCGTTGGCATGAGCCAGTGGGGCGCCCGGAAAATGGCGATGGAAGGGCACGATTACAAGAGCATTCTCAGAAAATATTACAACGACATTCATATCGCCTCGCTGACGGGCAATTGAATCATTTTTACGCTCTACCGCGCGCTCGTGCGGGGGATGGCAAGAGAAAGGCACTATGAGCTCGGATCGCTCAAAAACGGGATTTGACCATATCGGGGATCTTCTGGGCAATACCATTGAAAAAATGTTTGCAGAAGGCGGAGCCCCCATCTCTCATATATGGTCCGTATGGGAAGAGGTTGTGGGCGCCTCGGTGGCCCAAAACGCCCAGCCCGTGTCCCTGAAGGGCAACACCCTGATCGTGCATGTGGCCAGCGCCACTTGGAACCATCAGCTTCAGTTTTTAAAACCCGACATTATCCGCCGGATAAACCAGACGGTGGATACCCCCCTTTTTACAGATATCAAGTTCAGAATCGGCGACCTTGAATAATGCCTGATACCTCTCCACCGACCGCCGATCGTTTCTTCAACGGGCGGATTCATGTCAACCAACCTCCTGATGGTTACCGGTTTTCCCTGGACGCCCCCCTGCTGGCCGCGCATGTGAGTCCCGCACCCGGTGCCCGCGTGGTCGACCTGGGCACCGGGTGCGGCATCATCCCCCTTCTCCTTGCCCACCGGCATTCGTCGATATTCATCGCGGGTGTCGAGCTGCAAGCGCGCCTGGCGAATCTTGCCGGCGAAAATGTCCGGGCCAATAATATGGAAGACCGCATCGGCATCGCAAGAGCGGACATCAACACCCTGGGACACGGTCAGACCGCCGGCCGCGTCGACCTGGTGATCTGTAACCCCCCCTTCCGGAAAGCCGGGGACGGCAGAGTCAACCCCGACCCGGAACGGGCTGTCGCCCGCCATGAAGTCACGATAACCCTGGAGGGCATCATCGCGGCGGCCAAAAGATTGCTGCGAGTCGCCGGTGAATTCGCCATCATCTATCCGGCCGTCCGGGTCATCGACCTGGTTACCGCCATGCGCGCCGCTGCCATTGAACCCAAACGGCTTAGAATGGTTCACTCGAGACAAACGGACACGGCCAAGCTCGTTATCGTCAAAGGCATTAAAAACGGTCGCCCCGGCGCCACGATAGAGCCCCCCCTTGTCATTTATGAAGCGGCAGGCAGGCAGTACACTCCCGAAGCAGAATCCATGATGCAAAGTAAATTTTGATTTGACAGACGGTTCCAAAGAAGATACAAATTACAGGTTACAGCCGAGGTTTTAGGCCCGGTAACACATGATGATACCGGCAACCACCAGGAGAGGTGGCCGAGCTGGCTGAAGGCACCGCTCTCGAAAAGCGGCATCCTGTTAACGCGGGATCGGGGGTTCGAATCCCCCCCTCTCCGCCAAAACGGCCGCTCATCCGGCCGGGGGGTTGCAACGCCACCGAAAGACAGGTGATGCGGACATCAACAGTTACTGCAAATGTTGCACGGGTCTATCCGGCACCGTTGGCGGACAGCGGTCCAACAATATTCGGAACCGTACAATTGCGGCCCTATAAAATGGGGCTATATAACCGCAGCCTGTAATTGATGGCTGCGTAAAAAGTCACTTTGGGACGGCAAAGTAAAAAGTTCAAGAGCAAGGCGTCGATGTATCTCGAGGAATGGAGCGTACTTGGCGGTACGTGACATGACGAGAGATGCATCGCTTTGCTGCTATTGGACTTTTTACGAAGCCG
>JAXHVL010000145.1:0-9884 GCA_034189225.1 Thermodesulfobacteriota bacterium
TGGTCGAGTTCAAGGAAGGCGAAAATTTTAACCGGAGGAATACTTTGCGTATTTTGAGGATTAAAATTTGAGCCTGACGCAGAAATCGGGCAAAATAGCAATTTATGGATGGGCACTAACTGAAACAAAAGAGGAACGGCAATGAGTGACTATGAATTTTATCAGGTGGAGAAGGCCCCGCCGGTGGCGTGGGTCTATCTGAACCGTCCGGAAAAGAAGAATGCCATGCACATGCCGGCATGGAAGGAGTCGATTCCGATTTTTGAAGATCTGGACAAGGACGGTGATATTCGCGCAATTGTCGTCGCCGGAAGGGGCGAGGCGTTTTCCTCGGGCATTGACCTGATGGGGATGGCCGCCGAGATGCCGGAGCTGGCCGATCCCAACCAGAAAGGAGGCGTCAAGCAGCGGCTCATCAAAAAAATACTGAAGCTTCAGGACACCATGAGCTGCATTGAATGGTGCAGCAAGCCGGTGATTGCCGCCATCCATGGATACTGTATCGGTGCCGGACTGGATATGGCAACGGCCTGTGATATCCGGCTGTGCAGTGAAGATGCGGTGTTTTCTCTGCGGGAGGCGGCGGTGGCGTTCGTGGCCGATGTGGGGGTGCTTCAGCGCATCCCCAATATCGTCGGCCAGGGCGTGGCCAGGGAACTGGCCTTTATCGCCGGCAATATTGATGCTGAACGGGCCCGGGCGGTGAACCTGGTCAACCGGGTTTATCCGGACAGCGATTCCCTCTTTGAAGGGGCCCGGTCCATGGCCGAAGAGATCGCCGGCAATTCGCCCCTGGCCGTGCAGACATCCAAAGATGTGCTGAACTACGGCATCGGCAAGTCCGTGGATGACGGCCTGCGGTACGTGGCCTCCCGGAGCGCGAACATTCTGCCTTCTGATGATCTGTATGAGGCGGTGGCCGCGTTTTCTCAGAAGCGGAAGCCGGACTTCCCCGGAACCTGATGGTCGACTGGTAAAAGTTCAAGAAGAGGTGTGTCTATCTTACTCTCGAGGAATCACTTGCAGGGGCGAACCTTGTGTTCGCCCGATCAGTGGGCGAACACAAGGTTCGCCCCTGCATTGTACATGACATGACGAGAGATGCAGCGCTTTGCTGCTATTGGACTTCCAAGGATCTTAACGTGGTAATTCATTCAAAATCAAAGTACTTTTTTAACTACGGAATACACGGAAGGGCACGGAAAGAGCCCTCAAAGATTCTCTGCGTTCCCACGCAGGAGCGTGGGAACGAGAAAAATATTCGTGTCGATTCGTGTATATTCGTGGACGGGTTTTTTGACCACGAATCGGCACGAATGGACACGAATAGCCCGCAACCCCGTAGGTTGGGTTTCGTTCCTCAATCCAACCTACCAACTGAACAGCAACACGTGCCCAGCCCCTTGCAGCGCAGCCGAGCAGGGGCGGTTTTTTCGGAAGACGCTGGCAGACTGTATGAGCAGACGAGGCTTAACGCATCTGCACAAAAAGACAGGCGAGTTTCTGCCTGCGCCGAAAAAACCGTTCCTGCGAGGGAAGCCGAAGGCCAAGCTGCGGGGCGCCCTTTCTTTTGCATACTTTTCTTTGGGCGAGCAAAGAAAAGTATGAATAAAAAATTGGTTGTTTAAAGCAATCACGGTAAAAAGTCGATCCAAGCACACGTTACGTTCTGTAAAAACACCGCAAAGCGGGTAAAGCCGCTTTTTACGAGAGTATCAAATTTAATTATGAAAATTTACCTGGAAAGCCTTGGTTGCGCCAAAAATCTCGTGGACAGCGAGCTGATGCTCGGCGCGTTTACCGCCCGGGGAATGCGGGTATGCCACGATCCGGAAACGGCGGAGGCGATTGTCGTCAATACCTGCGGCTTTATCGAGCCGGCCGTGACCGAGGCCATTGATACGATTCTGGAGCTCGCCCGGTATAAAGAGACGGGCCTCTGCCGTCGGTTGATCGTCTGCGGCTGCCTTCCCCAGCGATATGGCGAGGCCATTGCCGAATCCCTTCCCGAGGTGGATGCCTTTTTCGGCACCGGTGCCTATGACCGGGTGGGGGACGCCCTGACGACCGGTACGGTGAACGGGCGCTGCATACTGCCTTCTCCTGAATCAATGGCGTTGCAGTGTCACACGGATCAACGGTTGCCTGGTATTCTGGGCAATCCGCATACGGTGTATATGAAAATCGCCGAAGGCTGCGATCGTCGGTGCACCTATTGTATTATTCCCCGGCTGCGCGGGCGGCAACGAAGCCGTCGCCAGGCGGATATCGTGGAAGAGGCGATATGGCTGGCTGCCGGTGGAGCGGCGGAGCTGGTGCTGGCGGCCCAGGAAACCACCGCATACGGCAGAGACCTGTGCCCGCCGGTTGCGTTTTCCGATCTTCTGGCAGCCATCGCCGCGGCCGTGCCACGGACACGGGTCCGTGTGCTGTATATGCATCCCGCCAGCATTGATTTGCGGCTGATCCGGGTGATGGCCGAACGGGAAAATATCTGCAACTACTTTGATGTTCCCGTTCAACACGTCAGCAACCGACTTTTGAGGAAAATGGGCCGCCGGCATACATCGGACGACCTTTACCGGCTGTTTGACGACATTCGGGACGCCATTCCGGATGCGGCCCTCCGCACCACCGTCATGACGGGATTTCCCGGGGAGCGGGAGGCGGATATTCAAGATCTGCTTGCGTTTGTTCGCCGGATTGAATTTGACCATCTCGGCGCTTTTGTTTATTCTGATGCTGACGATCTGACATCGCACCGCCTTGACGGGCATGTACCGGCCGAAGTGGCCGGGCAGCGGTACGATGCCGTTATGGCCGAGCAGTCGCTTATCGCCGGAAAACGCAATGCCCGGCATGTGGGCCGGGAATATGAGGTGCTGATCGAGGATAAGGAAGAAGACGGGCTGTATTCCGGCCGTACCTGGTTTCAGGCGCCGGAAGTGGACGGGGTTACGTTTGTCACCGGTTCCAATGCGCTGCATCCCGGTGATCGTGTGCCGGTCCGGATTAATGGCGCCATGGAATATGATTTAAACGGTGGAGTTGTGGCATGACAGAAGGTTTGAAAGAAGAGATTCTGGCCCGGACGCGGGATGATCTGGAGGCCATCGAGGCGGCGCTTCGGACGAATCTGAACCCTTATCTCGAGAAGGTCTCGGAAATTGCCGGCCATATTCTGTTTAGCGGCGGTAAGCGGGTCCGGCCGCTGCTGTTTGTCCTGTGCGCCCGCCTGTGCGGCTATACCCGTGATGATGACAAGACATATTCCGTTATTTTCGAATATTTCCACACCGCCACCCTCCTTCATGATGACCTCGTGGATGATGCAACGGTGCGCCGGGGCAATGCCGTGGCCCATGCGGTTTGGGACAGCGCCTCCGCCGTGCTGGTGGGGGATTTTCTCATTGCGAGGGCAAGCTCCATCGCCGTCAAAACGGGCCGGATGGAGATTATCAGCATTCTGGCATCGGTAACGGAGATGATGTCCCAGGGGGAAATCCATCAACTGTCACGAAAGGGGCGGGCGGACCTTACCGAGGAAGAATACCGGACGATTATCCGGAACAAGACCGCGGTGTTGATGGAAGGAGCATGCCGCTCCGGTGCGGTGATTGCCGGGGCGTCGAAGGCGGCGGCGGACGCCCTTGCCGTTTACGGGATGAATCTGGGCATGGCTTTTCAGATGGCCGATGACCTGCTTGATTATCAGGCCGACGACGCCGAACTGGGAAAAAAGGTCGGTGCGGACCTGCGGGAAGGCAAATTCACCCTCCCGCTGATTCATGCCCTTGCAAAGGCCGATGCCGGTGATGCCGCTTTTATCAGGGAAATTGCGGCCAAACCGGATTTTACAAGCCGGGAGTTTGACGATTTAAAGGGCTTGCTTGAGAAATACGGGAGTATTGTCTACACTGAGCAGTGTGCGGCAGATCATGTTCAAAAAGCCGGGGAGGCGCTCAGCGCCTTCCCTGCCTCGGAAACCAGGGCACTGCTTGAGATGCTGGCAACCTATTCGATGAGCAGGAAAACATAACATATGTGGAGGTGTGGGAAAATGAAGGCACGAACCGCGGCCGGGTTGCGATATATTTTTATTATTGTTCCATTGATGCTGATGTGCGCTGGTGGTTTTTTACCTGATGCGTATGGCAAGGACGCGGATAAACAACTCACCATGACGGTGATTGGCACCGGAGAGGTCGAAGAACCGGATCCCGCTGCTTGCCGAAGTGCGGCAATAAAAAACGGCCTGGCTGCGGCCGTGGAGGCTGCCATGGTGACGGTCATCCCAGAGGATATTCTTACCGCCAATTTTGCTGAACTGGACACCCTGTTTTCCGGCAGCTCAGAGGCGTTTATCGTGAGCTACTCCGTGCTGTCCGCCGCTACGCCGGCAGACATGGAAAATACTTACTGCCGGGCGCTGGTCCGGGCGGTTGTGCCACGGGGAAAAATCAAAACCACCGTCAGGGAGGCGGGCATGTTGATTGATATCGCCATACCGCCCCGGCTGATGATTGCCGTGACTCAGGATATCTCCGGTCAACCCCCGAGTTACTGGTGGCGGGCGGATGCAGCGGATATTGTTCCCGCCATTGAAAAGCAGATGGCGGCAGGGTTTGAAAAAAGGGGGATGGAGACCGTCAACCATGTTGAACTCATGCATCAGGAGACCGATTGGGAGGGGCTTTCGCCGGATCTTACCAATGAAGGGGCATTGGAGCTGGCCAAGGCCCTGGGAGCCGATTTTGTAATAGTGGGCCGTGTGAATGGATCGAAAACCGGTGAAGGCAATGATACCGATGCAACCGGAAGTTGGCAGGGGGATATTTCTGTTCGCGTGTTGAATGCGGTAACCGGCCGTGAGATCGTCGCCAGGAGTGCAACCGTTTCCGCCACCCAGGAAACGGCCTATGCCGACAGCGCCGCTTTTTTTGACGCCGCCGCTGATAAAGCCGTGCATCTGGTATCACCGCCCATTGTGAAGGCCTGGAACGTTCAAAAGAAACGTTCCCGTGCGCTTGAAATAGAGATCCAGGGCGATGGATATCTGTCCAAGCTCAGCGCATTCCGAAAAATTCTTGAGGCCATGTCCCTGGTCAAGACCTTTCAGATGACTGAAATGACCATTGACCAAGCGATAATCGCAGCGGAAGTGGAAGGCGATGCGCAGGCCCTGGCCGATGCCCTTTCCGGCAAGACGTCGGAGCGCTTCCGCGTGAAGGTGCTGGATGTGGCCGGTACACGGGTTACCATCGTGCTGGAAGGGCCGGGAACGTCGCCGTGAAGATGGCCGGTACACCTGGTTTTTAACCGAAGTAAAAAGCCGACCCCCAATGGGTCGGAAAGGGGGATCAGGTCATGCAGGGAAAGCCACCGGGAAAATACAGCCCCCTGGGATGGGCCCTTCGTTTGGCAACCGATATCAAGCTGTTGTTTCTGATGGTAAGAGACTTTGTGCGCGGCGATTATCGACAAGTTCCCATCGGTTCGATTGTTGTCTTCCTTGTGGCGGTGGTTTACATTCTGTTTCCGTTTGATATCTTGCCTGACTTTATTCCCGGCTACGGGCAGATCGACGATGCACTGGTGGCGATGCTGGGACTCTATTTGCTGGAGAAGGACATTCAAAACTACAAGCAATGGAGGGACGGACAATGAGTGTAGGGGCGAATATCGAGAAGGCCGCGGAAATTCTGGCCCGTGCGCGCAATGCCGTTGTTTCATCGGGCGCCGGTATGTCGGCGGAGAGCGGAATCGCCACATTCCGCGATCCGGGCGGAGTCTGGGAACGGCTCGATCCGGCTTGGGTGGGCACCACCGGCGGGTTGTTGAATGCGTTGCAGACCGACCCTGCTCCGCTGATTTCCATGTTTGATGAACTGCTGGACGTGTTTGAGCGGGCAATGCCCAACCCCGGCCACAAGGCGCTTTTCGAGCTGGAAGCTTTGGGAGTCGTCAAAACCGTCATCACCCAGAACATTGACAATTTGCACCAGGAGGCCGGCAGCAGCCGGGTGCTTGAAGTGCACGGCAACGGTTTTCGTTTCTGCTGCCTTTCCTGCGGCGCCCGGCGGTCCATGGACCGGAAAGCCCTGATAAAAGAAGTAAGGGAGCAGCTGGCGGGATTATCGGATTTTTCCCCCGCCGCGCTGATGGACGTGATGCCCCAATGCGATCAATGCGCGTCCATGATGCGGCCGGATGTGGTCATGTTCGGGGAATCTGTTCAGCAGATTCCGGAAGCCTTTGACGCCGTCCGGTCGGCGGATGCCATGCTTGCCCTGGGCACCTCCGGAGTAGTCTACCCGGCGGCTTATTTTCCTTTTGAGGCCAAAAAAGCCGGGGCGCCGGTGATTGTGATCAACCCCAATGAAAATGCCTTTGAGGCGGTTTCCGATGTGTATGTGCCTATGAAAGCAGGTGAAGCCATGCCGGCCATTGCGGCGAAGGTAAGGGAAAAACGGGGCTGAATTTTTGTAAAAGGAAAATATGCATGACCGAGAATTTTGACAAGCTGTTTGCCCCCAAAACCGTGTGTCAGCTGTTGGTAAAAAAAGGCATTTTAACAAAACCAGATGCGGAAACGGTTTTAAAAAAACAGGAAAGCATGAGGGCGCGGCTTGAAAAGGCCAATCAGGTCCGTATGGCGTCGGCGCCCCCCGGGGTCCGGATCAACAATCCGGTGACCGTGGTGGATGTCATTGCGTCCATGGGGCTGCCCCGGGCTGACCGGGACGTGGGGGAGCTGGACGAAGAGACGGTGTTCCAGGTTCTTGCCGATGCATGGGACGTTCCCTATAAAAAAATCGATCCCCTGAAGCTGGACCTGGAGCTGGTCACCAATACCATTCCACGGTCCTTTGCCATGAATTACATGGTGCTGCCCATCGGCATTGAAAATAATGCCCTTGTGGTGGCCACCCCCAATCCCTTTAATAGCGAAGTCCTGGATGATATTGCGCGGGTGGTCCACATGCGGGTGGCCCCCGTGGTCAGCACTAAAACCGACCTGATCCGGACCATCAACGAATTTTTCGGATTTAAGAAATCCATCGCCGCGGCCGAGACACAGTTCCAGGCCCCGTCCGTGGACCTGGGTAATCTGGAACAGTATGTCCGGCTTGCCGGGGACGGGGAGATGCCGTCCAATGACAGCCATATCGTCAACGCAGTGAACCATCTGTTTTCCTACGCCTTCGACCAGCGGGCCAGCGATATTCATATCGAGCCCAAGCGGGATGTCACCCTGGTAAGGATGCGCATCGATGGAATTCTGCATACCATTTACACCATCCCCAAAAAGGTTCATTACGCCCTGTTAAGCCGGCTGAAAAACATGGCCCGCATGGACATGGCCGAAAAGCGGCGCCCCCAGGACGGCCGGATCAAAACGGACAAGGCCGGTGCGGAGGCGGAGGTCCGGGTGTCAACGGTGCCGGTGGCTTTCGGCGAGAAGATGGTCATGCGGATCATGGACCCGGATATCCTGTTTCAGGATCTTCCAGGACTGGGGTTTACCAGTGATGACCAGGACGTCTTTCAGAACATTATCAACAAGCCCAACGGCATCGTGCTCGTCTGCGGTCCCACCGGCAGTGGCAAATCCACCACCCTGTACTCGACGCTGCGATACCTGTCCACACCGGACGTTAATATCACCACAGTGGAAGAGCCCATCGAGATGGTGCACCCGGATTTCAATCAGATCGCCGTTCAGTCCGGGGTGGGGGTTACCTTCGGGTCCATCCTGCGGAATATCCTTCGCCAGGATCCTGATATTATCATGATCGGGGAGATGCGCGACCTGGAAACCGCGCAGAACGCCGTACAGGCAGCCCTGACCGGCCACCTGGTCTTGTCCACCCTGCATACCAACGATGCGCCTTCGTCCCTGGTGCGGCTGCTGAATATCGGGGTTCCCTATTTTCTGGTTCAGGCGACCCTCGCCGGCATCGTTTCCCAGCGGCTTGTGCGAAAGATATGCACCCATTGCCGGGCATCCTTTGAACTGGATGCTGATGAGTTGCGGGCAATGGGGATTGATACGGGCAAGCAGGGAGAGGTTAAGCTTTATCATGGCAAGGGGTGCACAAAATGCCGGGGGACGGGTTACCGGGGCAGGGTGGGCATATTTGAAATCCTTCCTTACACGGAAGGCATTCGCCGTATGACCACCCAGGACGCGAACCTGGATATGATCCGCGAAAAGGCCAGGGAGGAGGGGATGACCAGTCTTCGGGAGGATGCGGTGCGAAAGCTCATCCGCGGCGATACCACCTACCAGGAGGTCCTGCGGGTCACCTGGGCCTGAGTCGATAATTTTACCCTAGTGTCATGTCAATCGTCATGTGTCACTAAAATCCTGGTGGTCCGGTCAGCGGACCGCTACATGTGCATTCTTATGCCGCCATCGGCAAGTGTAGCGGAAGCCTTCAGGCTTCCATGTTCGAGGAGGCATAAATGACAATTCTCTGTTGACATGACACTAGAGGGTGGCGGCGAATACCGCGCCCGGTTTGATATCCTTGCTGGCACTGGTGATCAGGACGGTGGCGGTAGTGTCCCGGGTCAGCAGGACGATAAACTTGCCATACGTCACGGCCGGCAGGGTAACCTTTTTTCCGTCCACCTTTCCGGTATTCTTGTAATAAATTTTATACCGCTGTCCCGGCTTTACGCCGTCCTTTTCGCCCTTGTTGATAAAGGCGATGTCATGGCCGGCAAAGATATTGGCCCGGTTTTCCGCGCCCACGAGTTCTCCGCTTACATCCCGGGGCGGTTCGGTGATAGGGATTTCGGGGGATCGTTTTTTAAAGGGCATGATATTGTCCCCCACGTTGATGGTGCGGAAGGACTTGATGATCTTGGCGATCACATAGGCATCCCGGGTGCCGGTGATTTCTGCGATGCCCGCGACCATGTACTGGTGCCCCACATAATTCCCGGAAGACGGGCTTTCCATGGCTTCCAGAGGCTTGTAAACGCAGTACCGGGTGCCGATGATAAAGCTCGTGTTTTCTTCGGGATTGATATACACCGTATCCCCCTGGCTGATCATTTCCTTGTTGTCGCCCTCCACCCGGAAGATGTCGCCCATCCGGTGGGGGTCCCTGGGGTTTGTGGAAAACCAGCCGGTGTCCAGTTTTTGAATAAAACCGACCTGCTCCATGGAAGGGTACATGTAATAAACCAGTTCCGGTGGTTCCGGTTCTTCCACAACTTCGGCTTTTTCAGGGGCCGGTGTTTCTTCCACTACTTCCGGTTCCGGCTCGGGTGGCGGGGGCTCGGGCTTTGGCTCGGGTTTATCCGTGTGCTCCAGGGCATCGGTGCGCTGGTAAAGCCGTATGCGTTGGCCCGGGTAAATCAGGTGGGGGTTTTCAAGGTCCTTGTTCTGCGCCCACATGGCCGGCCATACCCATTGCGAGTCGTAGAATTTACGGGACAGATCCCACAGCGTATCGCCTTTTTTGACCGTATAATAGAATCCCGGTTCATAGTCGTCCGGCGTTTCGGCCGCCGCCTCTGTCTCTCGGACAACGGCTTCGGCGTTTTGTTCTGCTGTCTGTTTCTGGTTGTCGGCGCTGGCAGCCGCATCTGTCTTTTTTTCAGAAGAAGCTTCGTCCGGAGCGGCCATCACAGGGCCATGGCACAAAGCGCCGGTAATCAGCAGGCAAAGAGACATGGACATCAAGAACAGGGCAAATGGTTTGTTCGGCATGGGCCCACCTATGCATTGGTTGTTGATTGTGATTATCTAGTGCCCATCCATAAATTGCTATTTTGCCCGATTTCTGCGTCAGTCTCAAATTTTAATCCTCAAAATACGCAAAGTATTCCTCCGGTTAAAATTTTCGCCTTCCTTGAACTCGACCAAA
>JAXHVL010000146.1:0-13452 GCA_034189225.1 Thermodesulfobacteriota bacterium
GGGCGAACCTTGTGTTCGCCCCCTGATCGGGCGAACACAAGGTTCGCCCCTACACCGTACGTGACATGACGAGAGATGCATCGCAACCCAAATCCATAAACGGACATTGGATTTCCAAGGGACTCGATTCGAAATCGAAATCGAAATCGGTATCGGTATCGAAATCGATAAGCTAAGGTTCGATTGCGAAGCCAAGCCTCGCGCACGTTCCTTACTGCAAAAACGCCGCGGCGGGGTTGAAGGCTTTTTACGAAGCCATCAAAAAGAAAACGATTGAAAGTGAATACAAATAATAACCATTCTCAACCGTCCCTTATTCGGCTGGCCGGCGTGACCAAGGCCTATGGCACGGGCAAGGCGGCCATGAATGCGCTTCGGGGCATTGATATGAAGATCGCGGCCGGGGAGTTCGTGGCCGTGATGGGGCCCAGCGGATCGGGCAAGTCCACCTGCATGAATATTCTGGGCTGCCTGGATGTGCCGTCCGCCGGGTCATACCGGTTCAGGGGAGCGGCCGTGGAACGGATCACCCGGAACCAGCGGGCCCTGCTGCGGCGCCATTATATCGGGTTCGTGTTTCAGGGATTTAACCTGCTGCCCCGGACCTCGGCCCTGGAAAATGTGGAGCTGCCTCTTGTTTACCGCGGTGTGCCGTTAAAAGAACGGCATCATCGGGCCATGGAAGCCCTTGCGTCGGTGGGTCTGAACGGGTGGGAGGCTCATACCCCCGGTGAATTGTCCGGCGGCCAGCAGCAGCGGGTGGCCATTGCCCGTGCCCTGGTCATTGACCCGGCGGTGCTCATGGCCGATGAACCCACGGGGAATCTGGATTCCGCTACCAGTATGGAGATCATGAAGCTGATCACGTCTCTGAACCGGGACCGGGGCATCACCGTGGTCATGGTAACCCATGAGCCGGACATGGCGGCCTGTGCCCGGCGGGTGGTGAATTTTCTGGACGGCCGCATCGACGGCGCAGCGCCGGAAGGGGAGGCGGCATCATGATATGGGAGACCATTCTGCTGGCGCTTCGGGCCATCCGGCGAAACGTGCTGCGGTCCTTTCTGACCATCCTGGGGATTGTTATCGGCGTGGCCGCGGTGATCACCATGGTGACCCTGGGCGGCGGGGCAACGGCCCAGGTCACGGCCGAGATATCAGCCCTGGGCAGCAACATGCTCCATGTGCGGCCGGGGCAGGGGTTTCACGGCCCGGGAGGCCGCCGCATGGCCGCGGATGATTTTGAGATTGAAGATGCCGAGGCCATACAGCGGGAGATATTCGGGCTGGAGGCGGTGGCGCCGGCCTCGACCAAGGGCGCTCAGGTGATTCACGGCAACCGGAATTGGTCCACCACGGTCATGGGCGTGACCAACGGCTATCTCAAGGTGCGGGACTGGGGTATTGAGGCGGGCCGAGCGTTTTCAGAAAATGAAGCCCGGGCCGGCCGCACGGTTTGTATTATCGGCACCACTGTCCGGGATGAAATTTTCGGCAATGAAAGCCCCCTGGGGGCCAGGATCCGGCTGAACAAGCTTGCCTGTCAGGTGGTGGGCGTGCTGGCCGCCAAGGGCCAGTCCAGTTTCGGCCGTGACCAGGATAACCTGGTGCTTATGCCGCTGCGGGCGTTTCAGCGGCGAATGCAGGGCGGAACCGAGGTGGAAACCATTTACGTGTCGGCTCTGGACGGGGTGTCCACCACCCGCGTAAAAACGGATATTGAACAGCTGATGCGGGAGCGGCGGCGGATTCTGCCGGGCCAGGATGACGATTTTCACGTGCGTGACATGCAGGAGATCGTGGGCGCGCTTACCGGCACCACCCGCGTAATGACCGCTCTGCTCAGCGCCGTGGCCGCCGTTAGCCTGCTGGTGGGCGGCATCGGCATCATGAACATCATGCTGGTGTCCGTAACCGAGCGTACCCGCGAGATCGGTACCCGCCTGGCCATCGGCGCCCTTGCCCGGGATGTGCTGCTCCAGTTTCTCATCGAGGCGGTGGTGCTTTCCCTGTTCGGCGGGATCTTCGGCATCGTGCTGGGGCTGGCGGCCGCCGGTGCCGGCGCCCGGCTGCTGGGCGTTCCGTTCATCCTCAACCCCGGCATTATCCTCATCGCGTTTGCCTTTTCCGCGGCCGTGGGCGTTGTGTTCGGCTTTTTCCCGGCCCGCCAGGCCGCCCGGCTGGACCCCATCGATGCCCTGCGCCACGAGTGAACTTTTTTACCAAATCATAAAGTACCGGCGGCTTATTGCTGACGGCTTCGTAAAAAGCTTCCAACCCCGCCGCGGTGTTTTTGCAGGAAGTAACTTATGGAGGTCTAAAGACCTCCGCTACACAAACCGAGGTAATATCCCCTGATTCGATAATGGCCTCAATTCATGTAACGGAAGGCTTTAGCCTTCCACAAAAAAACGAGTTCCTTGGAAGTCCAATATCTGTGTTGCGCTGCATCCCTCGTCACTGCGGCGTACGTCAAGTACGCCTCATTCCTCGGGAGTGATAGGGCTGCGCCGTATCTTGAACTTTTTACTTTGCCGTCCCAAATCCGACTTTTTACGGGACTATCATTGCTGGCGCACCAGCTTTACAATCATCTCACCGGCCATGTCCGCTTTGACACGGTCCAGGTTGATGGCCATGTGATACAGGTCGGTTCTGTCATAATCGGTTTTACCGATTTTTTTGTAAAGGGCTTCCCGCCGCTTGTCTTCGCTGCGAACCAGCTGGGCCGCCTTTTTCTGAGCAAGGCCGTGCCGCGCCATGATATTGCGGGTCCGGTTTTCAAAGGAATCCACCAGCAGAATATGAATGGCATCCGGATGATCCTGCAGAATATACTGGCTCCCCCGGCCCATGATGACCACATTGTCTTCCTCGGCGAACTGGGCGATCAGCACCACCAGATAATCAAAATAAATGGCTTCGTCGATATAGCCCCGCTCGTCCTGAAGAATTTTATCCACGAGACCCTTTGAAACCATCTGGGTGATGAGCCACAGGAATTTTCCGCACGCCTCTTTTTCCACATGCTCCACCCATGCTTCAGAGACATTCGCCGCCTGTGCAATTCTGGTAATGATATCGCTGTCGGCGAAAACATATCCGAGGGATTCGGCTATCTTTTCGCCGATAACCCTTCCGCCGCACCCGAAATGCCGGGAAATTGTGATAACCGCCATTCACTCCTCCTGTATTTAGAAAATGCCCTTGTTCTTAAAAACGTTTTTATTGTGGAGCACGCATCATTGATGGGAATATTGCTCATTTCAATACCTGCTGAGCATCCGGTTGAAGATGGGGCGTAATCAGCACCGGGTAGGGGGTTTTTTCAACAACGGCCCTGGGCGTGCTCCCGATCCATCGCTCCTGCCATAATGACCGTCCTGAAGCGCCCATCACGATCATTGTGGCATTGAATTCCCTGGCTGCCCGCAGAATTTCTCCGAATGGCTCTCCCACGTATATGTGGGGTCGGCAGTCGATGCCCTCTGCTTCCAGCGTTTCGCAAATTTCTGCCAGGCGGCCCCTTTTTTCCTTGCGAAGCTTCTGAATGTCAAGATTTGAAGACCCTTTTAAATCCTTCGGCGCAGCCACGTGAGTAACGCTGATTTCCTGGACCACGTTTTTCAGGGTTTTGAGATACTCTATGGCCAGCATACTGGCAGGCGACCAGTCCACCGCAAGCAGGGGCCGGGCAAAGGGGTTGTCCGCCAGGCACGCATTGTGATACGAATGGCTCTCCAGTTCCTTGTAGATCATCAGCGGCCGGGGGGATCGCCGTATCAGTTCGATGATGTCATCGCCGGAATAGAAATAATCGATCATTTTCCTTTTCCGCTGCCCGATAACGATCAGGTCGGCGTCTTCCTCCGCAACGGCCTGCATCGCCTGGGCGACCACGTTGCCGACCACAATATAGTCACCCACTTCCATGCCTTGTTCAAAGAGGACCTCGGCCCAGTCGATGAACCGGATATTGGCCTGCTCCCTGAGCCGCCGTTCCTCGTCTTTGTCGTAGCCATGGCCCCGGTGCATGGTCACACCTTCCCGTTCAATGACATTCAGCAGCACAATGTGCTCCAGCCCCGCCCCCCGAAGTACGAGAAGCGACTGCAACGCATCGAACCCGAGTTCCTCGAACTGGGTAATGAACATCATTTTCCGGAAACCCGGTTTTTTTTCATTCGTGTCGCTCAATGCCGTCGTCTCTCTGGTGTTTTATGCGAGAATTTTTTTTATGGTATCTGCAAGCTCCTCCCCCTCAACGGGTTTTTCCAGGTATGCCTCGGGGTCCGGCACAGGGTCGCCGCCGAATTCAGTCAGCACTTTCTGTGACCGGAGAAAGGATTTTTTTGCAATACCGCTGAGTATGACAATGGGTATATTTCTGAGCTTTTTGCTTGTTTTCACATTCCGGTAAAGCCGGATACCGCTTTCCTTGGGCATCAGCACATCAAGAATGATCAGATCCGGCGGGGACTCTTTTATCAGCGCCTCTCCTTCCTCGCCGTTTGTTGCCATTACCGGTTCATACCCGTTTTCCTCCAGGACCGTCTGGGAGTACATGCGCACCTCCGGATCGTCATCCACAACCAGTATTTTTTTTCCCATAACCCATGCTCCTTGAAAAGTAAATAGGTTCAAGATTTAACACGTTACCCCCCGCCCGGCAACACCGTATCGCCGGATACCGTATTGATCCGGTTCAGGTCACGTTGTCTGACGCTTGAAACGGAATTTTGATGACAAATTGCGTTCCCTTTTCCAATTCAGAAACAACATCGATCGTGCCGTTGTGATCCTCGATCAGTTTTCGGGTCACCAACAGCCCGAGGCCGGTACCCTTATCCCCCTTTGTACTGAAAAAAGAGGTGAACATTTTGTCCTGTACGCATTTTTCCATGCCGGTTCCGTTATCAATCACATCAAAGCGGATCATGCTGTTTTTTTCAAGTTTTGTTTTTACCGTAACATAATATGTTTTACCCGGAATATCATCAAAAATACAGGCATCAACGGCATTGGAAACCAGGTTCATCAGGATGGTGTGAATGGCCGTTTTATCCATGGCCACCCGGCCAATGGCCTCGTCCAGGTCCACCGTCATCTCGATATCATTTTCCGTGGTAATTTCCTCATACGCCTGACAGACATCCCTGACAATATCGTTGGGCTCGCAGAGGACGTATTCAACATCCCGGGTATTGGAATAGGTCAGCAGGTCCATCACCAGTTCGGAGGTGTGGTCGATATTATTTTTAATGATCTGCCAGCCGGCTTTCAGCTTTTCCGTGTCGCTGTTTTTAAACCCTACTTCCATGAGGTATTTGCCGCCCTTGAACCCGTGAAGAATATTTTTTACGCCGTGGGCCATGCCGGCCACGGTCTGGCCCACGGTGGCCAGTCTTTCCGACATGAGCAGCTCTTTTTCCAGCCGCTTGATTTCCCTGAGATCCTGCAGAAACGCCACGCTGCCCATGATTTTGCCGTGTTCATACAGGAAAACGCCGGTGAACCGGACCGGGATCAGTTCGCCGTTGCTGTTTTTGACATGGGTTTCAAAATGGTCCAGTTTTTTCCCTTTCTGGTGGTCGTGGCGTTTGGCCTTGTATTTTCTCATCAGGTCCAGGGAAAAAAGATCCTTGGCTTTTTTCCGGTGCAGGACGTCCTCGGCCGGATACCCGAGAATATGTTCCGCTGCGGGGTTATAAATAATAACGGTAAATATCTGGTCGGTGGCCACGATCCCCTCTTCTGATGTTTGAATCAGTTTTTCCAGAAACTTGGACTGCATGCGCAGTTCATGGGTGACCGTTTCCACCTCCTGTTCCAGGTTCTCTGTATATTCATCCAGTTTTGCCTGAAGCTCAAGCTTTTTTTCCGCGCGTTCCAGGGCCACCGAGAGATTCTCCGCCCGAACCGGTTTGTTGATAAAATCCGACGCCCCGTATTTCAGGCACTCGATGGCATTGTCAATATCACCGTGGCCCGTGACGATAATCACTTCAGCGGGATGAGCCTGTTCCTTTATCCGCCTTAACACCTCAATACCGTCGATGCCCGGCATCCGGATATCGGTGATCACGATATCGGGCAATTCCCGGTCGAAAATCTTCAGGCCCTGCTCGCCCCTGTCGGCGGTAAACACTTCGTACCCGTCGCTTTTCAGCGAAAATGCCAGCAGAGAGGTGCTGGACTGCTCATCATCGATGATTAGTATTTTTTTTGCCATCAGCTCTTTTCCGAAGGCGGGCCGGCCGCCGGGAATGTTATTGTAATGGAGGTTCCCTCCCCAACGCGGCTTTTTACCGCTACCTCCCCCTCGTAGTCCCTGATAATACCGTAACTGATACTCACCCCCAGGCCGGTGCCCTTGCCGGTTTCCTTGGTAGTGAAAAACGGCTCGAATATTTTTTCCTGCACCTGTTCGCTCATGCCCGCCCCCATGTCGGAAACCGTCACCGACACATCGCCGCCGGCAAAACCGGTGGTGATGGCAATGGTTTTGTCAATGAAGCTGCCGGGGGGGCTGTCCGGATGTTGCTGCGCCTTTTCTTCAATGGCATCGATGGCGTTGGAGATCAGATTTATGAAAACCTGTTCAAGCCGGTTGTGGTCCGCCATGATGGGCGGCATATATCGCTCAAGGTGCAGGGACAAGTTAATCTCATGCTTCTTTATCTCGTGATTCAGCACCTTCACGCTGTCCCGAATGGGCGCGTTGATATTGATTTTGTGGCGCGTCACATCGGTCTGCCTGGCAAAATCCCGCACCCGCCGGATGACTTTAGAGGCGCGATCCACATTTTCAATAATATTCGTGGTCATGGTTTTTAAATCATCCGGTGAAACGGTTTCTCCCTTTTTGTTGATTTTCATGAAATAATCCGCGCAGATCTGGATGGCATTGAGGGGCTGGTTGATTTCATGAGCCATTCCCGCGGCCATGACGCCCAGGGTGGACATCTTGGCGGCCTGCACCAGCTGCGCCTCTTTTTTGACGATTTCCGAGATGTCCGTTGTGTTGACAATCAGGATTTCGCTTCCCCCGTATTCGGCGGCACTGACGACAATGGTAACAAAAAAAGGGTCACCGCCTTTCCGGTAATGCCGTTTTTTGGAAAACAGAACAGATCGCTCCATGGTGACATTGGCCAGGCCGCTGATTACCTCATCATCATCCGGATCGCCCAGCGCGGTAAAGGGTGTTCCGGACAGCTCCTCCAGTTTGTATCCATAGGTATTCCTGGCCCGCTGATTCATGTCGATGATCCGGCAGTCCTGCTTTTCAAGAATGAAAATCGGCGTCGGGTCGTTGTTAAACAGGGTGCGGTACTTTTCTTCGGATTTGATGTACTGCTCCTGAAGCAGTGCGTTTTCCACCGCTACGCCGATGCGGTTGCCGATGAGTTCCAGTATGTCTTTTTCCTGTTCAACGGTCTGTTCCGGGTGCCGGCTGGTGATGTAGATGACGCCCAGGAAATTGTTTTCCTTGTCATTCACCGGCAGATAAATCAATGACTGAATGTTGCCGTCCCGGGCAAAGGGACAGGCCATCTCCGGGGACCGGGATGTTCCATAAATGCTCAGCTGGCCGGTGTCTTCCATTTTCTGAACCATCTCGGCCATGGCGGTTCGGTCTTTTTGAAAACCGGGATAGTTGCAGGTGCCGGACATATACCGAAGCGAAAAGTCGTTGTTTTCATCTTTCAGAAAAATGCACATATTGACGGCCCCGATAAAGTCGCGGACCACCGAAAGGGCGTTGTCCAGTCGTTTTTCAAAATCCCCGGGCGCGTTCAGGGCTGTGTATATTTCCACCAGGGTTGACAGCTCCCGGTTATGGCGCTCCTGTTCATGCGCCGCGATCTTGTTTTTCGTAATATCCCAGAACGTTTCGATGGCGCCAATAACCTCTCCATCCCCGGCTTTAATCGGGGCCGCGTTCATAAACAGCCATTTTCCGGCGGCGCCCAGTTTTTCGAAAAAAGATTCGGCCTGGTATGCGCCTTCAATCAGCGCCGATTTATCCCAGCCGGTATAATAATACTTACCCAGCTCACTGGTGTCGAGCTGGTCCAGCACAATGTCCGCCAGGGACGGACGGGGCTTGTCATAAAACGGAAACCACTGCCGGTTTGTGCCCACCACGTTTTCAGCCGGCACCTGCGTCAGTTTTTCCAATGCCTTGTTCCAGTGGGTGACATGATGGTTTTTGTCGATGACAAAGGTGGGCGCCGTGCTGCCCTCCACAATCTGAGCGATAATTTGTTTCTGTTCCCAGAGGTTTTGCACAACCTGCCGGGTGCGGCTGGTTCTTTCATCAAGGATTGCGGCAAACCGGTCCATGAGATCATCCAGCAGGTTCTGAGCAGCCGCGGGTTGCCGGTCGTCAGTTGTGTCTTCCGGAAAACACCGGTCCCGGAAGATCTGAATATTCAGCATATCCCAGAGCGTCCGCGCATCGTAATGGTCGATGACCTGAACACTTTCCGGCATTTGCCGGCTTATGGCATCCGCCAGGGCGGGGTGGTCGCTCATCTCAATAATAACGTCAAGCCCTTCCATTTTCGCAAATTCACGGAAGTCTGTCGTGGTCGGGATATCCAGTTCCTCTGCCAGCACAATCCCCCTGGCAAGCCGATTCTTGTCCGCCACCCCCATGATCACCGGTTTTTCGCCCCGGACATTGGTTTTAAAGAAAAAGGTCAGGAACCGTTCGCAGAATTTACCGGCCCCCACAATGGCAATTTTTTTATTTAAAACCGACGATACCATTTAATAAAATCCTTTTGAGAGTTATTGCCGAAACCTTTTATGTTCATGGATTGACAATAATTTCCCGTCCCCGTTTTTTAGAAAAAAATCAGTTGCATGATCACCAGCACCGGTGCCAGAAAAATCAGACTGTACTTCAATATATAACCGAAAAAGCTCGGCATCGGTATGCCGGCCTCTTCGGCAATGGAACGCACCATAAAGTTGGGCGCGTTGCCGATATAGGTGAGTGCCCCGAAAAATACGGCTCCGGTTGAAATCGCTTCCAGGAAAACGGCATTTTCAGTCATCAGCAGTTCCACGGCAGCCTTTTCCGTCATTCCAGGATAAAAACCGCCCAGGGCGGTATTAAAAAAGGTCAGGTAGGTCGGTGCATTGTCCAGCAGCCCGGAAAGCAGGCCGGTGACATAGAAATAATGCGCCGGTTCCCTGATCGAATTGATCAAACCGGCCAGTTCGCCCCTGGGGCCCGCCTTGAGGATCAGCAGGCACGGTGTCATGGTGATGAAAATGGCGATAAACAGCACCGCTACTTCAATGATGGGGAACCATGTAAAATCATTGTCGTCCCGGATTCTAAAGGGCGTGGTGACCAGGGACAGCAGTCCCATCAGGACCAGAAAACCATCTCTGGCCCAGTTCTGAAGCGTACGCTCCACCCCAAGGGTATTGACATGCCCCCATTGGAAAATGCCGCTGGCAAGAACAGCCCCCACAATACCTAATAAAAATAAAAGGTTGTGGATGCCTTCCACCCGCAGCGGTTCTTTTGCACCGTCATCCGGCGGTCCGTCAGGAACCTCCCTGCGGTAAAAGACGGTATCCATGATAAAATAAACAATCAGTAAGATGACAGCCACAAAAAGCATGTGGGGCAGCAGGTTAAAGGTCCAGAAAAAGCTGACGCCCTGCAGAAAGCCCAGAAACAGCGGGGGGTCGCCAAGGGGCGTGAGGGCACCGCCGATGTTGGCCACCAGAAAAATAAAGAAAACAACCATGAAAACCCTGCTTTTTCGATAATCATTGGCGCGGAGAAAGGGACGGATCAGCAGCATGGCCGCGCCGGTGGTGCCCATCCATGACGCAAGAACGGTTCCGGTAAGCAATAGAAGCGTATTGACCAATGGTGTGCCCCTGAGGGTTCCCCGCAGGAGAATGCCGCCGGATACCGTGTACAGAGACCAGAGCAGGACGATAAACGGCACATAATCCGCCAGCAGAATATGAAAAATTTCGTAAAGCGCGGTTCCTTTAAAAATCAGCAGAAAAGGAATCGCCAGGGTTGCCGCCCAGAAGGCGGATACCTTTCCAAAATGATGATGCCAGAATTCCGGCGCCAGCAGCGGCAGGAGTGCGATGGACAACAGCATGCAGGCAAAGGGGATGACGCTCCACAGGGGAAGGATTTCGCCAAGGGCGGCGTGAGAGCCGTGGCCATTTCCGTGAGCTGCGCCGTGGCCGGGGGCCTCGGCGGCGGCTGATGCCAACTCCATGGCGGTTTCCGATGCGCCGGCTGTGCATTGGCTTGTGGACTGCGCCCGCACCGGATGCGTCGTAGCGCCTGCCGGCAGGTAACAGGCCATGAATACGAGAAAGAGTATCATCCCCAGTGGCTGGGAAAACCTGCGGCCTGAACAGTGTCTTTGCGTTTTCAATGTCATCAGGATCAAGGGAATCAGGAATTATGAATGCTTTCTTGCCGGCATGGAGCAGGATGGTCGCTGCCACGGCCCTCGTTATCTGTACTTTCGGCCGCCTGGGTTAAAATTGATACTGGCGATGCCATAAAGGTTTACGATAAAAAACAAACACCGTTTTTATAGCCTTCATGGATATCAATACTGTCTTTGTGTGTCAATGTTTTTCGGCTGGAGGGTTTTTCGGTGTTTGGCAGTTGCGACATGGCTTTCGTTTGAAGGCTTGCCGGGGTGAATATGAAGGACTTTCGATAGCGATTTCGATTTGGATTATCCCATCATGATTTTAGTGACATATGACGATTGACATGACACTGACCCTCCGGGCCAGGGTTCTTTACCCCTGCTCTGCGTTCCTTGCGCAGTCAATGCATGTCAGCAGGCTGGGGTCCGATTGCAGACGGCCCTCGGCGATTTCCTCTTCGCAGACAGTGCAGTAACCGTAATCGCCGGATTCCATCCGGTTCAGGGCCGTCTGAATCCGCTGACGTTCGAGCGCGATGAGCCGGTCCGAGGCCCGGGACATGGCCTGCTGCTGCATGGCATCCATGCGCGTGAGCCGGCCCATCCTGGGCTGATCCAGCTCAACCGGTCCTGACTGGTCCTTTCTGCCATCCTGCCATGCCGACAACTCTTCAAAACGTTTTTCAAGACGCTGCCGGAATTTGTTTAAATCTATATCCGTTCGCATAAGCCTTCCAATTTTATTTTGCCGTCCCAAAGTGACTTTTTACGGGACCATCCTTATTGAATCTCCCGGATTTTGAAAAAATGAATATCCGGCCATTGTTCGGCGATAAAATCCATCTGCCATTCACTTGGGGCCAGGCAGGTCAGGTTGTCGTCCATATCCCTGGCAAGATTGGCGCGGCGGGATTTTTCAAAAGCGGCCAGCATGGATTTGTCCCCGCATGAAACCCATCGGGCGGCGGCATAATCAATCGGTTCATAGCCGGCATCCACGGCATATTCGTTTTTCAGCCGGGCCATGGTCACATCAAACTGCAGCAACCCCACCGCGCCGAGAATGATATCGTTGCCCGCCAGCGGACGAAAGGCCTGCACCGCGCCTTCCTCGACCAGTTGTTTAATCCCTTTCTGAAGCTGCTTGGTTTTCAGGGGCGACTTCAGCCGCACCCGCCGGAAAAGCTCGGGTGCGAATTTGGGAATCCCCCTGAAGCTCAGCGGTTCTTTTTCCGTAAAGGTATCCCCGATCATGATGGTGCCGTGATTGTGGATGCCGATAATGTCGCCGGCCCATGCCTCTTCCACAAAGGCGCGGTCGCGGGCGAGAAACGTTATGGGATTTGCGATCAGCATATCCTTTCCCGTTCTGTGATGGCGCAGGCGCATGCCCCGCTCAAAACGCCCCGAGCATACCCGCAGAAAAGCGATACGGTCCCGGTGGGCCGGGTCCATGTTGGCCTGTATCTTGAACACAAAACCGGAAAAAGGCGTTTCTTCAGGCAGCACCAGGCGTGTGTCCGCCTGCCGCGGCAGCGGGCCGGGGGCAATTTCCACAAAATTGTCAAGAAGCTCCCGAACCCCGAAATTGTTGACCGCGCTGCCGAAAAAAACAGGCGTCTGGCTGCCGTTAAGAAAATCCTTCATATTAAAAGGGTCGGCTGCGCCCTCCAGCAGAGCCACATCCTCCCGCAGCGCATCCGCCTGCCGCCCCAGTATTTTATCGAGACGGGGATCGGAAAGGCTGTCAACCGTCAGCATATCTCCGGATGACAGGTATTCGCCGGGAGCAAAAAGGGCCAGGGTCTTATTGAAGAGGTTGTAGGTGCCTTTAAACCCTTTTCCCATGCCGATTGGCCAGGTAAGGGGCGCGCACTCGATCTGCAGGGTTTCTTCGATATCGGATAGGATATCAAGAGGGTGCATGCCTTCCCGGTCAAGCTTGTTGATAAAGGTCAGAATAGGGGTGTTTCGCATTCGGCAGACCTCCATCAGTTTCCGGGTCTGATGCTCCACGCCCTTGACGCTGTCGATGACCATGACGGCGCTGTCCACGGCCGTCAACACGCGGTAGGTATCTTCGGAAAAATCTCGGTGACCGGGCGTATCCAGAAGGTTTAGAACATAATCACGGTAATCGAACTGCATGACCGAGCTGGTTACGGAAATCCCCCGTTCCTTTTCGATCTCCATCCAGTCGCTGGTGGCATACCGGCTTGCCTTTCGGGCTTTGACCGAACCGGCCATGTTGATGGCGCCGCCGAAGAGCAGCAGTTTCTCGGTAAGCGTTGTCTTACCGGCGTCCGGATGGCTGATGATGCCGAAGGTCCGGCGCTTGCGGATGGTTGATTGTGCTTTATGATTCATTGGTTCATTCATCGTTGTGTCTGTTTCTTGTCATGCGGATGATCGCCATCCGCCTTTCCGGTGTATAAGAATTCGGCGCAAAAGATCAGGGCGTTGCTGTCAGTATTCGGGCGGGTGGCTTGGTACGGATCGTCTGCCGGCGGTTTGAAATGATACGCGGCGGTTTTGGTGTTCTTCGGTCCGAAAAACCGCCCGGCCGAACGCAAAGCGCCGGCTTCACGGCGGCGTGAGAGGGGCCGCCGCCGGCACGAGGCTCACGGCCGCAGCCCTGGGCGGAAAGATCATGTTGCGGAATATGATATTGATTTTAAACATGGATGGTTTTTAACAGATTCACCGCCACGGGTCAAGCAGAAACGCCCCCGTATTCCGGTATTCCGGGGACAGTCTCGGTATTCCGGGGACAGTATATCTAATTTTCTTGACATATAATGCGTCTGGGGGTATTCATGGCTAGAATGGCAAGGGTGGTGGCGGAAGGGAGGCCGCATCATATCACGCAACGGTGGAACAGGCGTCAGCCTGCCTTTTTTCCCGATGAAGATTATCAGGCATATATCGACCTGGTTGTCTGTGTTCGGTATATCGAAAACAACCCGGTTCGGGCAAAACTGGCAACGTCTCCGGACAAGTGGCCCTGGAGAAG